>JAQWBH010000115.1 GCA_028707405.1 Parabacteroides sp. | reverse complement strand
TAAATCATTCATCAAATAATTGAATATATTGTCTAACTAACAACAATTTACAACACTAAATTAAACATTTATGCATTTTACATTTAAATCGCGGTAGGAAACTTCTCCAACCCTAAAGAAAATTAGCCCTAAAATGAAACTATCTTCAGTAGGATTAATTTTGTGTGCCCTGAATGTTTCGACTGCTGTTTATGCAGGGGGAGTGAAGGTTCCTGTAAGTTCAATCAATGGGGGATTCTATCAAGTAACACAACAAAACCAGAAGCACATTTCCGGCACAGTTATCGATGCTAGCGGTCAGCCGATTATCGGAGCGAATGTGATTGAAAAAGGGACTACAAACGGAATCATGACAGACGTAGATGGTAAGTTCACACTCAATGTGTCGCCATCAGCTATCCTGCAGATATCCTATCTGGGCTATCTGACACAGGACATCTCCGTTGGCAACAAGAATTCTTTTGCAGTCAAGCTTGCTGAAGACACGCAGAACCTTGAAGAAGTAATCGTGGTAGGTTATGGCACACAAGCCAAAGTAAACATGACAGGCGCAGTAGCCTCCGTCCTTCAAAAAGAGTTAAATGATCGTCCTATCACTTCAGTATCAGCAGGTATACAAGGACTGGCTCCAGGCGTTACGGCCCTGTCGGCTTCTGGTAAACCAGGCGGCGATGGCGCTTCATTCCAGATTCGTGGTAAAGGCACATTGAACAATTCGGATCCGTATATTCTGGTGGATGGAATCGAAACAGGTACAATCGACCAGATTGACCCGAATGATATTGAATCCATCTCTATCTTGAAAGATGCCGCTTCGGCTGCCATTTACGGATCTAAAGCCGCCAACGGCGTCATTCTGATCACAACCAAGCACGGAAAAGAAGGTAGGTCCGTTGTTTCATACAATGGTACAGTAGGTTTCCAGAACGTTGCGAACCTGATTGAAAAGATGTCGTCGGCCGATTATGCCACATTATACAATCAGGCGTTGGTTTCGGCCGGTAAGACAGCTCGTTTCAGCAATGAGGAAATTCAGAAGTTCAGAGACGGCTCCGATCCATATAACTATCCGAATACCGATTGGTACAATCTGGCTTTCCGCACCGGTCTGATGCATAAGCACAATATCAATATCAACGGAGGTTCATCCGACGTAAAATATATGTTGTCAGGTGGCTATCTGTCACAAGAAGGGACAATGCGTAACAGTGACCGTGAACAGTTCAACCTGCGTTCGAACCTGGATCTCAAACTTTCCAAATATTTCAACGTACGTTCGAACATGTCGTATATCCACAACAATTTTTCCGAACCTATCCCTTCATATGGCGTAAGCGACTTGTCAGGTGGTATTTTCCATCAGTTAAGCCGTATTGCTCCATGGATCCCCTACAAATATGAGGATGGCAGTTACGGATCCATCGGCGATGGAAACCCGATAGCCTGGTTGGATATCGACGAAAGAGCAAAAACAAAACAACAGAATTTCTCGGGTATCGTAGCAACAGACTGGAACGTTATCGACGGATTGAAACTAACAGCACAGCTCGCTTATGTATCTGATGTAAAAGACTTCAGTCGTTTCATGAAAGATGTAAGTTACAAGACAGGATATCATGGACCAAACTCTTTGTATACATACACGGAACTTTGGGACAGAATCTCGTTTGACGGGCTTGCCAATTATGAAAAAACATTTGCCGATCATCATGTCAAAGCTTTATTGGGTTACAAAGCGGAAAAATACAATTTCAAACAACTGAATGGAACCAGAAATACTTTTCCTAACAATGAATTGACTGACCTGAATGCCGGTGATGCTTCGACACAGACCAACGGTGACTACACCCGTTCACTTTCACTGATGTCGTACTTCGGCCGTCTCAATTATGACTATAAAGGCAAATATCTGTTCGAAGCCAATCTTCGTGCCGACGGTTCTTCTCGTTTTAGTAAAAACAACCGCTGGGGATATTTCCCCTCTTTTTCAGGAGGCTGGCGTCTGTCTGAAGAATCATTCATGAAGGCTACACAAAACTGGTTGCAGTCTTTAAAAATCAGAGCTTCGTGGGGTGAACTGGGAAATCAGGATGCATTGACTGAATACTATCCCTGGTTGGAGACCTATTATATCGGCAAGAATTACATATTCGACAATACTCTGACAACGGGTATAACGAAAACAGCACAGAAACTATCGTCAATCAGTTGGGAAACAACAACCAATGTAGGTATCGGTTTGGATGCTTCATTCCTGAACGACTTTTCTTTGTCAGTCGATTATTATGCACGTACAACACGCGATATCATTATGGAAGTACCTGTTCCGGGAACATTCGGTATGGATCCCTATAATGATAATATCGGCAAAGTAAAGAACAGCGGTCTCGAAGCCTCTTTAGGATGGCAGAAAAAATTCAAAGACTGGAATTTCGGTGCAAACCTGAACTTCGCATACAACAAGAATGAACTTCTGGATCTTGGCGGTGTTAAAGAAATCATCAGCGATTACTATATTGACAGAGTCGGCAAATCCTATCATTCATATTACGGCTATGTTGCCGACGGTCTTTTCCAAAGTCAGGAAGAAGCCGATGCTTATACAAAGCAATACGGCAATCCGATCGGTCGTAAGTTCATGGCAGGGGATCTTCGCTTTAAGGATGTCAATGGCGATGGCAAGCTGACCGCAGCCGATCGAGATGTTATTGGCAACAGATTTCCTAAATTCACCTTCGGCGGCAAGCTGTCAGCTGGATGGAAGAATATAGATCTTGCTGTTTTATTCCAGGGCGTTGCCCATGTTTCACGCTACTTCAGCGAATCGGTAACGGGTGATTTCACAGGCGATACTTCACATCCGTCAACAGCATGGCTCAAATCATGGTCGGAGAGCAATCCTAACGGTACATGGCCACGCGTTGCAGAAGGTCAGACGTCAGCCAGCCATCCGTCTATCTATTCCAGCTTCTGGTGTGTCAATACCAACTACGTAAGAGTAAAGAATATTTCCGTTGGCTATACATTGCCGAAGGAATTCACAGAAAAGCTGGGTGTCAGCCGTGCACGTCTGTTCTATTCGGGTGAGAATTTAATCACCTTCGATAACCTCGAAGTAAACGCTGATCCAGAATCTCCGGACGGCAATGGGTACTTCTATCCAAATTCCAAAACTCATTCATTCGGTATTAATGTAACATTCTAAAAGTATACAATCATGAAAATAAATAAAATAATAGGCCTGACATTACTTTTAGGGAGTGGTTTGTCAATGACTTCTTGCGGAGATTTCTTCGACCAGTATCCTAAAGATGCGCTGACCCCTGCCACTTACTGGAAAACAGAGAAAGATGCAGAATCAGCTGTAACGGCCTGCTACAATCAATGGGTCGACTACAGCCAGGGTTCTTCTATCGTCTTCTTCGAAGATATCATGTCGGATATCGCATACAACTACACAAGAACCAAAAGCTACGCTTATGTAGCTACCGGAACGCCGACGGCCGCACATGCAGTCCAGTATTACAAGTATGTAACGATTCAGCGTTGTAATCTGTTCCTTCAGAATATCAACAAAGTATCTTTTTCAAATGAATCTTATAAGAACGATCTGATTTCTCAAGTCAGAACCATCCGCGCATGGAACTATTTCCGTCTTTGCTGGTGGTACGGAGGTGTTCCGTTGATGACAACAACACCTAACACTTCTGAAGAAGCGCAATTGCCTAGAAATTCAGAATCGGAAGTAAAAAAATTCGTTCTCGACGAACTGAATGCCGCCATTCCCAATTTGAGCGACAAGCCTTCACAAAAAGGACGTATCGCAAAAGGAACGGCTCTTGCTATCCTGATGAGAGCAAATCTATACTGGGGCAATTATACCGATGCCCGGGAAGCTGCTCGCAAGATTGTCAATCTGAATCAGTATGAATTGGATCCGGACTTTTTGGGGATGTTCAACATTGCCGGCCAGAACTCAAAAGAGATTATCTATGCTTATCAACATACGGCCAATACGTTTGCTTTTACTGATGCCATTCGTATATTCAACAATCAGGACGGTGGTTGGGCTTCATGGGTTCCGACAGCGAATCTGGTAGACATGTTCGAAATGAAAAACGGGTTGATGCCTGGTGAAGCAGGTTCAGGTTATGATGCTGCACACCCGTATGCAAACCGTGATCCGCGATTAAAAAATACAGTTGTTTATCCGGGCGAAGACTGGATTGGATACGATGGCAAAAAACGTGTCATCAACACAGTTGATAAAACCATCAATGGTGCAAAGAACTACGACTATTATATGGTTGCCGATAACGCCTCGAAAACGGGTCTGATCTTTGCCAAATATGCAGCGCCGATCTCTCAATATTCAGCAGCATTAAACAACGACAATCTCTGTCCGATCTTCTTCCGCTATGCAGAAGTGTTGCTGACAATAGCAGAATGCGATGTTGAACTCAACGACAATCTCGCCGAGGCGCTGAATCTTGTCGACCAGCTTAGAACTCGCGGTGGAATGACCCCTGTTGACAGAAACAAATACAATACACAATCGAAGATTCGGACATTGGTTAGACGCGAGCGCACCCTCGAACTTGCAGGCGAGGGATTCCGTCGTCAGGATATCATTCGCTGGAAAGACGACAGTGGTAAACTGGTTGCCAACTCAGTTATGAACGGTCCGTTGTACAGAATGATCGGTACGATTGATTATAATCAGACCGATCCCGACAAACGTTTCGTTCAGACTTTACCGACAGCCGCTAACGCAGCCGACCGCCTGATTGAAAATCGTGCATTTCAGGATTATCAGAGATACTTGCCTATACCTCAGGCAGATATGGATAAGAATCCAAAACTGACGCAGACTCCGGGTTACGAATAATCTGTTATTTGTATAAACTTCAAACTATGCATGCTCTTCGAATGATAGATAGCATGCATAGTTTTTTTGTTGCCGTCATTCTAACAAGAAAGCAGATATATGCAACTCTGTAAACTTTGATCGTTTCATAACAAAAACAATTTGAATAAATATAACTATTTAAGCTTGAAACTCTAATTTTTAACTGCCTTTTTTTCGGGGGAGGTCAATGTTTGCTTGAATATATAGAAAAGTCCTAATGATATTTATCTGGCATTTGTCAATGATTTATGACGAAAGAATGTACGGGTGGCAGTAAAAAACAGAATTACACCTATGGCGTTTATGGCAAACACAGTCCAGAATGCAACTTGATAACCAAAATATTCAGCCAGCACTCCACCTAAAAGTATACCTATCCCAAATCCCAAATCCCAGGAGGTCAATATGGAAGAATTGGCCGTTCCGCGTTCATTATGATGCGCCACGTTAACAAACATGTTCAAAAAAGCCGGATACATGTGGCCGTTGCCAAGACCTATAAGAAATGCGGAAGCATAATAGGCAATCATGTAATGACATGACACAAATAATAGATATCCTGCAAGGGAGATAATAATGCCATAAGCCGCATTATGTGTCAATTTGCCTGCACGTAATGATTTAGCGCCATGCAGACGTGAGAGCACCAGCCCCATAGAAAGCAACAAGAAATAAGTACCAGTCCCACTTGTAATACCCAACTGCTCTTTGCCGTAAATGGCGAGATAATTACTGAGGACGCCAAAACAGAATCCGAAAAAGGAAATGTTTATCGCCAACAACCATGCACGTGTCAAAAAAAACCTGTCGAGAGAGAGCTTGTTTCTGTTCTTTGCGATTTCTTTCTGCTTCACCTGAACACTTGATGCCGCAAATAAACCGAGCATGGCCATAATCAAAGCAATCCAAAAAAGAATCTGAAAATTGTTTGTAGCCTGATAAATGTATATACCTGCTGATGGAGCAATAGCCATCGACAGATTATTGCTCAACCCGTAATAACCGATCCCTTCATTACGCCGTGAAGAGGGTAGCACATCAATAGCAAGAGTGCTATTGGCAACGGTAACAGATCCGAAAGGTAAGCCATGAAGCGTTCTTATTATGGCAAACATCAATAGTGTGCCGGCAACGATATATCCTGCAAACAAGATAAAAAAGAAAAAGAAAAATATTATCAGCGCTTTCTTTCTATTAAAACTGTCTACAATATATCCGCTGAACGGTCGCGAAAGCAACGCCGCGATAGTATATCCGGATAGAACCATTCCTATGGTATCCTTAGTCGCACCAAATTGCTCGCTGAGATACAAGGGGAGTAACGGCGTAAGAAGATAAAAAGCAAAATAAATCATGAAGTTCGCCGTCATCAAACGAATATAGTTAATATTCCAAAGCTTTTCCATTTTATGCAAAGATAATAAATTGTATTCTATAATCCAACAATTCATGTTACCATTTTGAATTATGCGCCGGAAATGTTAGTCTGATTTTTGGAAAATACAACTTATAAAAGAACGCCACTTCTACATATAATATCCGTGACTATTCATCTCATAGGCTTGAAGCATCTGATATTTCCCCTGATCGAGAGGATAATCCCAACAGCCCAAATGATGAAAGATATCACCTCCAAAACCTCTCTTAAAACGATAAAGACCGTACATCGGATGCGACGGATCAGGACTAGGAGAGATGCCGAAAAAATCGTATTCGCAGCAATTCATTGCTTTAGCTATCTGAATAGCCTTCCACTGAAGGGCATAGGTAGGCATCAGATTGCGATGTTCGGACGAAGAGGCTCCATACAAATAAGTGGTACGATGACTCGAAATAACCAGAAACATGGCAGCCAGAGGCTCGTCGCCCAGATAAGCAATAAGCAACTTTACATTGACATCCTTATCCGTGTCGTCCATCTTGGCGGCAAGTACAGAACGGAAATAGTTCAGACTATTCACATGCAGACCATTACGATAAGCTGTCTCACAATATAAGCCATACCATGCATCCAGCTGTTCGATCCCTACCGAACGGACGTCCACTTCTTTTCGTTCCGACAAATGAATATTATATCGGGTCTTGGGCTTCATGCGCGAAAGAATCGTCTCATTGTCGTCATGCAAATCAAGCATGAGTGTATTCTTGGGGAGCACATTACTATTTGATTTTTTAAGATTCCAGTTATTTGTGTTGAAATTGAGCTGAAGCTCTTGATATGTCTTATCAGGTTCACCTTTCCAGATACCATTCTCATCATAATCGGACTCCTTGCACCAATGCGACTCCCAATTCAGATCATAGCGGATAGCTATGCAGCATTTAGGGAGGTACGAACGAAGACCTTCGGACAATTCTTCCAAGAAGTTACCCTGATTCTCTTCAGAAGGTTCAACCTCTGGCCCGTAAGGAATATAAGCAATGCAATCATCGGCATTAAGTTGCTGATAGAGAATGACAAAATCACCATTTGTATAAGAATAACCACCCACATTGGAATACAATTCACTATTCCTCACCTTGAATTCAAAAGCATCAGACGGAATACCCAATTTGTGCTTTACATTACACCAAAAAGAAGTTTGTTGAAATATCGGCGTACTATAAATATCGGCTATCTCTTTTTGTTCTAAGTCAATCAACATAATCTCTGTTCCTATCTCTGACATGCAAAGGTAAGCATTAAATACTATCGTGTCAAGTTAATCCGGCAACATTGCATTTGTATAGTCTTTTTTAAAATGATTCTATAAATAAAATAAACAAATTTAGTACCTTTGCCCTTTGTTGTATGAACTTTTTTTCGAGTTCAATAAAAATGAATAATTTAGAAACAGAGAACAGTTATGGAAATTGCAAGTAAGTACAACCCTGAAGAAGTAGAGGGTAAATGGTATCAATATTGGTTGGATAACGGGCTTTTTAAATCGAAACCAGACGGTCGCGAACCGTACACTATTGTGATTCCACCCCCCAACGTCACTGGCGTACTTCACATGGGACACATGCTTAACAATACCATTCAAGATATTTTGGTGCGTCACGCGCGTATGCACGGAAAGAATGCCTGTTGGGTACCCGGCACCGATCATGCATCAATAGCTACGGAAGCTAAAGTAGTAAACAAACTGGCTCAGGAAGGAATAAAAAAGACCGATCTTACACGCGATGAGTTTTTGAAACATGCTTGGGCATGGAAAGAAGAACACGGTGGCATCATCCTCAAGCAATTGCGTAAGCTGGGCGCTTCATGCGACTGGGATCGCACAGCTTTCACAATGGATGAAACGCGCTCAAAAAGTGTCATCAAAGTGTTTGTCGACCTTTATAACAAAGGATTGATATATCGCGGCGTCAGAATGGTAAATTGGGATCCGAAAGCCAAGACAGCCTTGTCTGACGAAGAGGTCGTTTACAAGGAAGAGCATAGTAAATTGTATTATCTGCGTTATAAAATAGAAGGCGAAACAGGCTATGCCGTTGTGGCTACAACACGTCCGGAGACCATTATGGGCGATACGGCGATGTGTATCAATCCGAATGACCCCAAGAACACGCACCTGAAAGGGAAAAAAGTGATCGTTCCACTGGTGAACCGCGTCATACCGGTTATTGAAGACGAATATGTAGATATCGAATTCGGTACAGGCTGTTTGAAAGTGACGCCTGCCCATGACGTAAATGACTATATGTTAGGAGAAAAATATAACTTACCTTCAATAGATATTTTTAACGATGATGGAACAATCAGTAAAGCAGGCGGTCTTTATGTAGGCATGGACCGTTTTGATGTGCGCGAGCAAATAGAAAAAGACCTGTCTGCTGCGGGGTTATTGGAGAAAGTGGAAGATTATGATAACAAAGTAGGATTTTCCGAACGCACAAACATTCCTATCGAACCAAAACTTTCCATGCAATGGTTTCTGAAGATGGAACATCTAGCTAAGATTGCACTTGATCCAGTCATGAACGACGACATCAAGTTCTACCCTGCAAAATTCCAAAATATCTATCGTCACTGGATGGAAAACATCAAAGACTGGTGTATCAGCCGGCAATTGTGGTGGGGGCATCGAATCCCGGCATACTTCCTGCCCAAAGGGGGTTATGTAGTAGCCGAGACGGCGGAAGAAGCGCTGGCAATGGCAAAAAAGAGAACCGGCAACGAGCAACTTGCCGTGGTCGACCTACGTCAGGATGAAGATGTTCTTGATACCTGGTTTTCATCATGGCTATGGCCCATTTCACTGTTCAACGGCATCACTGAACCGAATAACGAAGAGATAAACTATTATTATCCGACAAACGATTTGGTTACAGCACCTGACATCATCTTCTTCTGGGTCGCACGAATGATTATGGCGGGGTACGAATATCGCGGAAAGATGCCTTTTCACAATGTCTACTTCACAGGGATCGTTCGCGACAAACTGGGTCGAAAAATGTCTAAATCATTAGGGAACTCTCCCGATTCGCTGAAACTTATCGAACAATACGGGGCCGACGGCGTTCGTATGGGATTGATGATGGCGGCACCGGCAGGCAATGATATTCCTTTTGACGAATCTTTATGCGAACAGGGACGTAACTTCAATAATAAGATCTGGAACGCGTTTCGTCTGGTCAAAGGATGGGTGGTCGATGAGAATGCGGTCCAACCGGAAGCATCAGCAACGGCTGTAAAATGGTTTAAGATGCAGTTAGACAAAACAGCCGATGAGGTAGAAGATTCATTCGGCAAATATCGTCTCAGTGAAGCCATAACTGCCATC
Source organism: Parabacteroides sp. (assembly GCA_028707405.1). Lineage (GTDB taxonomy): Bacteria > Bacteroidota > Bacteroidia > Bacteroidales > Tannerellaceae > Parabacteroides. The sequence continues at coordinate 2,628 of JAQWBH010000115.1, read as the reverse complement.
TATAAACTATTCTGGGACGAGTTCTCATCTTGGTATTTGGAAATTATCAAGCCGGGATTTCAGCAACCGATCGATAAAACCACTTATATGGCTACGCTAGGGTTCTTCGATTATCTGTTAAGAATGCTGCATCCGTTTATGCCATTTATCACCGAAGAGTTATGGCAAGCTCTCGAACAGCGCAAGACAGGCGAAAGCATTATGATGGCACAAATGCCAAAAGCGGAAGCTACTGACGCTGCATTTCTGGATGCATTTGAAATCTCCAAAGAGATTGTCAGCAATGTTCGTACTATCCGCTTACAAAAAAACATTCCGAATAAAGAACAACTGACACTCCAAGTATTAGGTCCACACGATGCACAATTTAATGCGGTCATCATGAAAATGTGCAGTCTGTCGGAGATACAGACAACAAATGAAAAATCAGCTGGATCCACCTCTTTTCTGGTACGTACCACTGAATACTCCGTACCGCTGGGGAGCTTGATCGACAAAGCGGCAGAGATAGCAAAGCTAGAAGAGGAACTTAAATATCAGGAAGGGTTCCTTGCCTCGGTAATGAAGAAACTTGACAATCAAAGTTTCGTATGCAGAGCACCGGCTAAAGTAATTGAAATGGAACGTAAAAAGCAAGCTGATGCTGAAAATAAAATCAACTCTATTAAAGAGAGCATTGCTGCTCTAAAATAAAATTATGAGACATGGATGGCCTATAGTCATTCTCTTACTTCTTACTCCTTTATTTGTTTGGGGCAATCAAAGGAGTAAGAATACTTTAGACCATTCCAGAGGAATAGGGAAACTGATTCTGATGGACAGTGTTGCCAATTATTCATTACGCAACGAGGGTAGAATTGCTGAAACAGAACGCCTGTTACACGAAGCGACTGATCAGAATAACAACTATTACAAAACTAATGCCTACTTTTTGCTTTGTCAGTATTATTATTCACGCATACCAGACAGTCTACGATATTATCTTAACCTATCTGAGCCGTTGTTCATTGCCCAAAACCGTTTGGAAGATCTGTTCAGGATTAAAGGATGGAACATCTATTCGATGGTCAACGAAGGAAAGAATGACAAAGTGCTGGAAGCAGTGAAGCAAATGATGGATCAAGCGAAGACTCTGCATTATCCCGAAGGAGAAGAAATAGCCCAACAAGGACTTGCCTTTTCTTATTTCAGCCAAAACCTCATTAAAGAAGGACAAGAGTTATATGAGGAAGTTCTCGAGAAAATGAGAAAACGCAATGCTCCTTTGTCAAAACGAGTAAATATCTTACGTCAATTACTAAATAATGAAGAAGTAAGCATTGCCTCTCACAAACACTATCTGAATGAGTTAGGGCTGTGCATTTCCTACTGCGAAAAGAATAAAATCAGAAATTTGGGTAACGATATCTCTCTAAATTACATGAAGTACGTCTATTTCAGGACAGTAGCTATCGATGCAAGTAAAGAAAATAAAATGGATGTAGCTTATCGAAATCTGATAAAAATTGATGCTTTAGGAGGTGATACAAAAGGAGATGAAACATTGGCTTACGTATGGATGGTTTATTACAAAAACAATAAACAATATGAAAAAGGGCTTCAACTGAGTCAGGAGATGATCCATAAGATTAGCGTTAAAAACAAACTCAAAAACTATTTGAAACTCATCTCTTATCAAGCCGAGGTTTATTCATTATTAGGAGATTATCAACGTTCATGCCAACTATATGACCAATATATTGCACTTAACGACTCCACGATGTCTTCACAATATTATAACGATCTGGCCAAGTTACGCAATCAGCATGATATGGATAAGCTTGCTTTGCAAAATAAGCAAATGGAACTCAAATCAGCTAAAGATCACTCACAAATGCTGGTAATGGAAGGTGGAATTATACTAATGTTACTTGCCTGCATCACTTTCGGATACATCGCTTATGCGCGTTACAAATATGGCATTCAGCTAAAAAAGGCTAAAGAAAAAGCAGAAGAAGCAGACCGACTTAAATCAGCATTTCTGGCAAACATGAATCACGAGATACGTACCCCGCTTAATGCTATAGTGGGATTCTCTCAGGTACTGATAGACGAAGATGACAAAGAAAACCGAGAACAATATGCCAAAATAATTCAGAATAATAATATCTTGCTGCAACGGTTGATAAGCGATGTTCTTGATTTATCTAAAATCGAATCAAACAGCATGCAACTCAAATATCAAAGCACTGAATTATTACCGCTGATGAGTGAAATTTATGGGGCAACACTCCTCAGAATGCCGCCCGAGGTAAATCTGGAATTGAATGCAGAAGATAACCTGACATTCTACACTGATCCCAACCGATTGACACAAATTATTACTAACTTGCTGAATAATGCCATCAAGCATACTGAAAAAGGCTCTATTCAATTCGGATATCATATTCAAGTAAACGAAGTATGTTTTTTCGTTAAAGATACAGGAGAAGGCATCCCGGAGGACAAATTAGATGACATCTTCTCGCGTTTTGTTCAATTGAAAGAAATGGACAAAGGCGTCGGACTGGGATTGGCTATATGTAAAGGACTGGTGACTCAAATGGGGGGGAGCATCCGAGTTGAATCCGTTTTAGGTAAAGGAAGTAC
>JAQWBH010000114.1 GCA_028707405.1 Parabacteroides sp. | reverse complement strand
ACCTCGATAATACTTATCGTAATACTTACTGTTAGGAATAAAACCTCTTTTTTCACCAGGCAAATCGATACCTAATTTATAACCATATCCCATAGAAACCAAATAATTCTTCCATTTTTCAAAAGCTACCTGAACAGATGGGAAACGACTGCGAACATCAAGCATATAATGCAATCCCCAGCAAAAAAAAGAATTGCAGGAAGTTGTCAAGGCATATATAACATTCAAAGGAGAAGCATGAGCATGGCATGCCGGTTTGCCACCACGAAAGGGGTATCCATGATTACAAGTATACAATGTTTCTCTCGTAATAACGCCCTCCTGCAAGAACGTCAAAGCTTGTGTAGGCTTAAATGTCGAGCCTGGAGGATAATATCCCATAATGGCACGGTTTAACAAAGGCTTATCGGGATTCCGTTCTAACTCACGATGATTCTTTCCGCGCTGACGCCCAACAAGTAAACTAGGATCATATGTCGGAGAAGAAACCATACATAAAACCTCTCCCGTTTCAGGCTCAATCATAACAATGCTTCCACGCTTGTTACGCATAAGCTTTTCTCCAAAAGACTGTAAATCAATATTGATAGATAACTTTAGATTTTTTCCAGATACAGGTGCAACATCATGCTTCCCATCGTCATAATGTCCCTTAATGCGACCATGGGCGTCACGAAGCAGAATTTCAACCCCTTTGCTTCCTCTCAGCTCTTTCTCATATGAGGATTCCACTCCTGAACGACCGGAATAATCTCCCTGTACATAATAATTATCTTTTTCGATATCACCGCGATTAACCTCTCCTACATTTCCCAACAGATGAGCCGCATTAGGAAAAGAATATTCGCGTATTGTACGGCTCTGTATATAAAACCCCGAAAACTTATACATTTTCTCCTGCAAAATACCATACTCTCGAATAGACAGGTGATTCATAAATAACTGAGGAACATAAGCTGAATAACCTGGGTTCAATCGCCGATTCTTTATATCTTCAATTCGTTTTACAAACTGTTCGCGGGTGATTCCCAGTATATTGCAGAAGTCAAGTGTATCAAAAGGTTGTACTTCATGCATGATAAGCATAATATCGTATGCTGGCTGATTATAAACCAATAACTTGCCAGTTCTGTCGTAGATAACACCTCTTGCCGGATATAATGTTTTTTTCAAAAAAGCATTACTGTCAGCCCATGCTTTATAGTTGCTATTAACTATCTGTAGAAAAAACAAACGGATCAAAAATATCAGGACAACAACTATTACTGCCCCATAAATAACAAAACGTCTGTTTTCAAGTAATGTATGTTTTGAATTATTCTCCACTTTTTTGCCTTTCAATATTGAATGCCTCTACAATACAAATAAGCAATGAAGTCATTAAGATACTGACAACGATACGAATCAGTAAGAATAACGGATCAAAGAATGATAAAGATTCAATCAAGAAAAGAGCAACGTGATGTATCACTACAAAAGTAAGCATATAACGAATAAAACCTCCGTATCCGAAAGTTGTATAGGAAGGGAATAAACCTTCAACCAAATCTTTACCCACATAAAAATTGATCAGAGGCTGCCTCAAGAGACCAGTCAGGGTACAAGCTGCAGCATGCATGCCAGGAGTATTGGAAAAGAGATCTATCACAAAACCAATCAAAAAAGAATAAACGACCACTTTGGTTTCCGATGTACCTATTGGCAATTTAATAATAAAATACAAATACAGGAAAGGAGTAGCTATACGCAAAAAATGGATGTTATTCAGTATCAAAACTTGAATCAACACCAAGATAACAAAATAAAAAACGTTTCTTATAATATTGTTAATCATTCTGTTCTGCCTCCTTTTCCGAACTCCGTTGTTCTGCCTGACGATAATTACTTATAATACGAACATTTTTCAATGTTGCAAAGTTTGTGGCTAATTTGACATCCAATGAATAGAAATTATTATCCAAATTCTTTTTCTCATTCCAGATTCTTCCAACAAGAATGCCTGGAGGGAATATAGCTGAATATCCACTTGTAACAATAATATCTCCTTTTTTAAAGACGGCATGACGTGGTAGCTCTTCCAAACTACCATACTGAATATTACGTCCCTTCCATATCATCGAACCAAAATACTGACTACGTTGAATTTTACAACTTAGTCGAAATTTGGGATTGAGAATAGAAAGAACGACTGAAAAATGATCGTTAACGACCGACACTATACCAACAACACCTTTATCCGACACCACTCCCATGTCTTGGGTAATACCGTCCTTACGTCCCTTATTGATAGTAATATAATTAAATATTTGCGAAACGCTGTTGTTCACCACCTCTGCCGGTACAAAGTGATACGTAAACACTTCCGTAGAATCCGGCACATAGCCGGCGAATTTCGCCGTATCCGCTTTCATCACATCTATCTGATCCTGTAATTCGAGAAGTTTCATCTCCAACTGTCCGTTGCGTTCAAGCAATTCCTTATTTAAGCTACGAAGATTTAGATAGGAATTAACCGATGCAGAAACAGAAGAGACATAACCAGTAACCACATTCGCTGAGCTGAGCATAATGCTTCGTTGGTATGAATTATTACGATATATCATCACGAACGATACAATCTCCAGCACAAGAAAGATAAACCAATGCCTTTTACTTATTAAAAAATCTAGCAGTTTCCGCATAATCAATAATTTGCCAGTATAATAACCGGCACATTATTCATTTTATTACCTGATCAAGAAATTAAACTTATCAATATTTCTCAAAGCGATACCCGTACCACGAGCCACGGCATGTAACGGATCATCGGCTACATGGAACTCAATACCCATTTTTTCGCGTAATCGTTTATCAATCCCGCGCAACAAAGCGCCACCACCCGCCAAATACACGCCGTTCTTTACAATATCGGCATACAATTCAGGAGGAGTTTGCTCCAAAGCACTCAACACAGCTGCTTCTATCTTTGAAATAGATTTATCCAAGCAATGAGCTACTTCCTGATAAGAAACAGGAACTTTCATAGGCAAAGCTGTCATCTGGTTAGGACCACAGACTTCAAAATCTTCGGGAGCATTATCCAATATGCTCAATGCTGAACCTACATTAATCTTGATTCGTTCTGCCATACGTTCACTAACGCGAATATTGTGCTGACGTCGCATATACTCTACAATATCATTCGTCAAGTCATCACCCGCCATCTTGATAGACTTGTTTGATACTATACCACCTAATGAAATGACGGCAATTTCTGTTGTTCCGCCACCAATATCAACAATCATATTACCTTCAGGAGCTAATACATCCATCCCTACACCAATGGCGGCTGCCATCGGTTCAAACACCATATATATATCACGACCTCCAGCATGTTCGGCTGAATCACGTACGGCACGAATCTCCACTTCAGTACTTCCTGACGGGATTCCTATGACCATACGCAACGAAGGAGCGAACCAACGTTTCTTACCATTAGCCATCTTAATCAAACCCCGCATCATCTGCTCTGCTGCATAGAAATCAGCAATAACTCCTTCGCGAAGAGGGCGAATAGTACGAATATTCGGATTCGTCTTTTCGTACATTTCACGTGCTTGGCGGCCAATAGCCAAAACCTTTTCCGAACGTGCATCAAGGGCAATTACGGAAGGTTCATCTACGACAATCTTATCATTCCAGGTAATAATCGTATTGGCAGTGCCCAAATCCATTGCCAGTTCTTGTGTGAAAGAAAATAATCCCATTTGTAACTTTTAATAAAATTAATGTTTAAAATGACGGACACCCGTCTTTACCATAGCCAAACCGTGTTCATTACAATAATCAACAGACAGCTTGTCATTTATTGAACCTGCAGGCTGAATAACAGCTGTAATGCCAGCCTTATCTGCAATCTCCACACAATCAGAAAACGGGAAGAATGCATCAGAAGCCATCACAGCACCATTCAAATCAAAACCGAAAGAATTAGCCTTTTCGATAGCCTGCTTCAAAGAATCAACGCGCGAAGTCTGACCAATGCCGCTTGCACAAAGTTGTTTATTCTTTGCTAATGTAATTGCATTCGATTTACTATGTTTTACAATCTTATTAGCAAAAAGTAAATCTTCAACTTCGGGTGCTGTCGGTTTCTTTTCCGACATTGATTCCAAATCAGATTCTTCCTGAGTACTCAAATCCTTATGTTGTACCAACACGCCATTCAAGGAAGAACGATATTGCAAAGGAGATGTAGCACCCTCCTTACGAACAAGAATTATACGATTTTTCTTTTTTTCTAATATTTCCAAAGCTTCTGAATCATAAGCAGGTGCAATTATCACTTCAAAGAAAATCTTGCTAATCTCTTCGGCAACAGCTGCATTAATTGTACCGTTAGCAATAAGTATGCCTCCGAATGCAGAAACCGGATCACCGGCCAAAGCATCTTTCCATGCCTCAAGAATGTTTGCTCGTGAAGCTATACCACAAGCATTTGTATGTTTCAATATGGCAAACGTCAATTCATTGAATTCATCAATCAAACTAACGGCCGCATCGATATCTTGCAGATTGTTATATGATATTTCCTTACCATGCAGTTGTTCAAACATATCATTAAACTTTCCAAAGAATTTGGCTGCCTGGTGAGGATTCTCGCCATAACGCAGATGCATCGGTTCATCAACAGCTGCACGGAAATGCGACCATTGATTCCCATCAAAATAATTGAAGATAGCGGTATCATAACCCGAAGATACAGCAAACGCTTCTTTGGCAAACCATTTGCGGTCTTGAAGCGTCGTCTCAACGCCCTGTTTATCCAATAACTCCTTAAATGGCTTGTATTGAGTCTTTGATGCAATAATCACGACATCTTTAAAGTTCTTTGCAGCGGCACGGATCAAGGATATACCACCTATATCAATTTTTTCAATAATTTCTTGCTCCGCAGCACCTGAAGCCACAGTTTCTTCAAAAGGATATAAATCGACAATCACCAAGTCAATTTCCGGAATTTTGTATTGAGTCAACTGAGCAATATCGCCTTCATTATCACGACGAGAAAGAATCCCGCCAAATACCTTCGGATGAAGTGTTTTTACACGTCCACCCAATATAGATGGATAACCTGTCAAATCTTCTACAGCATCACATGGAACGCCTAAACTCTCTATAAATTTTTGTGTTCCACCTGTTGATACAAAACTGACACCTTCACGGTGAAGTTTCATTAAAATCTCATCCAATCCATCTTTATGGTATACAGATACCAATGCATGCTTTATACGTTTTGTTGCATCCATTTTTAACTTCCGTTTATTTTTTATGTTTTAAAGCACAAAAGTAGAGAATTATTTTCAATCTATATAGAGTGTAGAGAAATTTATTTTCCACTGCATCAACAAGAATCTTTCTCTGTACACACAAGTCATCTAATAAGCGGCCAGTAACTCAATCTTATTTCACAATAAAACCAGACATAATAGATCTTGCTTCAAAAAATAGATAACCCGTCAGTGAAATTAGTTAATAAGTAAAATGGCTAATCTATTATATTGATTTATTGTTCTACTGAAACATTTTGTGCTTATAATAAACTAAAATTCAGTATACACAAAGATATATTTCTGTAGACCTTCCCAGCTTTCTATCGATTCATATTATATGAATCGATCGTCTCACATATGTGGAACGGTCGATTCACATATGTGAGACGATAAATAAGTAAGTACAAACAAAAAAAATCTTCAGGACATGTGCAAAAATTCTTTCGCAGAAAAGATAATACAGATCACGAACAAGATTTGAAAAATAATAGTTCTAGAAACAAACTCTTCAAGAATAAATACAATTCAATTCATTGAATACAATTCCGCCAACGATAACATATATTCTTTTATACCAACTACTATTATATGCTTACTCCTTAAAAAATATGCCAAAACAAACCTATTGAAACAGGATGTACTTTCGGACCTTTATTGTTTTCAAACAAACCCATTGGAGAATACTTTGCATAAGCGCCAAAATTACCAATACCGGCTTGCATAATGAAATCCATCGTTACAGGACGCAATGTCATACCGCCATCTACTTTCCGCTTCTGTTCTTTTCCATCCGAATCATTATAAACCACTCTTGAAGATGAGGCCGTCTTGACTACGCCTTCCATTCCGGCTGAAACAAAGAAACGTGATCCGTGGCACGAAGGCGACTGCCATTCCAACAGTAAAGGAATGACCAGACTCGTTGTATTCAACTTACTTTTCTTATAAACAATTCCTTCTGGTGCTGGGACCAATACCGTTACTCCATTGACTTCCTGAAAATACTTGTTCATATCTAAACGATACCGATCCCAACGAAGACCGAAACCGGATATCACAGCCCAATGATATTTGGAAAAAGTCCAACTATGTTCTAGAAAATTTAAATTGTATTCCAGAGAATTCCCACTTTCCAAAGAGACGCCATCAACATCGTTGATTCCACTCGAACCCATGAAATTGGCAAATCCCATTCCAAAACCGCCCCAATGCGGATCGAAACCTTTGTCGCGATTGGTAATTTTTCTGATCAAAGACTTTACATACCGCCGGCTCTCATAGCTCTGACCATTCCGGTAACGACCTTCGAAGATCAGCACTTTCCCAATACATTCTCCATCATCTGTACGTGAGCATAATTTAACATTCACTAGTCCATCATGCTCCATAAAAATAAGACTCATATTTCCTACGTTGATGACTGTATCACCTGCTGCCAGCCCCTTATCTAATGTTACATGCACACGATCCTCATCATCTTGCGCATCACGATAATGACTCTCATATATCAGTTCTTTGTTATTATTGCTGTTTTCCTTATAAATCTTCACCTTCGTCCGGCCCTCGTTTTCAGTCATCTCGATAATCTTGCCATTAAGCGTAATGATCGTGTCGTTCGGTACAAGCGCCATACTTGCAGCCATCAAATTACCTGTTGTAATAAAGGCTATAATGAGTAGAATCATTTTTTTCATCGTAATATCTCCTTTCCTTAGTATTTATAAATCTTTTCGTGTAAACAATAAAGTTATCAAATCGTCGCTATCCAGTTCACCTTCAATATACACTAGTGTAATCACCTGCCTGGTATTCACTTTAAAAAGAACAAATCGATTGATATCCTTTTCTTTCCCGGGCATCTGATAGTAGGCCGAAACAATTCCTCCATCATCGGTAATTTCCTTAATTATCCTTGCGCCGTTTTGATCAGCCTTCAGGCACTGACGTGTAAATCGCAACGCCTCTGGATCATTTTTGATGGTAATACTCTTATAGAGTGTCATCCCATAAGTTTCCAACATCTCTTTCGATAGTTCAACCATCGTCACATTCTTCCGTTTTCCATAACGGATAAAGACATCCTGTATCTTCAAATCTTTCTGTGTTTCAGTAGCATAAAGCTCTTCAGGCAATAAAAAACACAAAGTCAGAAGTAATAACAATGCATATCTGATATGTTTCATCTTATTCTTTTGTTTCATTATCGTTAAACATAGAACCCAACTCTTTCAACTGATCGTCAACGACATGGCGCTCACTGTCATTGATATCCGTTTTAGGAAAATACTCATCAACAGGTGTTGCAACCTCGTGCAAGGCTTCGGCAGCCATAGCACGCACGGTATGAATATCCGTGTAGCAACGACCATTAATAACCACATAATTATCCGAACAATAGCGTTGATCTGACGGATATAGTGCCCGGTTCAAAAAGAGAACCAACAATATGGCTGCTGCAGCTCCCGACAAGACATACAACCATCTCCTTTTCTTCTGCCAGACTCTGTTTACATTCAATCTCAGAGGGTGCACTTTCTGAATTTCCTCATCAAAATAAGCAAACAAAGGCTTATAGGAGCTCAATCTCTCAGGGACGGCATTTGAAGCGAAGAAAGCTCGCAGATGTCGTTCATCTTCAGCTGTAGTCTCACCTTCAAAATACCGTTCAATCAAATTATCTATATCACTTACTTTCATCTTCATTATCTATTTAATTTCATATATTGTTCCCGAACCTTTTTCCTCGCTCTCGACAGATTCACACGAACCGCTTCAACTTGCGTTCCTGTTATATCAGCTATTTCCTGCAATTCATATCCTTCGATATCTTTCATCCGAATAATTGCCTGCTGAACCAAAGGCAGCCGGTTTATCAAAGTTCGTATGCAGGCTACTGCGTCTTCCTGTTCAAGCTGCTCATCCGGAGAACGCCCGCCCGAATCAAAAGAAAGGGTTTCCAGCGGAGGACCTCCGGCATGCCGCGTCCGCATATGGTCAATAGACAGATTCTTCGTGACCTGTATAGCCAAAGCCTCTACGCTTAAATAACGGTCGAGTTTATCACGAATAAGCCACAACTTCAGAAGAGCTTCCTGCACGATATCTTCGGCATCAACTCCATCTTCCGTTATTCTCCGCGAAATATTCAAAAGCTTTTCCCGGAGAGGAAGCACCGTTATTTTAAATGTCTCAATGTCCATTTTCATTAATATGACGACAAAGAAAGAAAAACATAACATGCGAACCCTACTATTTCTGCAGAAAATTTAGTTACCTCTTGTTGCCATAAAAAAAGAGACGCAAACATTGCATCTCTTTCTATACACACATTACAATTAGTATCACCATCAAAATTATTTGACTGCATCGAAAGCTTGTTGAAGGTCATCAATAATATCATCGATATGTTCAGTTCCAATGCTCAGACGGATTGTGTTTTGATGTATTCCCTGATTTTCCAGCTCTTCGCTGCTTAGTTGAGAGTGAGTGGTTGAAGCCGGATGGATAACTAAGCTTTTTACGTCAGCCACATTGGCCAACAACGAGAATATCTTCAAATGATCTATCCAATCCTGAGCTTTTCGGGCATCGCCTTTTATATCAAAAGTAAAAATACTTCCTCCTCCGTTTGGAAAATAACGTTTATAGAGTTCGTGGTTGGGATGATTGGGCAAAGCCGGATGATGAACAACCTCAACTTGCTTATTATTACTCAAATAATCAACGACCCTCAAGGCGTTCGACACATGACGTTCAACGCGCAATGACAAAGTCTCAAGCCCCTGCAAAAGAATAAAAGCATTAAAAGGCGAGATCGTCGCTCCCGTATCACGGAGAATAATGGCGCGGATCCGCGTCACGTAAGCTGCAGCACCCACAGCATCAGCGAACACAAGGCCATGATAACTTGGATCGGGTTCCGCGAGTTGAGGAAACTTACCACTCTTTTTCCAATCAAATTTTCCACCATCAACAATGACACCACCCAAAGAACTGCCGTGACCGCCAATGAACTTCGTCGCCGAATGGATCACAATATCTGCTCCATGTTCTATAGGACGAATCAGATAGGGTGTGCCAAATGTATTATCTATAATCAGTGGAATATTGTGACGATGAGCAACAGCTGCCGTAGCTTCGATATCAGTAATGTTGGAGTTGGGATTACCGAAAGTTTCAATAAAAATTAGTTTCGTGTTCGGACGGATAGCCTTTTCAAAAGCATTAATATCATCCGGATCAACGAAGGTAGAGTCAACACCAAAATTGCGTAACGTGTGATTCAACAGATTAAACGATCCTCCATAGATTGTTTTCGAAGCCACGACATGATCTCCGACACTAGTAATGTTCTGAATGGCATACGTAACAGCTGCTGCGCCTGAAGCTAGCGCCAGGCCAGCCACGCCTCCTTCGAGCGCAGCTACACGTTCTTCAAACACACCTTGCGTAGAATTGGTCAATCGGCCGTAGATATTTCCTGCATCGCGCAGACCGAAACGATCCGCAGCGTGCTTGGAATTATGAAATACATACGAAGTGGTCTGATAAATTGGAACAGCGCGTGAATCAGTTGTCGGGTCTGCCTGTTCTTGCCCAACATGAAGTTGGAGCGTCTCAAAATGTAATTTCTTTGTTGCCATAGTTCTTCTATTTTTAAATTGTATATAATTCTCAATCTTTCCGATTTCTGCTCGATTTGAACAATGCAAAGTTGCAACTATTAGAAATATATTCCCACTAAATAAAATAAATAAGAAAATATGGCTAAATTTGCGTTTATTTAAAGAACGAACATACAACAATTAAATTCAAGAAACTTTCTAACAGAATAATATTCTTTATAACATGGACAACTCAAATAAGAACATGGAAGAATTGGATGCAACCGACATCCAGATTCTTCGGGTTATGCAGACCGATTGTCGTTTGACAACCAAAGAACTGGCAGCCAAAATACATCTTTCGACAACGCCCACTTTTGAACGCTTAAAGCGCCTTGAACGCGAAGGATACATACAAAAGTATGTAGCAATTCTTGATCCTGGCAAGCTCGACCGCGGTTTCGTCGTTTATTGCAATATCACAATGAAGCAGATAAACAAGCAGATCGCCGACGAGTTCACCGATACCGTGCAGAACTGGAATGAAGTGACAGAATGCTACAATGTGAGCGGTGATTGCGACTACATGCTGAAAATTTATGTCTCAAGCATGAAGCATTATCAGGAATTCGTAATTAATCAGCTAGGGACACTGGATACAATCAGTCACATCCGCAGTGTCTTTGTCATGGACACACTAAAACTCTGTTACAGCATTCCACTCTAGAGAGAGTCTATAAACAGATTATCCAAAGAGGATCCGAAATCGTGTTAATCCATCGTCATACGTACGGAGTGAGAAGGTGCAGTTATGCTTCAGCAACACCTCGCGAATAAAAATAAGCCCCAGTCCCTGTCCATCCGGTTTAGTAGAAAAAAATGGACTAAATATCTTGGCCTCAATCTCTTTGCTGATAGCTTTACCCGTATCTGCAATTTCAAGACACGACGGATTACAACTTGTGCGGATAAATATTTTGCCATCGTGAGCAATAGCTTCTGCAGCATTTTTGATAATATTGACAAGCACTTGCTCGAAAAGAGTATTATCAAGTTTCACGACAGGCGATTTTTCGTTCAATTCCATCACAATATCTATATTCCGGTTCAAGCAAATCGTCTCCATAAACCGTTTGCAGGCCGTCACGACATCATTCAACTGCAACACCCGCAACTGTGGTTCAGGTATACGCACCACATCGGCAAAATTCGTAATAAAGCGACTCATGCTGTAACAACGGTCTGATGAGACGCGTAGCACTTCACACACATCATCCATGTTTTCGATGCCACTGAAAGTACTTTGTAAGGTATCCAATGTGGATGAAATACCCGCCATCGTATTATTAACCTCATGAGCGATCATCCGGATTACCTTCTCATAAGCTTTCTTCTCGGCATTGAATACTTCCTGCGTCAACGGCTCCACCAGATAGAAAGAATGCTGAAATCCTCGATCGATAAAAGACGAATGCGTGCATTTATAAACATTTGCTCCATCCAAACGTACTGTCCGGGAACAATAAAGAGGAATTTCGCACATAGCCGAAGCCAACGGAGAATCGATCTGAGCCAACAATTGTCCAACTACAACCGCTGCCGACGAAGGACCCAGCATCTTATGTGCCGCCGGATTGATCGTATATACCCGTTGGTCCAGATCCAGCATTACAACACCCATCGGAGAAGCGTCAATCAGCAAATCAAGAAGATGATTCTGTTCACGGAGATGCAATCGTTCGTCTTTCAACTGCTCCATCATTTTGTTAAAGATATCAACAATACGATCGGCATCAGGTTGCTTGACATAACGTAGACGTGAGCTGAAATCCTGCTCACGCAACAACTCCATACCATTGCCAATAATATGCAACGGTTTAATAATGCGCCCATAGAATATAAACAAATATAGCGCAGTAAATAGCACAAAACCTTCAACTATAAAAAAAAGACTAGTGGATGATTTATAAAAGACAAAGTAAGAGAGGATCGACAAGGCGACCAACAATATCACACTAAATATCCAGAACCAGTTTCTTACTTTCATCGGCTCTTTGTTTTTATTAATTATCGACCGGGATACCGTATTTAGCCAGGCGGCGATAAAGCGCAGCGCGACTTATACCAAGTGCTACGGCCATACGCGACACATTTCCGTCGTATTCTTTCATAGCCTGTAAAATAGTCTGCTTTTCCATTTCATCTAGCGTCATACCACTCAGAGAAGAAGAAACCGATGCCTTCGCCGATGAAGGTTCATGCTGTACATCAAAGTCGGAAGTATCAATCAATGATTTACCGGAGATAAGAATTGTACGTTCCACCAGGTTCTTCAGTTCGCGCACATTACCAGGATATGGCAAACGTTGCAATAAAGCAAGTGCTTCAGCAGTAAACCTTACCTCAGGCAAGCCGTTAG
>JAQWBH010000559.1 GCA_028707405.1 Parabacteroides sp. | reverse complement strand
ACAATAATGAACTATTGAAGAAGGCAGATCCTCAATCGGTATTGAATTCAGCTGTGATCGCTGCCACGCTTGATCTACCAATCAATCCAAACCTTGGGATGGCTGCAATCGTCCCATACAACGACAGAAGATCAAACAAATGCGTTGCTCAATTTCAGATAATGTATAAGGGGTTGATTGATTTATGCCAACGAAGCGGACAACTAACATCTCTCATTGACGAAGTTGTGTACGAGGGCCAGCTTGTAAAGAAAAACAAGTTTACAGGAGAGTATGTATTTGAAGAAGATGCAAAAACCTCAAACAAGGTTATCGGATACATGGCCTATTTCAAATTGATTAATGGGTTTGAGAAAACATCATTCATGACAATTGATGAAATATCCTTACATGCAAAAAGATACTCCCAATCATACAAAAGTGGATTCGGCGTATGGAAAGATGATTTTGATTCCATGGCTCGTAAAACAGTCCTCAAACTACTACTGAAATATGCCCCAAAATCGATTGAGACAACGAATGCGATAATGTTTGATCAGGCATCAATCAAAGGAAACATGATTGAGGAACACAGTGTGATTGATGCGGAAATACAGTACGTGGATAACGAGGAAGATCCGGAACCTACTATTGATGAAAAGAAGGAGGTGTTAAAAGAGAGAAAGAATTCCGATAATCCGATACAACCTACTTTATTATGAGCATATACAGAAATTACTCTCCCGATCAGGTAGAAGATCTATTGTCTAACTACCTGATCGATTCCTGGTCATTCTCACGCATATCAACGTTCTCACGTAACGAGAAGGAATTTGAAATGCGATACCTGTACAACGTGTATTCCAAATCATCGGCCACATCAGTAGCAGGACAAGCATACCATAAGGCCCTGGAGCTTTATTTTGGCAAGATGGCCACTGGTGAAGCATGTGATGTAATTGATATGCAGTTAATGGCTGCCGATCATATAAACAGCCAACCGGCAGATTCATGGAAGATACAGAAAACAAGACCAACGGTGCAAAGCTGCATCGATGCTGCGATTGATTCATCGTATAAAGGGATTGAGAATTTTCTCAAACAAATTGAGATCTATACTGATGAAATTGAAAAAATATTAGGTGTGGAGCTTTCCCTAACCGAATGGCTCACAGTTAACGGTGTAGATATTCCCCTACCCTGCAATATGAAGATTGACCTTGTTGTCCTCACAAAAGATGGCAAGAGGGCTATTGTCGATCACAAGCTCCGGGGTGCCTTCACTCCGGAAGAAGAAATAAACTTCACTATTGGAAAACAGGCTATAACATACGCACTTGGTTACGAAGCACATTTTGACGAACCTATTGACGAAGTTTGGTTTGTAGAAAATAAAATATCCAAAAACAAGGATGGATCTCCACAGCTTGTAAAAAGCAAAGTGATACTTGACAATGGAACGAGAAGGTTATATGAAGCAATGCTTTATGAACCGCTAAAACGGATGATTGAAGCAGTGTCGGATCCTGACTATGTATATGTGATTAACGATAACGACAGCTTCACCAGCAAGGCAGAGCTATATGAATTTTGGGCCAACACCATGATCCAGGAGATCGAGGCATTCAACATTAGCGAGAAGAAAAAGCCATTGATGGAAAAACGTAGGCGAAAGATCAGAGATTCATCCCTTACTACCGTCACCCCAAACGTGGTGAGAAACTTTAAAAAATACGCAGAACAGTTTATCCCATACGATTTTACGAACAAAGATATGACAACTCAAGAAAAAATAGAACACGTATTACGGTCTTTCGGAATAGTTACACAGGTGCAGCACACGTTCGAAGGCTATTCATCAAACACATACCTGCTTGAAATAGGAGCGGGTGTTGCTGTAGCTTCAATAATGAAATACAGACTTGATATAGCCAACGCACTCAATCAGCCTAACGTAAGGATCGGAAAGGAATTGACAGTGTATAACGGCAGATCCTATCTCTCCATTGAATCGGGGAAGAAAGCTACTGCTACCCTCATGTATGATTCGACTAAGCTTGTAGGCAAGAAGATCCCATTAGGGATGGACAACCTTCAGCAGACAATCTTTTGGGACCTGGATAACCAGTCAACACCCCATATGCTCGTCTGTGGGGCCACCGGATCAGGTAAATCGGTGTGCATAAAGTCAACAATAAAATATGCGCTACAATCGGGAATAAACGACATCTACATCTTTGATCCAAAGTACGAATTCACTTCTTATGCCGGCAATGGTATCACAGTGGTTAACGATATATCCGATATTGAAACACAGATGGGGCTGCTTGTGCTTGAAATGGAGGAAAGGGTAAGGTACGGATCATCACGAAAAACGTTAGTGATATTCGATGAATTCGCTGATGCAGTCGCCAACTCACGCAAAGGCAGTAGTCTGAACAACTACTCGATGGAAGTAATTGGATATTACAAAAACGGAAAGGCAAAGATAAAAAGGACCGTTACAAGCGTGGATAAATCACTGGAAGAAAACATGAGGGTTCTTCTTCAGAAGGGCCGATCATCCGGCTTCAGAATCCTGGCCGCAACGCAAAGGGCGTCAGTTAAAGTTATTACAGGTGATGCAAAAGTAAATTTTCCGGTCCAGGTGTGCTTCAGGGTGCCAAAAGATATTGACAGCATAGTTGTGATTGACGAGCCGGGGGCTGAATCATTAAACGGACGTGGTGATGGACTTATAAAATCACCTGAATACGGACAGGTCGTGAGATTCCAAGGGTTTTATACTGAATAGCTATGGCAACCAAAGAAGAAGCCATCGCAAACAAAATAATAAGAGAAATGCGAGAGGCCGGATTAAGTTATGGACAGATGCTCCAGGTAATTCGGTTGGCTAAAGAAAAATTTGACAGACTTAAAAAAGTGAATAGAAAATGAACAATCAATGGAAGGATCTTCGCCACGAACAACGGACCGAGGCGATAAGATT
>JAQWBH010000558.1 GCA_028707405.1 Parabacteroides sp. | reverse complement strand
GAAAAAGGACTATCCAAACTTAGAACAAATACCTTCAGACAAGGGAAAGGGAATGCAGCAACTGCATATTCACATAATGAACATCCAGGGATGGTTGCGAGGGATACACCACCATTGCTCAAAGCAGTGGCTGCAAGGTTATCTCGATGAGTACCATTTCAGGTATAACAGGAGGTCAATGATGGAGTCAATCTTCGATTTACTCCTTAGGAAGATGGTCTTCAGTGAACCTATAAGGTTAAATAGAAGTAATATAACAACAGCGGTCTAACCGCCTATACCGAAATATAAATTTGTTCATTTTGATTCATTTAATATCTAGTTAATTCATAACTAGAACTTTAAAATATTTACTGATTATAACTCAACTCCCCAAGACTTATCAGGCATGGGACCCATCTCTAATTCGAGCGTTCCCCCATCTGTTACTTCCTTGTGGCTTATCCAACTTCGGCTCAATATTTTTCCGTTCAATTTTGCTGATTGAATATAAATGTTTTCTTTTGAGTTGTTATTTGCTATAACGGTGAATTTTTTACCGCTGTAATAATTGTCATCCAATTTTATATCAATTCTGTTAAAAACCGGACTTGTTATCTGATATATTCCATCTCCCGGGCAGACAGGATGGAACCCTATTGCTGAAAGAATATACCATGCAGACATTTGTCCAACATCTTCGTTGCCGACAAGGCCCAGAACATCGGTCCCATAAGCCTTCTCACAAATGGTTCGACTCCATTTCTGAGTTAACCATGGCTTGCCAATCACATTAAATAAGAAGGGAACATGATGAACAGGTTCATTTGCATGGTTATAATAATTGTTCCACATGAAATTGTCAGGAATACTATCAAAAAAAGCAAGTAATTCTTGTTCGAAATAGTCGAGTCCCATCAGCTCCTGTAATCCTTTAATATCATGAGGAACAAACCATCCTTGCTGATAAGGATTACTCTCCTTGCATCCTTGTCCATGTTTCAATTTTCCTTGCCATTCCATCCAGGAGCCATCTTCTTCGCGTCCCCGGAACCACTTAACATCTTGATTCCAGATATTTTTATAATTCTGCCCTTTCTTATAATAGATCTTTGCTTCTTCGTCTTTTCCTAATATTTCAGCCAATTTCCCAACGCACCAATCTGTATAGGCATATTCCAAGGTGTGTGATATTGATGCTATTTTTTTGTCTTCTGAGGATTTTGAAGTGTATCCTTTTTCACCGTTCCCGAAGATTTCTACACTTTTTTTTGCATATTCATAGGCTTTTTCAATATCGTAATTTCTGATTCCTTTTTGCCAAGCATCAACCAAAACCGATACAGCCGGGTTCCCTAACATACAACCTGAATATGCATTCATTATTTCCCATCGAGGGTAATAATTCCTACCACTTAACTCTGCTATTTGCGATAATGAATTAATCTCATCGTTGACTAATTCTGGATTAATGATAGTCATTAATGGAAACTGGCTTCTGAACACGTCCCACCCACTGAAAATAGTCCGGTATTGGAAATTGAGATCGTCTAGGTTGTGTACTTTCTTGTCAGCACCAATATAGTTGCCATCCACATCACTGATTACTCTTGGATCAATAAACGAGTGATACAATGCGGTACTAAATACAATTCTATCCCTGTCTGTTCCTCCTTCCACATGAATCAATTCCAAAACTTTTGCCCAACTATCATCGGCTTGTTTCCTCGTTTTATCGAAATTCCAATGTGGGATATCGTGTTCGAGATTTCTTTTGGCTCCATCCATACTTACAAAAGAGATACCACATTTCAGTAAAACTTCTTCATTATCTTCCGTGTTAAACTCGGTGAAAAATCCTAAATGTTTTCCTCGTTTTGTTTTGATTCCCTTTTCAATCATGGATTCTGAAATCAGTTTCTGGTATTTTTCTCCTGCGACATCCAGACGCAGCCGTTCCCAGTCATCCGGAATATTTGCGCTCCATATTCCATAATCAGAGAGAGGTTTCGAAAATTGACAATAGAAATATATAGTGTAATCAACATTCCCCGCTCCATTACCCCATCCACCACCTTCAGGCGGGCATTTCATCCATCCTCTGATTGTCCGGTCATCAACAACTTCGAGAAATTGTTCAGTTGAAGTTCCACCGATTCTACGGGAAAGGTCGATCTGAATCCGGGATTGATTACTTTTCGGGTAAGTAAACCGAATAATACCCGCTTTAGGTGCGGCTGTTAACTCTGTACGAATATTGTAATCATCCAGGGTAACGGCATAATACCCGGCTTTGGCGACTTCTGTGTTATTTGAGAACCTTGATCTGTATCCTTCCGCTGGTTTTTCATCTCTTCCTTTTGATGTTTT
The DNA here is from genome assembly GCA_028707405.1 of Parabacteroides sp. Taxonomy (GTDB): domain Bacteria; phylum Bacteroidota; class Bacteroidia; order Bacteroidales; family Tannerellaceae; genus Parabacteroides. The sequence continues at coordinate 632 of JAQWBH010000558.1, read as the reverse complement.
TAATTCACCTGTTGTTGGCATTACCAAAAAATTTCCAAATTCACCGAACCAGCCAATACCGCTCATATGTACAAAACTAAACCCTTCGATTGTATTGTGATGCCACGAATAACCCGGGCCGGTATCATCGCCGGTTCGGGTATCAGGACTCAACTGTACCATTCCAAAAGGAGTTGCTGCTCCTGGAAAAGTTTTACCCAACCCGTGGACACTTCCTCCAATTTCATTACTGGTGCTGGCACCTATAAATGGATTAATGTAATCTGTAGGGCTCTTTTTCTTTTCAATGCAATATCCTGACAAAGTTAAAAGCGTTAAAATAAATAGTAAAAGATATTGTTTCATTATGGTGTATTATTTACGTTATATCTCTATTGATTAATTAAATATTGAGTCCGCTCTGAAAACCTCATTTTTTCAAAATGCTGAAAAATTCAGGTTCACCGGGCAAACGGGATTACTTTTATTGGCTATGAATATATTTACAAAGATATACATATTAAATCATAAATTAGCTATATATTGAGGCGATTTTTGCCCAAAAAGCGGTCTTTGACATATTTGCGTGATATATTTCACTATCCTGATGAAATTTACCCACAATGAGCGGGAGTAAGCCCATAGTTTATGCT
>JAQWBH010000557.1 GCA_028707405.1 Parabacteroides sp. | reverse complement strand
CCATCAGAAAAGTTCCGTCACACCTGGCATCAATAGCAACCCGTTCGATATGTGTTTCGGGAAGAGCTTCCAACCATACGGGGCGATAAATTCCTCCATACACCCAGAAATCGGCTTTACGTTCCGCGTTTTCCACAGATTCATTGACTGAAGATTTGTGAACCGAAACTTCCAGCAAATTTTTACCCTTAAAATCCAAGAGTTTGCTGATATCGTACTTGAAACGATAAAAAGCACCCCGGTGCACCTCACCTGCACTTATGCCGTTCACTTTTACCTCGGTGTCTGTCATCGATCCATCAAACACGATATTGATGGATTTATTCTCCCAGTGACCGGGAACGGAAAACTCGTAACGGTAGAGGCCACTTTCGTTTGTTCGCTCCTTGTCGTGACCGTAGGTAAACTGTCCGAATCCTTCGAACTCCCAGTTGGAAGGAACCGGAATTTTTGTCCATTCACCACTGTTCCGTCCATCGGTACAATAGAAATCCCAAAGGACCGTGTCATCACTTCCGGTACCGGATAAATAAAGAGTTTCGGTTTGCTGGCAAAAAGTATCGATCGAATGCATAATCATTAATGCCATTAACAGGAGCCATTTGCAAGTGGGGGTAAATAAATTATTCATTATGCCAAAGTTATTTTCCATTTAAAATATCACGAATATCGAGGATGTACATTTGTCTCCCCTCAAGATTGGGTGAATCGATGATTACAAAATTACCGTCAGAACTACTTCTCGGATGAGTATCACAGCGCCATTCCCCCTTATATTCAGGGGGTGAATAAAAATCAGCTAAAGGTATATATTCCCCACTCGCTTCATTATATAGATAGACAGACTGCAGGCGTTCTTTCCGGGATGGATAAGTATCGTTCAAGATCCAATCAGTTCCTGGTAGATACGTGCAATGTCCGTTTAATGTCATAACCCCCTTGCCAACTTGTACAATATTCTCCTCCGGAGAGTCTTCAAAAAGAAAGAATCCATCCCCTTTTTCAGGGATTCGTGTCCATGCAAGAATATGTGACGGGTCACGCCATATAAAATGTGAAGTGTAATTATACGGGTCTATAATCCTCAAGTCCGTGCCATCATTCGAAGCCGTGAACATGCGTGTACCAAATCCTCCAACCCCTTTGTATTGTTTATTCTTTTCTGCGTCGGTATACCTCCACCTGTGCAGGAAGATGAATCGGCTCCCATCCGGGTTAACCAGTAGATGATTGAACCAATGCTTGGCTTCAGTGAAATCCTTATCGTGAGGGTTTGGTATCGCCGCTGCCTGAGCTAGGGAAATGATCAGTTTTGCCTCTCCTGTTTCAAGGTCGATTTTCCAAATACCGGAACTTTCGGGTGCAAGTTCATTTGCTGCAGGGTCTGAGATTCCCGCATACCCATAACCAGGACGAGTATCGTTTACCCTTCTATAATCTGTGGTTACAGCCCATTTGCCATCCGGACTCAAGGAGTATATAGGCCAGGGAATAGTTCTTTTTTCCTTTGTTTCAATATTCATTATATGGCATACAAAATGGTTGCCTTCCTTGTCATTCCACAGTACTTCGTTCACGGAGCCGGGAATAAATTGAAGTTGGCATCCTTGTTGCCATCCCCATGCTCGTGACTCACCAAGTTTTATCCATTTGCAGTCATCCTGCAGGTCGATCATGCCAATATCAATCACATCTTCGGGAGTTGGAGAACGATGTTCAAACTTCGCCTGCATACCCAATACGTAACGGTTTGTTGGGTCACATTGAATCTTATCATAATAGCCAAACCAATGATAGCCTGGTTTAGATGTGATCTTCTTCACGGGAACATGAAATTTGCTGTGGATATCTATTTTATTAATCAGATCGTTATCCGGATTCGTGAACAATAACGTGTTTTTCTTTTGACTACAAGAAAAAAAGATAAAATATAATATCGCACATAAAATGTAAAAAAAATTCTTCATATTGTTTAATATTTTGTTAACTAAATGTAATAATACGTGTTTACACTTTTTTAGTAATTGAAGCATTTCCAGTTATCCATAGAACTGTTTTTCTATCAGGAAAATAGGATTATTATGATAATTCATATCTGTTGAGGTAAAACTTTGTCATTGGAATAGTGAGTAAGTAAAGCATATTTTATGATTGTATTATAAATGAAACAATTTCTGTGACCCTTTCTGTATTGGGGTATCAGTTCATGCTTGATGATTACAGGAACATGAAAATAATACACTTTCTTATTTATTAATTTTTGACTCTTTAGCATTTGGTTTATATACAGCTCATTCTACTTATCTTCCCATGGTTTAACAGCTGATATTAATTTTGTTAATACATTGGGAATAATATTGGTTAATTCTTTGTTTAGTTTTACGACAACCCTTACTAAGTCAACATGATAAAATGTACGATTAATTTGTTACAAATCTGAAGAAAGTTATCTAATAATAGAAATAAGAATTACCAAACAAATACCAACATCATCAAGTATTCCATTGTGTAAAAAAACGAAATGAATAATATACAGGGTTTTATGTATTGAATAATAATTTGCTAAAAACCTGCATTTTAATTTCATGTAAAATTCTTATTATAATACTTTATCCTTGTTTATTTCTCTTTTCATGCATCATATTATTTTGATGTCATATCTTTAAAAAGAATCAAATTCTAATTACAAATAATAGATGTCGGCGTTTGCTTACAATTACCAATCAATAATACCGACATCTATTAATCCAGAGAAAGTTCTTATTTAGTCTCATTAGTGTCCACTAAAAATTCGCAAAAGCTCTTTGAAATTATTGAATATTAGATGGTTGTAGCGTCTTTTGGGGTGCGACGATTTCAATTTATCTTTGTATTGACATACAATACATTATGCATAAAGAGAAGTTCGTTTTTGCCCAATTAGTCGAGTTCCTAAATGCCGACAAGTTCAGGCATATCGTGGATAAGTACCAAGGAAACCGCTATATCAAGTCTTTCACCTGC
>JAQWBH010000556.1 GCA_028707405.1 Parabacteroides sp. | reverse complement strand
TATCAATAAACAGCAATCTTTTGCCGGTGAACGGGTGAAATTTGGAGTGAAGACTTTGAAATAGGAGGTTTTATCAATCCTGATTAGCAATGGATAAGTTAATTAAGTTAATATACACTAAAAAAACGCTACAATAACTATGTTGGACAACATATATTTTTATATTTGCAAAATGATAGTATAAAAATGAATATACGGATATTTTGATATTTATTTATTGAATTAACTAACCAATTGAAAATAATATGATTCAAAAGAGATTAATTTTGTTATTTATTGTGTCTGTGTTGCTGAGTGAGCATGCAATGGCTCAACGTCGTAATATGGCGATGCCGCAACCTACAGTGGAGCAGAAGGCAATGTATGTCACTTCTACAGCTGATTTGAAGTCGTGGATGTCTTTTCTGACCTCTCCGGAATGTCGGGGAAGATTGACAGGCGATATCGGATTCGCTAAAGCTACGCATTATGCAGCCGATTTGTTTAAAGCATGGGGATTAGAACCCGGAGGCGATAATGGAACCTATTTTCAGAGTTTTCCGCATCCTTACACAGAAGTGAAAGAAGGCGGATTTTTTACGCTCTATTTTCCTTCAGGCAAACAATGGATTGCAAAGCAGTATTCTTATCCGGACAACTATATGGTTGGCGGCACGTCAGACACGGGATTTCTGGAACAGAAAGATCTTGTATATGTGGGCTATGGCATTACAGCTCCCGAACTGGATTATGATTCATATAGCGGTATTGATGTAAAAGGCAAGATTGTAGTATGCGAACGTGATGTTCCTTATCAGGGACAGGATACGAAACTGCAGAAAGCTTGGACGCCGTATCAATATCATTCTCATAAGATGAAGAATGCCGCTGATCATGGTGCAGCGGGACTGCTTTATATATCTATAGCCGGAAATCCCAACCCGGGATTTAACAAGGGGTTTGTTTATGCCTGCATCAGTGACAGTGTGGCAAAAGATATTTTCAGCGGAACAGGGAAAGATTATGTGACGGTTAAGTCAAATCTAGACAAGACACTTAAACCTAATTCGTTTCCGATTAATAAAAAAGCCGATATAAAGGCGTTCACGGAGTTTCATCCTGATGGTGTCGGTTGCAACGTTATAGGTATTCTGCACGGAACAGATCCAACACTTGCTCCCGAATATCTGACTATTGGAGCACATCTTGATCATATCGGAATGCAACCGTACGTTTGTCCCGGCGCGTTGGATAATGCTTCAGGCTCGGTGATCATCATGGGTGCAGCTAAAGCTTTGGCAACCTCTGGATTTAAACCGAAGAGAACGATTGTGTTTGTCTTATTTGGAGGCGAGGAGACAGGTTTGTATGGTAGTGATTATTTGGCCAATCATCCGATTATGCCATTGAATAATGCTAAAGCAGTTATCAATATAGACTGTCTGGGCGATGGCTACGGATTCGGGGCGATGATCGCTCCTAAATACAGTACTCTATTTAAATACGTAGAGGAAGCCGATATCAAAAGTTGTAATCGTCCATTTATGAAAGTGCCTAGTCGCGATGTGATTGTGACACGTCCGCGTACCGATGAAGCCAACTTTTTTATCAAAGGTGTACCGACTATTTCACCTTTTGCCTTTGGTGGAACAAAGGTCATTCCTTATCACAATCCGGGGGATACGATGGAAAATATCAATTTTGATTTGGTGCATGATGCTGTGAAGTGGATGGCAACAACGTTGATGGACATGTCAACTGTCTCGGAAGTGAAAGCCGCTAAAGAATGATTCATTTATATATATACGAATTATACACTAACTCTTAACTTTTTTCAAAGACTCTTAACTTATTATATATACACACTAAACTTAGCTTTTATGTATAAAAAATTAATTTATTTTTTTATCGCATTACTTATGTCCGTAAATAGTTGGGGACAAGAGAATTTTACAGTCAGGGGAACGGTCACAGGTGATGATGGAGCTCCTGTAGTAGGCGCAACAGTTTTGCTGAAAGGCTCTAACAAGGGGACGGTGACGGATACCGACGGGAAGTACTCATTAGTAGTTCCTTCCGATGGAACGTTGATTTTTAGATTTATAGGTATGACTGCTGTTGAAAAGAGGATTGCCGGGAAAGCAATGATGAATGTAACATTGAGCGACGACTCCCAAAACCTGGAGGAAGTGGTTGTTGTAGCTTATGGAACACAGTCGAAGCGAACAGTCACTTCCTCTATTGCATCCGTGAAGACGGAGGCAATTAAAGATGTTCCGGTAAATAGTATAGATCAGGCTTTGCAAGGTCGTGCAACCGGTGTCAGTATCATTACTCCTTCCGGAGGCGTCGGCGAATCGCCTATCATCCGCATTAGAGGCGTAAGCTCTATCACTTCAGGTACTTCGCCACTTTATGTAGTTGATGGTGTTCCGATTGAAACAGGAAATACTTCTTATAGCGGTAATGTCAACTCACTGGCTGATATCAACCCGAATGATATTCTTTCAATGGATGTTCTTAAAGACGCTGCCGCAGCAGCTATGTATGGTTCGCGTGCAGCAAACGGAGTTATCCTGATTACAACAAAAAAAGGCGTCTCAGGAAAAACTAAGGTTTCATATAATGGATATATGGGTGTGACAAGTCATTCTCATTTTCTGGATGTTATGGATGCACAGCAGTATGTCGATTTCAAGAATATGGCTGTAAAGAACCGTTATGGGACAGATGAGATGTCGTTGACAGCCAATTATACTTCCGCTTACGGAACTAAAGCATTCAATATGTGGAAACGTTCCGATGGCAGCTATGTCGATACCGATTGGGAAAAAGAAGTTTTCCGTACCGGATTCGAACACAATCATACTGTTTCAATCGAAGGCGGAACCGATAAAGGGCAGTTTTATATCTCAGGCAACTATGTTGATCAGAAAGGAATGGTCAGAGGTGATAAATATAATCGTTTCGGTTTGTCGGCCAACGGTTCGGCGAAAGCTACCGAATGGTTGAAAATTGGTGGAAGTATCAACTCTTCT
>JAQWBH010000555.1 GCA_028707405.1 Parabacteroides sp. | reverse complement strand
TGGTTCAGGCTGCTTTCAGTACGCCAATAGGACAACCCGTGAAGTTGTCAGTTCCCGGCCAGCAGATTATTCTTCAGGTAGAAGAAAGAACCAGTCCTGTGAACAAATATAAGGTTGCCATTGTAAATATGCCGGTTGTTGCCAGCGAGAAAACCTCGAACAATATCGATAACGAACTGAATCAGTTTATCTCTGCTCCTGATGTGAAAACCAAATTTACTGAACTGGCATCGGAAAAAAATTACATGGTCATGCCAAACGTTACAGTTTCGGCCAACGATTTTTCATTGGCGCAGATTCCCGGCTCCCGTCAGATCATCACTTGGGCTGCCAACGAGAAGGAACAGGGCAGCGTGAAGAAATTCGATCTTACCAATCTGCGTGTGATTGCACGTGTGGAACAGATCATTCCTGCCGGAACAACCCCTCTTTCTGAAGTATCCTCCGGCATACGCGCGCAGTTGATGAATGAGAAGAAAGCCGAAAAAATCATTGCCGACTTGAAGTCAAAGAATCTGACATCGCTTGATGACTATGCTGTTGCAATGAACACAGCTGCCGATACGGTTCGTTTTGTAAACTTTACCACCCGCAATATTACCGGGCTTGGAGTTGAACCCGTATTGAATGCAGTATCTGCCTTTGCCCCAGTTAACAAGCTCGTCGGCCCCATGAAAGGAAATTTGGGGGTATATGTGACCCAGGTAGCCAACAGGACTGCCGGAACAGAAACATACGATGCGGCAACTCAGAAGAGAAGTATGCTTAATAACAATGCCTATCGTCTGCAGATGCAGTCAGTCGAAGTGTTAAAAGATAAACTGGGTGTAGAAGACAACCGCTATAAATTCTTCTGATCATCCTGCTTCACAGGGTTCTGAACCCCTGACAACACAAAAAAAGAGGTGACTTCATAACGAGGTCACCTCTTTTTACAATAGATTTATTTATTTATAAACTGGTTTTGCCTTTTTGTTCCAGCTGCAATGTCTTGCTTGGCTCATCGCACACTTCCGAAGGGCCGAAGTACTGTATTGGACCGGGATATACATAATCGGTCTCAATGGCCCATTTGTCACGCTGACTTTCGAAGTACCTGAAAGGAGCTCCTTCAAGTTCCACCAGTGCCTTCTGAATGACCGGTTTCATCTCACCGTGGCGACGTTCCATGTTCAACATCATGGTGATGGGTATCCCGCCTGCAATCCATTCGGCAGCAGGACCGGTAGTATTACGTACCGAAGACATGTAGCCGGTCTTGCCTGCTGCAATGAGCATCGATGCCGTGTAACCAAGTGAATAGCAGTAATCAGCATCGTAGTTCGACGGAGCAGCGCAACGGCCTTCATATCCGAAGAAGTGGGTGATACTTGCAAATTTGCCATTGTATCTGCCTTCTTTGACCCACTCATCGAGTCTTTTTTTCACCATCTCGGCAAGCAGCTTTTCAGTTTCAATCAGTGATACCTGCACGTTTCCGTGCGGGTCGCGGTCGAGTGTAAGCTGTCGGGCCACCGTCTCGGGCAGACTGGCATAAATATCGGCATTCTCCTGTGAGAGTTTGCTGATGATATAATCGCGTTTTCCGGAGCGGCGTACCAGGTCGAATTCTTCCTGATTGTGTGCAAGGAAATCGTTTAGTTCACTGATCAGATTCTTCATGGCTGGAATGAACTCAATCAGTCCCTCAGGAATAATCACCGTACCGAAATTAAATCCCTGTTTGGCCCTTTCGGCTATGACACCGGCAATATAATCGATGATGTCATCGAGCGATTGTTCTTTTGCAGCCACTTCTTCCGAGACGATGCAGACATTGGGATGTGTCTGCAGGGCGCATTCCAGTGCGATATGTGATGCCGAACGTCCCATCACCTTGATGAAGTGCCAGTATTTGCGGGCAGAGTTACAGTCCCGCTGAATGTTCCCGATTAACTCGGAATAGACTTTGCAAGCCGTATCGAAGCCGAATGAGGTTTCAATCTGTTCATTTTTGAGGTCTCCGTCGATGGTTTTGGGACAGCCGATGACTTGCACGCCGGCATTGATGGCTGCATAGTATTCTGCCAACACACATGCGTTGGTATTTGAGTCGTCGCCCCCGATGATCACCAGTGCTTTGATATTGAGTTTCTTCAGGATCTCCAGTCCCTTGTCGAACTGTTCACGGGTCTCCAGTTTGGTCCTTCCCGATCCGATGATATCGAAACCTCCCGTATTGCGGTATTCATCAATGATGTCGCCGGTAAGTTCCGTGTACTCGTGGTTGATAAGTCCGGCCGGGCCCAGGATAAAGCCGTAAAGCTTGCCGTCGGGGTGAAGCCGTTTTACACCGTCATAGATTCCCGCGATCACATTGTGTCCCCCGGGTGCTTGTCCGCCCGACAGAATCACGCCTACGTTTAAGGGATGATCCACACCAGGTTTGCCAGTAGTCTGTGTAAACTTCACGATAGGCATCCCGTATGTATGGGGAAAAAGTCCTTGAATTTCATTTTGGTCGCGTACCGACTCAGTGGCTGCTCCCTCTTCAATTTTTACATTGCCTATTAATCCTTCGGGCATTTTAGGCTCATAGCTTGCCCGTGCAATCTGTAAAGCACTTTTTGTCATAGAGTTTGTTTTTATGATGATTTATATGCAGTCAGCATCGTTTGGAATGTCAAAAATAACACATTTTCGGGACATAAGAAAATGAACATAAAACTCTTTTGGCTGAAAATTGTTGGATTGAGTGAACAATTTAGTCATATTTACTATTTATATCAAAATGATGAAGGACTGACCAATGAATGCCCAAAATGAATTAAGTACAACAGATATGGAGGCCATTGAGGCTTTATACCAAAAATACAAAGAAAATCCCCTGAATGTGGATGAAAGTTTCCGTTATTTTTTTCAAGGATTCGATTTGGCCACTCACCATTACACTGTAAAACCTTCCAGTAGTAAAGAATTTTCAGGAAATTCTCCCAAAGAACTGGCGGTCATGCGTCTTATCACAGCGTACAGGCGTCG
>JAQWBH010000554.1 GCA_028707405.1 Parabacteroides sp. | reverse complement strand
GCGAGGCCTGATCCATCGTTCCGCATCCCGATAATATCAACATCGAAGCCATTGCAACTGATAAAATCACTCTTTTCATATCGTCCATGCTTTAAGTATTTCATTATGAACAAATATATAACAGATATGTTTATAAAATACCCACTGATTACATTTTTTATCTTCACAAATATAAATAGAAGATCATCCCCGGTAACTTCCGTGTAATACACCGCAATCTATTAGTTTTGGTAATATCATGTAAATCCACCTATGTTCTCGCTTTGATTAACCCCTACCATGTATTCAGTAAATAATAAATAATATCTGTATTGTTCATACCTATTAGCAATACTTTTTTTTACCTTCGCAGTCAAATTAGGCAATTTAGAATGGCAAATCAACAGCTGACACCGATAGCAGACCTGCAACAGCAATACACGCTTCTACAGAAAGAATACGAATATGAGAAAGAAATGTACCAAGAGCAGACCGAACGTACCGGAATCAGAAGAAAAATACAACAAGGACTGTGCTGGTATCCTGTCGAAAGTGGTAAAAGTTACTATAACTCGCTTAATCAAATAGTGATAGAGATACGACGAATAGAAAACCGAGAGATTGAGCATAACTTCGAATATGGACGTCCCGTATGTTTTTTCAGACAGCAAACGGACGGGAAACTCAACTACCTCAACTTTTCAGCGATAGTCAGTTATGTACAAGACGATCTGATGGTGGTTATTTTGCCTTCGCCTTCTGCGTTATTCGATCTCGAGCAAAATGAGACCATTGGTGTACAATTATATATGGATGAGGTGAGCTACAAGACGATGATGACGGCACTGGGTGACGTGGCGAAAGCCAAAAACAATCGATTGGCCGAATTGCGCGAAGTGTTGCTTGGCAACATGCCAGCTGAACGTCATAGACTGTTTCCTATACGTTTTCCATGGTTGAATATCACACAGGAAGAAGCTGTAAATCATGTATTGGAAGCCAAAGATGTAGCCATCGTTCACGGTCCTCCCGGAACAGGAAAAACAACCACCATGGTTGAAGCTATCTATGAGACTCTGCATCGCGAGAATCAAGTGCTTGTCTCAGCGCAAAGTAACACGGCGGTGGACTGGATTTCCGAGAAGCTGGTGGATCGCGGAATTAATGTTCTACGAATAGGTAATCCGACACGCGTGAACGATAAGATGCTCTCTTTCACTTATGAACGGCGTTTTGAAGCGCATCCTGACTATACCGAACTATGGAGTATCCGCAAAGCGATACACGAAATACAGTCTACAAAACACAATAATTACAAAGATAAAGAAACGACACGCACACGACTGTTGCGTCTGCGCTCCAGAGCCGCCGAACTAGAAATCAAAATCAATGCTGAACTATTTTGTGAAGCACGCGTCGTAGCCTGTACTCTGGTAGGTTCGGCCAACCGAATACTTACCAACTATCATTTCACAACGCTTTTCATTGATGAGGCAGCGCAAGCATTGGAAGCAGCATGCTGGATCGCTATAGCAAAAGCCGACCGCGTAATCTTTGCCGGCGACCATCACCAACTGCCACCAACCATCAAATGTATCGAAGCGGCTCGTGGCGGCCTGGACCACACGTTGATGCAAAAGATTGCCGACCGGAAATCCGAAACCGTCTCTCTACTGAGAATGCAGTATCGTATGAACGATGAAATTATGCGCTTCCCGTCGCACTGGTTCTATCACGATCAACTGGAATCGGCACCCGAAGTCAAAAACCGGGGCATTCTTGATCTGGAGACACATATCGTCTGGTGCGACACAACCGCCTGCGAGTTTGAGGAAGATCAGCTGAACGACAGTTTGAGCCGAATCAATCGCGACGAGGCAAACCTGCTGATAAATAGTCTGAAAAGATACATACAAAAAGTCACTTCTGCACGAATATTAGAAGAACGCATCGATTTTGGGCTTATCTCACCCTACAAATCGCAAGTACAATACTTGCGTAGCCTCATCCGCAAAGATAAATTCTTTCAACCATACCGAAACCTGATTACGGTACATACAGTAGATGGTTTTCAAGGGCAGGAACGCGATGTAATCATGATTAGCCTGGTTCGCGCCAACGATCGTGGACTAATCGGGTTTCTCGGCGATTTGAGACGAATGAATGTAGCCATTACACGGGCTCGCATGAAATTGATTATTTTCGGCGATGCTTCAACCCTGGGCAAACATCCATTCTACAAAGCACTATACAATTATATCTCACAAAACGGAGAAATTTCAAAAGCATCACCTATTGAAACAAACAATTCACCCGAAACAAAAGTTATATAGTAAAACAATTTGATAATATGGCAAATATGAAATGCACTTTATTAGTCCTCGATGTTGATGGCACACTACTTAACGATCAAAAAGAAATAAGCCCGCACAACAAAGCCACACTGCTGAAAGTACAGCAGATGGGTGTTCATATTGTACTGGCATCAGGTCGTCCCAATGGCGGTATCATGCCATTGGCTAAAGAACTCGAACTTGACCATTACGGAGGCTATATACTCTCCTACAATGGTGCTGAGATTGTGGATGTCGAAAATGGAGAGATCCTTTTTGAAAAACGCATTAATCCAAAAGACCTTGGTTATATCGATAAAAAAGCCAAGGAATATGGGCTCACAATTTTCAGCTATCATCAGGATTATCTTTTCACCGATACGCCCACCAATAAATATGTTCAACAAGAAGCAGCTCTTAATAAATTGCGCATCGTTGGTGTTGGATGTTTTTCAAAAGAAATAGATTTCAATCCATGCAAATGTGTTTTAGCCAGTGACGATACGGAAGTTCTGGCCAGATTAGAAAATCATTGGAAAAAACGTCTGAGCGGTTCATTAGATTTGCTCCGCTCGGAAGACTATTTCCTGGAGATTGTTCCACCAAGCGTAGATAAAGGAAACACATTAAGCGTTTTGATGGAAATGCTGAAAGTTGCCAAAGAGGAGGTGATTGTTATTGGTGATGGTGTAGCTGATGTAACGATGTTG
>JAQWBH010000553.1 GCA_028707405.1 Parabacteroides sp. | reverse complement strand
GTCGCGTAAGCTGGGTGTGGAGGTGAAGTTACTGGCTACATTTCCACCTACCGTATCAGGCATCCGTGCTCAGTATCTGCTGAAGCAGCGGTTTATGCAGTTAGGCGGGACCTATATGTTGGGCGATACAGTGAATCAAGTTGATTTCGAGAACAACCACATATCTAAAATTTTCACCGTCAATCACGGCAATATTCCTTTGCGGGGAGAAGAGTACGTCCTCTGTTCGGGCAGTTTCTTTAGCGAAGGACTTGCGGCGCTGCCGAACGATGTAGTTGATCCGATCTGCGGACTTGATGTCGATTACATTTCCGACCGTAAAGAGTGGTTTGCTTCAGATGTATTCGACCGGCAGAATTATGAATCATTCGGCATTCGGACAGACGAAACTTTTCATGGCATTAAAAACGGACAGGCGATCAGCAATCTGCATGTCTGCGGAGCATCACTCAGTGCGTTCAATGCACTTAAGGAAGGCTGCGGAGGCGGTGTATCAATGCTTACCGCGCTGTATGTGGCAGAGGATATTCTCAGACAAAAAGAAAACAAATAGCAAAGGCAATGGAATCAATCAATAAAAGCGACAACAATTTTGAACAATGCTTAAAATGCACCATCTGTACAGTGTATTGTCCGGTGTTGGCGGTTAATCCTGACTTCCCGGGTCCAAAGCATGGTGGCCCTGATCAGGAAAGATTGCGGCTGAAGATGCCTTCGTTCTACGACGAAGCAAACAAGTATTGCATGAATTGCAAACGATGCGAAGTGGCTTGCCCGTCGAACGTGCGCGTTGGAGATATTATCCAGAAGGCGAAACTCAAATACAGTCGCCACAAACCGTCGTTACGTGACTTTTTCCTATCGCACACCGATCTTGTAGGAACCCTCTCGTCGCCCTTTGCTCCAATAGTCAACAAGGTACTGAGTTGGGATGTAACAAAACAAGTGATGGACACGACAATACATGTCGATAAACACCGTATATTTCCAGAATACTCGCACGAGAAATTTGTCTCCTGGTTAGAGAAGCAGGCTGGCGAGCAGAAAAAGTTCGCACATCAGCTATGCTATTTTCATGGCTGCTATGTCAATTACAATTTTCCCCAGCTAGGCAAAGATTTTGTGAAGGTGATGAACGCTTTCGGTTATGGCGTACAGCTGCTTGAAAAAGAAAAGTGTTGCGGCGTCGCATTGATCTCCAATGGGTTTGCCGGACAGGCACGCCGTCAGGGCGAAGTCAATCTGCGTTCGATTCGCAAAGCCGTATCCGAGAATATGCCGGTTGTTGCCACTTCATCCACCTGCACCATGACGATACGCGATGAATATCCGCATATACTGAACCTCAAAAATGCCGACGTGCGCGATCATGTCGAATTGGCTACACGTTTTATTTACCGTATGATCAACGAGAGTAAAGATTTCGACCTGTCAAAGCTTAAGTTCATACAACGGGGGCGTCCACTGAAGATTGCCTACCACACACCCTGCCATCTTGAAAAACTGGGCTGGGAATATTACTCTATTGAGCTGCTACGTATGATTCCGGATGTAGAGATTACAGTGCTTAAACCAAACTGCTGTGGGATCGGCGGTACTTACGGTTTCAAAAAAGAGAACTACGAAAATGCTCAGAAGATAGGCGAACCGCTGTTTCGTGAAATCGAGGAAGGCGGATTTGACCTTGTGGTGAGCGATTGCGAAACATGCAAATGGCAGATTGAGATGTCTACTTCAAAGAAATGCAAGCATCCGATCACCGTATTCGCCGAAGCGTTGGCGGAATAATATAGAAAGTATTTATTTTTTACCCTATTGAATATTTCAAACAAAGTACACTAACACGTCCTTCATAATAAAACAGACCTGCTCATACCGAAGTTATTTCAGGTAATGAGTAGGTCTTCTTTTTTAAACAACCCTTTTCTTTTTCTAAACAAAATAGTATCTTTGCTACAATCATCCATCAAAAAAGAAAAAGATATACCATGAAAAAGCTCTTTCTTACATTCATCCTCCTCTCAATATTCACCATGGGCCTCACCGCTCAACAGAATGTCGGATTCAGGCTATCGTCCATGACATCGCCTGTGATCAATAGTGATAACTCTGTAACCTTTAGAATAGAGGCTCCAAAAGCCGGAGAAGTGCAGGTTAAAGGTGACTGGGAAGCGAATAAAGGTGAAGGCCGACTGACAAAAGACAAAAATGGAGTCTGGAGCTATACGACACCTGTCCTGCCCTCCGAAATGTACACCTATCGTTTTATTATCGACGGTGTAACCGGTATCGATCCAACGAATCCATTTACTTGCCGCGACGTAGGCAGCATCTTCAGTATGTTTTATATCAATAATGGTTGCGCTGACTATTATCAGGTACACGATGTTCCGCACGGTACGGTGACAACGACCTGGTATCATTCCAATCTTCTTGATCTCAACCGACGCCTCACGGTTTATACTCCGCCATACTACGAAAAAAGCAACCGCTCATATCCTGTTTTCTACCTGCTGCACGGCAGCGGTGGCGACGAAACAGCCTGGCTGGAACTGGGTCGCGTGGTTCGTATACTCGACAATCTCATTGCAGAAGGCAAGGCAGAACCCATGATTGTGGTTATGCCTAACGGTAATTGTAGTAAAGAAGCGGCTCCAGGAGAGACTTCGGAAAATCTGAACTTCCGCCCCGTGATGACGAATGCCATTCCCGGCTCCTATAAAAATGGGAAATATGAAAAGTCTTTTCCGGAAATAGTAAACTTTATCGATTCACGTTATAAAACTATTTCCGAAAAAAACAGCCGCGCACTTGCAGGTCTATCTATGGGAGGAATGCATACCTTAATCATCTCGGCAAACTATCCCGATATTTTCGGTTATGTAGGTCTGTTTTCTGCCGGAGTAAACTTCAGTCAGGTCAATATGCAAATACCTGAATATGCAGACCTGGATGCCAAGCTGGCTGCTTTTTCCAAGACAGGCTACAAACTTTACTGGATTTCGGTAGGCAATGAAGATCCGCT
>JAQWBH010000552.1 GCA_028707405.1 Parabacteroides sp. | reverse complement strand
TTTTTATTTGTAAAAAATCCTTTTATCTTTGCAGTCGCAAATAAAGAAGCGATGGTGCCATAGCTCAGTTGGTAGAGCAACGGACTGAAAATCCGTGTGTCCCTAGTTCGATTCTTGGTGGCACCACTGATAAGAAAAGCAAAAAATAGAAAATCCCTGAAGGTCAATCACTTTCGGGGATTTTTATTTTCTGCCGAAAGCGCAAAATGGGGCGAAAAAGAACATATCTGGTGGCGTAATCGGTGACTTTTTCGAGACTATCAAAAATAGTCACCAAGACGTTTTTATTTCGTTAATATACAGCATTTTGCATAATTTAAATCTGGGCCTATTTCCTTAATTTTGAACCATTAAAATTGCAAGGAAATGAGAAGAAATTCATTTGGAGTTTTATTCTTCTTAAAGAAGAACCAGTTACTAAAAAGTGGAGAAGCCCCCGTAAGTATGCGAATTACCGTAAACGGTCAGCGAGAGGAGATCCGTACAAAGAAAAGCATTAACCCTTCTCTCTGGAATCAAGCTAAAGAATGCTCCAGGGGAAGAGATCGAAAATCCAGAGACCTTAACGACTACATCGAATCCGCACAAATAAGGCTGTCTCAACTTTATAATGAGATGGAACAGAGCGGAAAAAGCATCACTGCCAAAATTCTTCGGAATAAGTTTTTAGGAATGGATGATGAAGACCGCAAAACGCTGATTGCTTTTTTCAACGAACATAATGAGCAATGCCGGAAATTAATTGGAATAGATTATGCCGATATTACAGTTCGCCGATACGAATGTTGCTCTCGCTACCTGCAAGAGTTGATTCAGACTAAATACGGTGAAGATGATTTACTCATGAAAGAAGTGAAAGGAGAATTGGTGAGAGATTTTGAATTTTATCTAAAGACGGAAAAGAGATGCCAACAGAATACCGTAATCCGTTATATGAAGTGTTTCAAAAAAGTAATCAATCTGGCGATTGCCAATGAATACATTAGCAGAAATCCATTTACCGGAATCAAATTCCATGAAGTGCCGGTCAACAAGGAATTTCTGACTATGGAAGAAGTTACTCGAATATCTCAGAAAGAATTTGCGATGCCTCGTTTGGAATTAGTTCGGGATGTATTCCTGTTTTCAATATGGACAGGGTTAGCATTCATTGATGTCTATAATCTGAAGCAAGAGCATATTGTTACAGATAACAATGGAAACCTCTGGATACGTAAAACCCGTGAGAAGACGAATAACATGTGTAATATCCCATTATTAAGTACGCCTCAGCAAATTCTAAAGAAATACGAAGGACATCCTGTCTGTGTAGAACGAGGAACGTTGTTGCCTGTTATGTGCAATCAAAAATATAATTCTTACTTGAAGGAGATTGCCGATTTGTGTGGGATCAATAAAAAACTCTCGACTCATACCGCCCGATACACTTTTGCCTCGGTGGTGGCCTTAGCTAATAATGTATCACTATCCAACGTGGCAAAAATGCTTGGACATTCCTCCACGCGGATGACGCAACACTATGCTAAAGTATTGGACCAAAGCATCCTGAAAGATATGCAAAAGGTAGAACAGAAAATGAAAGGATAGAAAGTATAGCTAATTATTTCTTCTTTTCAGCCAATATACAAAAATATACTCCGCCCTAAAACGTAAGACCAAGCTCTGTTTCCGATAAAAATCTTCCGAATCCTGCGGATTAGTGTATTTTTACCGGAAAGTCTTGCTTATTTAGCTCTCCGCATGGAGGATGTATATCGGTTGAAAAGAAGAAAAAGAAAATATTAACGAGGAGAATCCTGATACCCATCATCCAACATTCGCTGAATATCTGACTCCCGATAGAGTATTTTTCCACCCAACTTGCAAAAAGGAAGCCGACCTTCATCCCGATAATTTTGCAAGACACGACGGCTCAGTTTTAATCGTTCCGAGACTTCTTTATCGGTCAGATAACGCTCCCCTTTTAACATAGGGCGATAATTCTCCGTTAGATTCTCCAAGCCATCTAACATTTTTTCAAGAGATTTGAAAAAAAATACGATTCGTTCGTCACTCTGTGTTATCAAATTATCATTGCCCATTATCGACGTTCCTTTCTTTTATAAATTAATTCCTTTTCTTTCTGCGTAATAACAGGAACAATCCGCTCAATATCGTCGGCTTTGTAAAATATTTTATGACCGATCTGCGTATAAGGGAGCGTTCCATTATCCCGATAGTTTTGTAACGAACGTTTTGAGATATTTAGAATCATGCATACATCCTGATTATCGAGCCATTTTGTCATACTTTTATCACGGTTCCGATTGCAGATAGCTTCTACCTTCCGGGTAAATACTCCAAATTGATCCATCATTTTCTCGAATACGGATTCTTCAATATTAATAATCTTCATATCGTATAATTTAGAAGTTACTATTCTTATTTTCAGAACAAATATAAGTTGGGATATCTACAGAACCAGCACAAAATCGAGAGCTGGAAGCAAGTGACACCGATTTGAGTATGTTTGGCTCTATTATGGTCTATTTTATAGCAAAACACAGCATGAAAACCATGACGTATTCCTGATTAATGAATAGTTATTTTATTTGCAAGAGTTAATACAGTTAAGATATTAACTACGACGAATAGTACTAATTTATAAAACAAAATTTATCATGGGAAAAGAAAAAGATGAAGTGAACTTAACTGATATCAATGCAAGTTTTGTCATATCTTCCTTCAAAAACAAAGAAAGAAGAAACAATCCAAGTATGGCTGCCCGTCCACTCCTTCCATCTCAAGGAGCGGATCATATTCAAACAGAAAGTGATTTATCTAATACAATAAGTGCATCAACGGGTGTTGACATTGCTGATGTAGATAGTAAATCAACTATAGCAGATGATAATACCAAACGAAGTAGCTCTCGTCAACGAAAAGCCGCTTTCGAGAAATATAGAGACCTGTATCTTATAACACCAAAGATCAAACACCGAAAGCCTGTTTTTATCAGTGAAGAGTTAAGGGAACAATTGGACGAGA
>JAQWBH010000113.1 GCA_028707405.1 Parabacteroides sp. | reverse complement strand
TGTCGTCGAGCTTCGGTACCATATATGTTGAATAAATTCCTGCAAAAGGTTGATAATGCGAATCCTCCAGCAGACTCGACGATCGCACGGCAATCGGACTTTTCACCACGTCGGAGAATGCCATCAGGTCTTCTATAAGTCGCGACGGTAGGCTGGCTCTGAGAAAATAGCGCAGAATCGTGTCGTCGTCGACATCACTTAGAGCCATAGGATACAGTTCATTATTATCCATAAACTCATCAAAGATATCCGTACAGATTACCACCGTCTTCGGTATGTTTACGGCAAAATTGTCTTGTTCGAGATCAGGATAACGTTTCACCATCGCTCCGATGAAAGCCAGACCTCTGCCTTTGCCTCCGAGTGATCCTTCACCAATGCGGGCGAAGTTACTGTATTCATCGAAACGATCTTTTTGATAAACAGCCACGACGCCTGAGTTCTTCATCCGTCTGTATTGTACGATTACATCGAAAATCAATTTCCGTGCTTCATCCATATTCGCATAATCACTTACATCTACCCGCTTAAGCAGTTCGGCTGGCGGAAACATCGCCCGCGAATAGAAGAAGCGTGAAAAGTGATTCCGGCTAAGATGATATACCAGTGAATCATCAGGAATCTGGAATACCTTTTTTTGCAAGTCTTTCAAGTCCTTGATGCGCATGATCTCCTCTTTTGTTTGCGGGTTCACGATGACAAAATCTCCAAATCCGAATCGCTCCATAATTTTTTTCTTCAGATCTTGCGGATAGCTCTTTGAGTTTTTGTCAATGAAAGACGCTCCTAATTCTTTGGCATATACAGCATTGCATTGTTCAGACGATTCGAGAACAAAAGGAATGATTAATCCTGTTTTGCGTACATACTGTCCGAATTTATAGCCGGCGTACGAATCTTTTACATTGTCGTGCATGAAACTCATATCGGAGATGATTCCCAGCATATAGTCGCGATACTGATTAAAAATAGCCACGGCTTCTTCGTATGAGCGTGCGAGCATTATTTTAGGGCGTCCGCGCATACGCAATGTCTGTTGATGAGCATTGAGCGCTTCCTTAGCGAACATCTGGCTCTGTTCCAGTACGAATTTATATAGATGCGGTAATGCCGACGAATAGAATCTTATCGAATCTTCGACGAGCAGGATGATCTGTACACCAACGCTTTTTGTATCATCAGGCGTATTCATCTTGTCCTCAATCAGTTTGATGATTGCCATTAGCAATTCGGAATTTCCAAGCCAGCTGAACACATAATCGATTGCACTCATATTTTCGTTGGATATACGCTTGGATACTTCCTTCGAGAATGGTGTGAGAACGACGATCGGGATGTTTGGATAATGTATCTTTATTTCTGTAGCGGCAGCGAAGATGTCGCGATTGTCCATGTTCGGCATACAGATGATGAGTTCAAAATTTCGGCTTTTTAGTTCCGCCAGTGCTTTCTCTTCACTGGTAACCTGTGTAAAACGAGGCGGATAACGCAGACTTAAGGCTGTGTATTCGTTAAAGATCTGTTCATCTACACGTCCGTCGTCTTCAAGCATGAATGAATCATATTTGGTAGCTATAAGCAATACATTATATATACGCTTATTCATCAGATTTGCGAATGAAGTGTCTTTAAACGCTACATTCTTAAAGTCAGGAACTCCGCTCATAATTGATCATTAAAATTCTTTATCCCGCGACAACGCCACATTCACTTTGCCTACGGGCTGTAAAGGTAAGAAATATTGATGTATTTACTTTGCACTGTTATCCGAAAAACATCTCAAGGGATGATATATTCTGTACAAACATGTTCAAGAACATAAAAAAAGTTGACAAAAAGTAAGCAAAAGTACTTGTTATATCTAGGGTAATACCTATATTTGCGACCAAAATGTCAATTAATAAGAAATTGTATATACTATGAAGACAGAATTAATTCTATCAGAATTAGAAGCAAAGCATCCTGGAGAAAAGGAGTATTTGCAAGCCGTTAAAGAAGTTCTTTTATCAATAGAAGAGGTTTACAATCAGCATCCGGAATTCGAGAAAGCAAAAATTATCGAACGTCTTGTTGAACCGGAGCGTATTTTCACTTTCCGTGTACCTTGGGTTGACGACAAAGGCGAAGTCCAGATAAATTTGGGTTATCGTGTACAGTTCAATAATGCCATCGGCCCGTATAAAGGAGGCGTTCGTTTTCATCCTTCAGTAAATCTTTCTATTTTAAAGTTCTTAGGATTCGAGCAGACTTTCAAAAATGCATTGACCACATTGCCTATGGGCGGTGGTAAGGGGGGATCTGATTTTGCTCCTCGTGGAAAAAGCGATGCTGAAATCATGCGCTTCTGTCAGGCATTTATTCTCGAGTTATGGCGGAATCTGGGTCCGGACCGGGATGTTCCGGCAGGTGATATTGGTGTTGGCGGTCGTGAAGTGGGTTATATGTATGGTATGTATAAAAAGCTGGCACGCGAAAACACCGGAACCTTTACAGGGAAAGGAATGGAATTTGGCGGTTCGATCCTTCGTCCTGAAGCTACAGGTTTCGGTGCACTCTATTTTGTTCATCAGATGTTGCAGACTCACGGGATTGAGATCAAAGGAAAGACTATTGCTGTTTCCGGTTTCGGAAATGTAGCATGGGGCGCTGTGACTAAAGCTACTCAATTGGGAGCTAAAGTTGTTACAATCTCCGGTCCTGACGGATACGTATATGACCCAGATGGTGTTTCCGGGGATAAGATTGATTATATGCTCGAACTGCGTAGTTCAGGTAATGATGTTGTCGCTCCTTATGTTGAGAAATATCCGAATGCCAAGTTTTTTGCCGGGCGTAAGCCTTGGGAACAAAAGGTCGACATTGCTCTTCCTTGTGCTACACAAAACGAACTTGATGCAACTGACGCCCGCGTGCTTATTGAGAACAAAACCTTGTGTGTTGCTGAAGTATCCAATATGGGTTGTACAGCTGAAGCTGTCGATCTGTTTATTGCTCGCAAGCAGCTTTTTGCACCTGGCAAGGCAGTCAACGCCGGTGGCGTTGCCACATCAGGCCTGGAAATGACTCAGAACGCTATGCATATTTCATGGACAGCCGAAGAGGTTGATGCAAAGTTGCATCAGATTATGAGCGATATCCATCATCAATGTGTTGAACACGGAAAAGAAGGCGAGTATATAAACTACGTCAAAGGGGCCAATATTGCAGGTTTCATGAAAGTGGCAAAAGCTATGATGGCTCAGGGTATTGTATAAACACTCATATTATATATTTA
This sequence comes from Parabacteroides sp., assembly GCA_028707405.1. Lineage (GTDB taxonomy): Bacteria > Bacteroidota > Bacteroidia > Bacteroidales > Tannerellaceae > Parabacteroides. The sequence goes on along the minus strand of JAQWBH010000113.1, from coordinate 9,364 downwards.
GGCACGGACCACAATATGGTTCCGTGCTTATTTATTCCCGGATTTTTCCTGGGTTTTTGTTGATAAAATCTTTCCAACCGATGTATTTTTTGTCGGAAATGGGGTTTTTAAGTTGGAAGAAATGGCAAAGAGCGGCAGCCAGCCCGTCAGTGGCATCTAGTTGTGGCAGCATTGATTCCTGCGGAATATGCAGATAACGCTGCAGCATTCCGGCGACTTGTTCTTTTGATGCATCACCATTACCTGTTATTGAGAGCTTTATCTTTAGAGGCGCATATTCAAATATAGGGATATCACGCTCGAGTGCTGCCGCCATAGCTACTCCCTGTGCCCGTCCAAGTTTAAGCATACTTTGTACGTTTTTCCCGAAGAATGGTGCTTCAATAGCCAGTTCGTCAGGATGATATTCGTCTATCAGGCCTGTGACACGTTCGAAGATCTTCTTTAGGCGGAGATAATGATTTTCATACTTGTTAAGCTGCAATATCCCCATAGTTTCCATCGACGGATTGTTATCGACGACTCGTAATAATCCGTATCCCATAATGATTGTACCGGGATCAATGCCCAGAATTATTCGTTCGCGCTTGATTTTTATCTCCTCCATAATCTTTTAATGATTATTTTTCCCAATCGAGCTCTTCGAGCATCGTGCTGAAGCCCATCATTGCGTTGCCGAAGCGGAGCATTAGCTGTCTGTGTAGCTCGTGACCTGTTGTATCGAACCACGCCGACAATGTTTCTTCATCGGCTACATGGAATTGTAGGGCCACACTGATGCCTTCGTGTTCGTCAGTGCGCATTACACGACTTAACATTGGCCTTTGCAACTTTCCGTCGGCCATTGCTTTCGGGATATATTCGTGTTTGAGGAACATCAGGCTTTCGTTCCATATTGTCTGTTCAATGTGAAAGGTCGTGTTGTAGATCATCTCTGTCGTTTTTAATCGTTGAGCAAAGATACGTCATTTGTGCCATATTTACGCTAAATAAATCCAAGATTGCTTGCCAGCGTCGCTAACTTTTGCGAATATTGCATTGATTAATAAATCATATTCCTATGAAACGAGCAGCAATCTGTATCTTGATTTTTTTTTCAACTTTTGCTTCTTTCGCCCAGCGATGGCCTGTAGCTCAAACTGAGGCACATCCTTATACACGCTGGTGGTGGTTCGGCAATGCTGTCGACAGCCAGAATCTTTCTTATAATCTTGAGCAGTATGCTAAAGCCGGTTTGCGCGGAGTTGAGATCACGCCGATTTATGGAGTGCAGGGCAATGATGCTCATGATATCCCGTTTCTTTCGCCCCGCTGGATGCAGATGCTCCAATATACAGAGAATGAATGTCATAGACTTCATATCGAGGCTGACATGAACACTGGTACCGGCTGGCCTTTCGGTGGTCCGTATGTCAGCATCGCCGATGCTGCAACTAAAGCTATTTTTCAAGAGTATACGCTCCAAAAGGGCCAACGTCTGGATGTTGCTATAGAACCTGCCGACGTGAAGCAGCAATCTGTAGCAAAACTCTCGCGTCTTATGGCTTATTCCGATCGCGGACAAGTAGTTAACCTTACTTCCAGAGTGCACAGTAAACATTTATTGTGGACTGCGCCTGAAGGGTCGTGGCGTATCATTGCCTTGTTTGACGGAAAGTCGTTCGAACAGGTTAAGCGTGCTTCACCCGGTGGAGAAGGATTGGTGCTTGACCATTTTTCATCTACTGCTGTAGCCCATTATCTGGCGCATTTCGAGCAGGCGTTCAAGGCTTCTGCTACACCTTATCCGCATACATTTTTCAATGATTCTTACGAGGTCTATATTGCCGACTGGTCGCCATCGCTACTTAACGAATTTATTCGCCGCCGTGGTTATCGCCTGGAAGATCATTTCCCGGAGTTTCTTGATGCAACACGTCTTTCTGACGGCTCGCGTCCCGAGGTTACCGCCCGTATTGTATCTGACTATCGTGAGACGCTTTCTGATATGCTTCAGTATAACTTCACCCGCCAGTGGACACACTGGGCGCATAGCCATGGCGTTATCACACGCAATCAGGCTCATGGTTCACCGGGTAACCTGATCGACCTCTATGCTTCTGTAGATATTCCCGAATGTGAAGGATTTGGTTTATCGCAGTTCAATATCCCTGGTTTGCGCCAGGATTCGCTTACCCGCGTGAATTATTCTGATCTCTCGATGATGAAATATGCCTCCTCTGCTGCGCATATCTCTGGAAAGCAATACACTTCCGCTGAAACATTGACCTGGCTTACCGAGCATTTCCGTACGTCACTTTCGCAATGTAAGCCCGATGTTGATCTGATGTTTGCCGCTGGTGTGAACCATATCTTCTTTCATGGCACACCCTATTCACCTCGCGAAGCAGTCTGGCCGGGATGGCTGTTCTACGCCTCTGTTAATATGTCGCCAACTAACAGTATCTGGCGCGATGCACCTGCATTCTTTGAATATATTACCCGTTGCCAGTCGTTCCTCCAGAGTGGCAAGCCTGATAATGATTTCCTGATTTATCTTCCTATATATGATATTTGGCAAGAGCAGCCCGGCCGATATTTGGCTTTCGAAATCAGCAATATGAAAGAACGTGCACCTAAATTCATTGATATTATTAACAAAGTGACACAGAGTGGCTATGATGTCGATTATGTTTCGGACGCCTTTATTCTTGGTACCCGATACGAGAGTGGCAGGCTGGTCACTAGCGGCGGAACACGCTACAAAGCGATCATCATCCCTGCCGTTCGCTTGATGCCTGACAAGGTGCTGTATCATCTTATGCAACTGGCCGGTGAGGGAGCTGATATAGTATTCGTCGGAAATTATCCGAAGGATGTGCCCGGTTATGGTCATCTTGCTTCACGTCGTGCTTTGTTCAGTAAAGTCTCCGCCAGACTTCCGAAAGTATCTTTTGCGACTGCCATTGCTACATCTTTTCAACATGGTCGTATTATTACCGGCAGCGACTATGCTTCTACGTTGTCGTTCTGCAAGGCTGTGCCTGAAGAGCTGACCTCTCACTTCGGTCTGCATTATATCCGCCGTGCTGACTCCACAGGTCATATCTATTTTATTTCGTCGTTGCAGGATAAAGATATTAATGGCTGGGTCTCGCTTGGCGTATCCGATAGTCTGGCTGTGTTCTATGATCCTATGGACGGCAGGAGTGGTATGGCGCATACCTGTTTTCGCAACGGCCGTTTGCAAATGTATCTACAACTTTCGTCAGGTCAGTCAATGATTATTAAAACTTATACCAGTCGTCCTTCAGGTACTCTTACCTCTTGGCGTTATTTCACCGAACAGCCTTTCAGTTTTTCGCTCGAACACGGATGGAATTTACGTTTTGTTGAAAGCGAGCCGGTTATCGACGGGGTTTTTGCTATTGATCGTCCGGTATCGTGGACTACGCTTCCATTTCCCGATATGCAGCGTAATAGCGGAACTGGAGTCTATTCGTTGGTTTTCAATCTTCCAGAGGTCCATGCCGACGAGTGGCTTTTGGACCTGGGCGATGTGCGTGAGAGTGCCCGCGTTAAAATAAATGGTCACAATGTCGGGACAGCTTGGGCTGTGCCGTTCCGTCTATATGTTGGGAGATACCTTCATACTGGAAAGAATGTCATTGAAGTTGAAGTGACAAACCTTACCGCTAACCGTATAGCCGACTATGATCGTCGAGGTGTGAACTGGCGTATCTTCAAAGAGATCAATTTTGTAGATCTGAATTACCAGAAGACTACTTACGGCCACTGGGCTTCACTTCCTTCCGGCCTTAATAGTGAAGTAAAACTTAGACCGTTAAGGCAATTAAGTTTTTCTGATGTTCAGTCGCCTAAAGTGAAGTAATCCTGATAAAAACATTGAATGGTTCTGATGAAAAGACAGACAGATAAGGACCATATTTTTATATGCTGTCAGTAAATAAGAGTTTTGTGCCAGTAAATAGTTATTTACTGATGTGATGTAGTTATTTACTGACGTGAAATAATAAATAGCTTTTAATCGAAGAAACTTTACTCTTTGATAAACAATACTATTTATCTGGTATATCGATAGAAAGTGATAGTAATTATTACTCTTTTTTTGATTTGGCAATTCGGTCATTGATAAGTGCTGTCGTTTTCTTTAGTTGTTTGATGATGTCGTTCTTTTCGGTTTTTCCAAAGCGAACATCCGGTAAATATATACCAAGACTGGCAATAACAGTCCCTTTTTTATAAATGGGAGTTGCTAAGCCAACCACATGATTAAGGTTTAGAGTGATTTCAACATCGTTTGTTTTTATTTGATTTAAATATTGTATCAAATCAGACTTACTTTTTACTTCGGGCCACTCTTTTTCAGTTGGGAGTCCGATTTTTTCAATCAGATCGTCCAGTTCTTTAGGCGAATAGTGCGCTAAGATCATCCGTCCGGTTGTTGCACGGTAAATACTCGACTCCTGAGTTGTTCGTATTTGTAATGTATGGTTGCAGGGGGCTTCATAAAGCAAAACACGCTTTCCGCTTTTTATAATGGAAAGAATGACCATCTCATTGATTTCGTCTCTGAGGTCATCCATTAAGCTCTTGGATATGCTTAATATATCTGTATAATAGGATTTTGCGTTTGTTAGTTGGTATGACATATAACCTAGTTTGTAACCTTTTTTTGTTCCAACTTGTTCCACATAGTCCCTATTTACCAAAGTCTTTAGAATATTTGCGCATGTACCGTGATTCAGTTCAACTTCATCAGCAATTTCTGACAACCCAAGTTCTTTGTCAGAATTGTTTGCAATCACCTCTAAAATGTTCAGCGCTCTGTTTATTACTTGTATCATAATATTTATTATTTTATATTGTAAAACAAATAGGAATAAATTTTTGTTTATCTTATTCTGTTTTATAATGCAAAATTAGAATAATTATTTGAATCTTGATTTGACTCATGTTATTTTTTGACGAAGACAATTGTATTTGGTGCAATTTTCTTTTATACAAAGCCTAACAGCTTATGAATTCATACTTATTTTTTAATCTTTTTATATTATATCTCCTTATATTTATGTTTTACAACATAAAGTATGATTTTTATACTGAAAAATTTTGCCACTACTATTTTAGTATATAATATTGCATTGTAAAATATTATTTTATAATAATGAATATAACAAATACAATTATGGTATCATGAAAAAGAAGTTTTATTATTTCTTATTGATGCTTTTTCTCAGCATCACAGCATTCGCGCAGCATGGCGTGAAAGGAATAATTACAGATGCAAAAACTGGAGAACCTTTGGTTGGTGTAAATGTAGTTGTTAAAGGCTCAACCTCAACGGGCACTATTTCGGATATGAAAGGGTCATTTTCTCTTTCAGTTTCAGGAAATTCTGTTTTAGTCTTTTCTTATATTGGATATTTAAGTCAGGAAGTTCCCGTTAAGAATAGAGCGGCATTGACTATTTCTTTGTCGGAAGATGTGGAAGCCTTGGACGAAGTAGTAGTAGTTGGTTATGGCACGATGAAAAAACGGGATTTGACAGGTTCGTTAAGCTCAGTCAAATCAGAAGACATGCAGGCAATTGCTGTTCCTAATCCGATTTTAGGTTTGCAAGGGCGTGTACCAGGTGTTGTAATTACTAATAATACAGGTTCTCCAAGCGGCGATTTTACCATTCGTGTTCGTGGAACAAACTCTATTCGCGGAGGCAATGATCCATTATATATTGTAGATGGAATGCCTGTAAATGTCTCATCTATTAACAGTCAGGATATTGAATCACTTGAAGTCTTGAAGGATGCCTCGGCAACTGCTATCTATGGTTCTCGCGGTGCTAATGGCGTTATTTTGATTACAACAAAGAGTGGCAAGAGTGGGACGGCTGTTACTTACGATGGAAGTTATGGCGTTCAGTCATTAAGAAAGAAAATGAAGATGCTCGATGCTTCAGAATGGGCTGCTTTTGCAAATGAGATGTTGCTGAATGATACTGGAAAAACTTATTTTACAGATTCTCAAGTGGCCGCTTTTGGAAAAGGGTATGATTGGCAAGATGCTGTATTCGATAATGCTCCGATTCAGAATCATAATGTATCTATTAGTTCCGGAAATGAGAAGACCAAAATCTTAATCAGCGGTTCGATCATGTTGCGTGATGGTATTATTAAAAATAGCGGTTATGATAAATATAATTTGAGAGGAAATATAAATCATGATATCAATGATAAGTTTCATGTTGATTTGATTATGTCGTATGCCAGAACGGCTACACAAATGCCTGCTGAAATGTCTGGCGGCAACAGAGGCGCTACGATTTTGGGAGCCGCTCTCTATGCACCGCCTTCAGTCACACCGTATAATGCAGACGGCAGCTACAATGATATTATGTTGTCTTATCCGTTTATGTCGAATGCGTTAAGAAATCCGATGGTCCTTATCAACGAAACGTCAAATAAGACAAAAGCAAATTTAAATGATTCAAATATTGCCCTTACTTATAAACCGATCAAGGGATTATCATTAAAATCGTCTGTAGGTATTGAAACATTAGATTATCGTAGTGATTATTATCGCACCTCAAAGTATTTGTGGGCGAAAAATGGTGCTAGTGTGAGCTCAAGCACACAGACTACGATCGTTAATGAAAATATTGCCAATTATGATGTTACGATCAATCATGATCATTCTCTGAACGTAATGGGTGGTTTTACCTATCAACAATATGTGGGACGTACCATGGGTATAAATGCAACCGGCTTTATCAGCGATATACCTGAAACGGACCAGATCGGTTCAGCTGAATCGTTCGGCACACCTTCAACGGGCTATACAAAATGGGTGCTGATGTCTTATTTGGGCAGATTAAATTATTCATATAAAGGGAAATATTTAGCTACGTTCAGTGTCCGCTCTGATGGATCTTCTCGTTATTCAGAAGGTAATAAGTGGGGGTACTTCCCTTCAGCTGCATTGGCTTGGCGTATTTCTGATGAATCGTTCATGAAGAATATAAAACAAATATCAAACTTGAAACTGAGGCTTGGTTACGGTGAAACAGGTTCTACCGCTATTGATCCGTATTCAACATTAAATATGCTAAGTCTGGGTAAGCAAGCAATAGGTTCGGGTTTAGGAACATATTACGCTGCAAGCACAACATTGCCATCCGCTCTGAAATGGGAAACAACAGCGCAGTGGAATATCGGTATTGATCTGAGCATGTTTAATTCAAGATTAAGAGTAACAGCAGACTACTATAATAAAACAACACGCGATCTATTGAATTCAGTCAGTATGCCGGCTTCTACGGGATATAGTACGACTATTGAGAATATTGGCAAAATGGGAAATAAGGGTTTTGAGTTCTTAGTAGATGGAGATATTCTTCGTACGAAAGACTTGAGATGGACAGGTTCTTTTAATATAGCATTCAACAAAAATACGGTTAAAAAACTTTATGGAGGCAAAGATATATATGGCTCTACAGTTGGATTGTCTTTCATTGAAGATTTTGTTAATTTGATTCGTGAAGGAGAGCCTTTAGGTGTTTTTTATACTTACAAGGAAAATGGATATGATGCAAACGGTATTATAACCTATGTAGATAAAAATGGCGATGGCAAATTGACAAACGACGATAAGTTTATAACAGGCGATCCGAATCCGGACTTTACTTACGGGCTTCAGTCAAGTCTTAGCTGGAAGGGAATAGATTTTTCATTGTTCTTTCAGGGAAGTCAGGGAAATGATATTTATAATGTTACCGAATGTCAGGATTTGGATTATAATTATCCGTTGAATTTCAGAAGAGAAGTTTATAGTAACCATTGGAGTGCAAATAATACAGCCGAACAAAATGCTGCGGCAAAGTACCCTAAAATTACACGTAGTCAGAATTTGAAACACTCAGATCGCTATGTGGAAGATGGCTCTTACCTTCGATTGAGAGATGTATCATTGGGCTATAATCTGCCGGTCTCAAAATGGGGTGTAAAGAATTGGCTCAAAGGAGTAAAAATATATGTGAGTGCACAAAATATGCTGACTATTACGGGTTATTCCGGCCTTGATCCTGAAGTTAGTTCATGGGGTGGCGGAGTAAATATGGGTCTGGATTATATGACATATCCGAATGTGAAGACAGTAACCGTTGGTGCTAAAATTCAATTTTAAGTAAGGAGGATAAAATATGAAAAAGATAATAATAGCTTTAGGATTGATAGTTGGCATGACTTCGTGTAACAGTTGGTTAGACGAGGAGCCGAAATCGGTAGCAGCAGAAACATTCTACAATACGGAAGCTGAAGCCGCTGCAGCTGTATTAGCCCCACTCAATAAATTGCGGACCGGATATAATACGATGAATTTTCCAGGAATGCAGGAGGCTTTTTCTGATTATGCTTATGGACGCGGTTCGTGGGAACCATTAAGTCAGTATCAGGGTCTGAACACAACTAATATTTCGAGAGCGAATGCAGTTTGGACAGGATTGTATCAGTCTATCCGCGATTGTAATATTGCTATAGCGCGTTTACTGCAAGCAGCATCACTTACGGATGCAAAGAAGAATGCATATTTAGGTGAATTACGTTTCATTCGTGCATTTGATTATTTTAATTTGGTTCGACTTTACGGCGCTTGTCCATTGCGGACCGATGAGAATATGAGTAAGTACAATTTGGCTAAAAGCAGTGTGGACGATATATATAGCTATATTTTGGCAGACTTGCTTTTTGCATCAGCAAATGCGCCCGAAATATCCCGGATAGCGGGAACACCTAGTAAATACAGTGCTTTAAGTCTTTTGTCGGAAGTATATTTGCAATTAGGCAAATATAGTGACGCTGCATCTGCTTCAAAGCAGGTGATAGATAGTGGAAAGTATTCATTAGTCAGTGTATCAACCGTACGTGATTTTGACAAGATTTTTGGTGCGAATGTTAATAATTCTACGGAAGAAATATTTTACTTAAAGAATGATAATTCTGCAAATGGCAATGGCTGGGAATATGTGATGCTTTGCGCACATCCTTCTGCAAAAATAAACGGACAAAAAATGTATGGTGCCGGCGGTTGGTATGGCATTTATTCTACAGATACCAATTCATTTATTTCTGAATGGGATGTTAAAGATTTGAGAAAAGATTTTAATCTGCTGCCTTTCAATTTAGGATTAGGTTTCAATACATACTTGATGGTTAAATTTTATGATACTAGTGCACCGGGAACATCCGGAGCTGGTAATGATTTCCCATGCATACGTTATCCGGATGGTTTGATGGTATATGCGAAGGCAATAACAAAAGCTAATGGAGCTCCTAATGCGGAGGCAATGGAAAAATTGACAATGATTTGT
>JAQWBH010000551.1 GCA_028707405.1 Parabacteroides sp. | reverse complement strand
CGAACGGCCGACGTATTACATTCTTGGATACGCCGGGGCATGAGGCGTTCACTGCTATGCGTGCCCGCGGTGCAAAGGTGACGGATATTGCTATCATTATTGTGGCTGCCGACGATAGTGTCATGCCACAAACGGTTGAAGCCATTAACCATGCGGCGGCAGCTGGCGTTCCTATTGTGTTCGCAATAAATAAGATAGATAAGCCTCATGCTAATCCGGATAAGATCCGTGAGGAGTTGTCTGCCATGAATTACCTGGTGGAAGAGTGGGGAGGCAAGTACCAGTGCCAAGAAATTTCGGCGAAGAAAGGTCTTGGTGTGCAGGAGCTGCTCGAAAAGGTATTGCTCGAAGCTGATTTACTGGATTTGAAAGCCAACCCGAAACGTCGTGCTGTCGGTTCAATCATCGAGTCGTCATTGGATAAGGGGCGTGGGTATGTAGCTACTATTTTGGTTGAAAACGGGACTTTGCGTGTAGGAGATATTGTTTTAGCCGGTACACATTATGGGCGAATCAAGGCGATGTTCAATGAACGTAATCAGCGTATGGAGAAAGCGGCTCCTTCAGAACCGGCATTGATTCTGGGCTTGAATGGTGCACCGCAGGCAGGTGATACATTTAATGTATTGGAATCTGAACAAGAAGTACGCGAGATTGCCAGTCGACGTGAACAGTTGCAACGTGAATTAGGTCTGCGTACGCAGAAGATGCTGACGCTTGACGACATAGGCCACCGGATAGCTGTAGGTGGATTCCAGGAGCTCAACGTTATTGTAAAGGGGGATGTCGACGGCTCTGTAGAAGCTTTGTCGGATTCATTGATACGTCTTTCGACCGACAAAATTCAGGTGAATGTGCTGCATAAGGCAGTAGGGCAGATCTCTGAATCGGATGTGGTGCTGGCAGCAGCTTCAGGTGCAATCATTATCGGGTTCCAGGTACGTCCGGCATTAGCGGCTCACAAAATGGCGGAGAAGGACGGCGTGGAGATTCGTCTCTATTCTATCATCTATGATGCTATCAATGATGTAAAGAGCGCTATGGAGGGTATGCTTGCTCCGAAGACAAGAGAGGATATTACAGCCAATGTTGAGGTTCAACAAGTATTTAAAATTACAAAGGTGGGTACAGTAGCCGGTTGTATTGTGCGTGAAGGCAAGATCCGGCGTACGAACAAGATTCGTATCATCCGCGACGGCATTGTCATATACGCCGGTGAACTGGGTTCGTTGAAGCGCTTCAAGGACGATGCGAAGGAGGTAGTTGCAGGACAGGACTGCGGATTGAATGTCAATAACTTCAACGATATACAGGTAGGCGATATCATTGAAGCCTATGAGGAGACACAAGTCAAGCAGACACTGTAAATGATGAATTGGTTAGATATTTTATTGCTGTTTTTAGCAGGAATAGGATTTGTAAAAGGCCTGTTTGATGGAGTCATCAAACAGGTTGTTTTGCTTATTGCCTTGTGGGTGGGCATTTTCTGCTGTGCAAAGGTTGCAGTATGGCTTCATTCGGCTTTTACCTGGTTTCCGGCTGCAGGTGTCTTTACAAGCTATATCCTTGCTTTTGTACTGACAGTTGGCGTTATTTGGTTTGTAGGGATGTTGGTTGATCAGTTGATTGGTGTAACGCCGCTGGGCGTGATTAATCACCTTCTGGGTGGTCTATTTGGAGCCGGATTGATGTTGATTGTATCTAGTTTTTTTTTGAATGTAGCTACATTGATTGATCGTAAAGAATGGATTATTACTGAGAAGAGCAAGACGGAATCACATTTGTATGCTCCGGTTAAACAGATTGTTCCAACTATTTATCCCTCTCATTTGTTTACAGAAAATAAGTAAGTATGGTCGTTGAAACGGCTTTTAAACATCATTAAATTAGGTATGCAAGAATCGAATGAAATACTGAATGAGGTAACGAGTGGAGATTATAAGTATGGTTTCGTGACCTCTATTGATACGGATATTATCCATCGTGGATTGGATGAAGAAACGGTACGCATCATCTCGGCGAAAAAAAATGAACCGGAGTGGTTACTGGAGTTTCGTTTGAAGGCGCTACGTTATTGGCAGACGTTGGAGATGCCGACATGGGGCCATTTGAGAATTCCCCCCATCGACTTTCAGAGTATTATCTATTATGCGGCGCCGAAGAAAAAGATTGAGAATAAAGGCGTTGAAGAAATAGATCCTGAATTGATGAAAACTTTTGACAAACTGGGTATTCCGCTTCATGAGCGGGCTCAATTGAGCGGAATGGCTGTTGATGCAGTGATGGACAGTGTTTCGGTGAAGACGACCTTTAAGGAATTACTGGCGGAAAAAGGCATTATCTTCTGCTCTTTCAACGACGCGGTACATCAACATCCTGATCTGGTAAAGAAGTATATGGGCTCTGTGGTAAGTTATCGCGATAATTTTTTTGCAGCACTTAATTCGGCTGTCTTTTCCGATGGGACGTTCGTATATATTCCAAAAGGGATCCGTTGTCCGATGGAGTTGTCGTCATACTTTCGCATCAACACGGCTAATACGGGGCAGTTTGAGCGTACACTGATTATTGCCGATGATGATACGTATGTCAGCTATCTTGAAGGATGTACGGCACCGATGCGTGATGAAAATCAGATGCATGCTGCCATCGTCGAGATCATTGCAGAGGAACATGCCGAAGTGAAATATTCGACTGTGCAGAACTGGTATCCTGGCGACAAGAATGGACGCGGAGGCATTTACAACTGTGTGACGAAGCGTGGATTGTGCCGGGGAGAAGGAAGTAAGATTTCCTGGACACAGGTGGAGACCGGTTCAGCTATTACATGGAAATATCCCAGTTGCATCCTGGCTGGCGACAATTCCGTGGGGGAGTTTTATTCTGTTGCCGTGACTAATAACTATCAACAGGCCGATACGGGAACGAAGATGATACATCTGGGGCGTAATACTCGTAGTACTATTGTATCCAAAGGTATTTCTGCCGGACACAGTCAGAATAGTTATCGTGGTCTGGTTAAAATATCACCGCGTGCCGAAG
>JAQWBH010000550.1 GCA_028707405.1 Parabacteroides sp. | reverse complement strand
TTGGGTATTAATTTTTATAAATACAGAAAAAAAGGAAGAATATCTATATGGAATGTATCTGTATGTAATGTCTATATGCGTCCAAATCCGTTTATGGTAAGCCCGGTATATTATAGCGTTGATGGGAAACGTTATGTAAGGCTACAGGAGACGATTCTTTTTCGTTGTTTCCCTTCTGTTTCGTATACGTATAAGTTCTAAGAAAGATGATAAAGAAGAAATTTAAATATAGTTGTATATTACTTTTGATAGTAATGCTTATACAGACGTCCTGTACGCGCGATGTTATACTTGAATTGCCATATGCATCGCCTTCTTTGGTGCTGAATGCTTCAGTAACAACCGGAGAGGATGTTACTGCTTATTTGTCGAAAAGTTGGTTTTTGCTAGATAGTGTTATGGATAGCGAAGTTTCCGGTGGAAAGATTAGCGTATATGTAAATGATGTCTATCGTGGGACAATGCAAAATTCTGATATTTTTAGAGATTCTGTCTTTACAAAAGGACGGTATATATTACCAGGTTGCTTGTTGAATGTTGGAGATCGCCTTCGTTTGGAAGCAGAAGCAGATGGTTTCGACGCTGTTTATGCTGAGACTCAGATGCCCGATAGCGTGCAGCTACTTTCTATAGATACCGTTCGTTTTATCTCATCCGACAAAACATATAAGAGCCAGGAGCAGATGCGACTTTATATTAATTTTGTGGATGGAGCAAACAAAAAGAATTATTATCGTCTTTCTGTAGAGAAAGTGATAGAAAAGTGGCGTAATAGTGATCATACTCTTGTTTCAACAGAAAATAGTTTCGGATCATCTACTTCTGATTTTTATTTGATCTATGAGGATCCCGTTTTTCAGTACGTGGCAACAAATCCAACTTTGCAACAGCAAGATGCAACTAATTGTTGGGGAACATTTAGCGATGATATGTTTAATGGCAATCAGTATACCTTAAAATCTGTTTTTTATCCTATACAGACCTCATATATAGATTCTGATTATACCTATAAAGTTTATTATGATGTTCGGTTGATGTCTATTTCTGAAGAGTATTATAATTATTTGACGGTTATACGTAATATTTCTGTCTCATTTGGGGAAGCTTATATAAATGGATTATTGGAACCTTCTGCTACGTATACGAATGTGGAAGGGGGATTTGGCGTGGTAGCTGGTTATCAGGTAGCTTATAAACGTATTGTGATGCCTTTTGGAAAAGAATCTTCTTCTATAAGTGAATAGAGATTTGTATATGCTCGTAACAGATATATTAGATGAGTAGATATGCGCTGATTTAATTTCGATAATGGGTTTATACGGTGAAATGATGAAAATAGTTGATTATAAGTGAGGTCAGAATAAGTTGTAATTTGTCCTTAATACTTTAAATTCCGTACGCCGGTTAATTTGGTCGGCAGTAGCTTGTTGCTCGGGTTTTAACTTCTCGATAAATTCATCCGTGAGTACGTCGCCCTCTTTTAGAAAATCATACTGTTTAGCCATTCTTTTATTAATGACTTTAGGTGCGCTTTTTCCATATCCTTTAGCATCGAGGCGGTCGGCTTTGATGCCGCTGGCAATAAGATAATCGACGACGGATTGGGCGCGACGCTGAGCGAGTCCTTCATTGTACTCTACAGAACCTTTACGATCGGTGTGCGCTCCTAGCTCGATGGTTACGTTCGGGTTGTCATTCAGCATTTTTATTGTTTCATCCAAAGCTTTTTTTGATTCAGGTCTGAGCGATGCTTTATTGAAATCATAAAAGATATTTTCGATGACTACGGGTTTATTGATTGGAGATAGAAAAAAATCAACATAATATGTTTCGTTCTTTTCGTCGGATGCCGTTTTTAATTCAAAATTCTGATTTAAGAATCCCCGGGCGCTTGCCATCATCACATATTTGATGTCACGTTCCAGTTCGACGTGATATTTCCCGTCTTTTTTTGCAATAGTTTTGGCATTCAGTCCGTCTTTGCCTACAATACGGACAACGGCATTTTCGATAGGATTCTCGTCTACGTCCGAAACGATACCTTCAATCGCGATGGTGACCGAAGGAAGTTCAAATGAATAGATATGGTCATAACCACGGGCATCATTGCGATTAGAGCTGAAGAACCCTTTTTCTTTTTTCCCCGCGAAGGTGATACCGAAATCATCATAGCTTGAGTTGATAGGTGACTTTAGATTTTCCACAGTCCAATGTCCGGAAGTAGAATCAAGAGTTGCTTTAAATAAATCCAATCCCCCCATACCTGGATGTCCGGTAGATGCAAAATATAGCGTTACAGAGTCACGCATATAAGGGAACATTTCATCTCCGGCAGTGTTGATATCTGGCCCCAGATTCTCCATTGGACCGAAGTCATTTCCAATGACGCGTGAGCGATATAAATCTTTGCCCCCGAAACCACCGACAATATCCGAAGCGAAATAGAGATATTTGCCATCGGGGGAAATGGCCGGATGGCCCAGAGCGGTAATAGAGTCTTTGACAATTTCAGCTCTTGTTCCTTTGTTCCATTTGGCACTACTGCGTGAGGATATATATATTTCGGATGTACGCGGACCTTCCGGATCTTGTGCACAATATGTATAATACATCGTATTGCCGTCACGAGAGAAAGAAGGAGTACCTTCATCAAAATCGGTATTTACTGCGTCATCAATTTCGGTTGGGGCTTTCCAATTTCCATTTTCGTCCTGCTTTACCATAAAGAGGTCGTTATTCCGCTGGCCTGTTATGGCGCTGAGTGTTTCCTCCTTCGACTTTCCTGTTGTTTGCGTTGTTGTTGTTTCTTTATCTTTTTCCTTGCTTTTTTCTCTATTCTTCAAAGCGCGCGAAGAAGTAAAATAAAGCTGGTCATATTTTTCTCCGTATAACATCGGGCTGAACTCAGAATAACGGGTATTGAATTTATCCATGCGCCTGACTTCATAGCGCGTAGGGTGTTGCCGCCATTGATCGGCTTTTTCTGAACCGGTTATTCCATTAATAGCCAAAGTGCTTTTAGGTTGAAACTTCAGATATTCATTGTAATATT
>JAQWBH010000549.1 GCA_028707405.1 Parabacteroides sp. | reverse complement strand
ATCATTATAGCGTATAAAGAAGGCTCATTTGCACTTTTTCCTCCTCACGGGAGGCGAAAGTGTTGCATTTTGTGCTATTTTTGTTTTCTGATCGAATAAACTATCAAGCGCTGAATGTGACTGGTAGTCACGAAGTGTGTTTACACGGTTCGTTTCCGCAAGTCAACAAAATCTGCAAATGGTTGATTGTATGCGTAATCAATTTTTCACGGAACAAATAACCATCAAAATAAAGCTGAACGCTGATTGCTGACAGCTGATCGCTTTAAAAAATATGAAAGGAATAGTTCTTGCCGGAGGCTCCGGCACCCGATTGTACCCCATCACCAAGGGAGTAAGCAAGCAGCAGCTGCCCATTTACAACAAACCAATGGTATATTATCCTATTTCCGCTTTAATGTTAGCAGGGATAAGGGATATACTGATTATTTCAACTCCCGAAGATCTTCCCGGTTTCAAGCGCATGCTGGGAGATGGTTCTGATTACGGAGTGAATTTTGAATATGCAGAACAGCCTTCACCAGATGGACTTGCACAAGCCTTTATTATTGGTGAAGAGTTTATAGGAGATGATACTGCTTGCCTTGTTTTGGGAGATAATATCTTTTACGGACAAGGTTTACCCCGGATGTTACAGCAGGCAGTGAAACATGCAGAGGAGGATCAGAAAGCTACTGTATTTGGATATTATGTAAACGATCCGGAACGATATGGTGTAGCGGAATTCGATAATGAGGGCAATGTTCTTAGTATTGAAGAAAAGCCGAATAATCCAAAATCCAATTATGCTGTAGTCGGCCTTTATTTCTATCCCAACAAGGTGGTAGACGTAGCCAAAAGTATTAAACCTTCCGCAAGAGGAGAGTTGGAGATTACCACCGTGAACCAGCAGTTCCTGAAAGATGGAGAACTGAAAGTACAGCTTTTTGGCCGCGGTTTTGCCTGGCTCGATACCGGTACGCACGATTCCCTGTCGGAAGCCTCCACGTTTATCGAGGTCATTGAGAAACGACAAGGCTTGAAAGTATCCTGTCTCGAAGAAATAGCCTGGCGTAATGGCTGGATCAGCCACGAACAGTTGAGACAGATGGGAGAGGTGATGCAGAAAAACGAATATGGTCAGTACCTATTGAAGTTGGTCAATGCCTGAAACAGATGAAAAGAAAATAAGAATGGCAACAGAATCATACAAGAGAACAATCTTAATTACCGGTGGTGCCGGGTTTATCGGATCGCATGTAGTACGACTTTTTGTGAATAAATATCCCGAATACAAGATCATCAATCTCGATAAACTTACGTATGCCGGCAATCTGGCAAACCTAAAAGATATTGAAAACAAACCAAACTACACATTTGTAAAGGGAGATATTTGTGATGAATCACTTTTGAAAGATCTTTTTGCAAAACAAAAAGTAGATGGAGTGATTCACCTGGCAGCTGAGAGTCACGTGGACAGAAGCATCAAAGATCCGTTCCTATTTGCCCGTACCAATGTACTGGGTACACTCAACTTGCTGCAAGCTGCCAAGGAAAGCTGGAAAAATGATTACAGCGGTAAACTGTTCTATCATGTATCCACCGATGAGGTGTATGGCGCATTGGAATTTGATGACACCCTCTTTACCGAAGAGACCCGTTACGATCCCCATAGTCCATATTCAGCATCAAAGGCAGCTTCAGACCATTTCGTGAGAGCCTATCACGATACCTACGGAATGCCTTGTGTCATCTCCAACTGCTCCAACAACTATGGTCCCTACCAGTTCCCCGAGAAATTGATTCCACTCTTTATCCATAACATTCGCAACAAGAAAGCCCTTCCTGTTTATGGCAAGGGAGAGAATGTGCGCGACTGGCTTTATGTGGAAGACCATGCCTGTGCAATAGATGTAATCTTTCATAAAGGCAGGGTAGGAGAGACCTACAATATTGGCGGTTTCAATGAATGGACAAATATCGACCTGATCAAGGTAATGATCAAGGTTGCTGACAAGATGCTAGGCAACCCCGAAGGTACATCAACTGAATTGATCACCTATGTGACCGACCGGGCAGGACACGATTTGCGTTATGCCATCGATGCCACCAAGCTTAAAAAGGAGCTCGGTTGGGAACCCTCACTTCAATTTGAAGAAGGAATTGAGAAAACAATAAGCTGGTATCTTGATAATCAGGATTGGCTGGACAATGTGACCAGTGGTGAGTATCAGAAGTATTACGAAGAGATGTACGCGGATAGATAGAAGATAGGATGACAGTAATCGAAACAGAAATTGAGGGTGTAGTAATTATCGAACCCCGAGTCTTTGCCGATGAGCGGGGATACTTTTTTGAATCTTTCTCTCAGAAAGAGTTCGAGGAGAAAGTATGTAAAACCACCTTTGTGCAGGACAATGAATCAAAATCTACCTACGGTGTTTTAAGAGGGCTTCATTTTCAAAAGATGCCCTATGCACAATCAAAACTGGTAAGGGTGGTAAAGGGTAGCGTATTGGATGTTGCTGTAGATATTCGCAAAGGATCGTCCACTTTTGGCAAGCATGTAGCAGTAGAACTTTCAGAAGAAAACAAACTACAGTTTTTTGTACCCCGTGGGTTTGCCCACGGATTTGTTGTGTTGAGTGAAGAAGCTATTTTTCAATACAAATGCGATAACTACTACCATCCTGAATCAGAAGGAGGAATCATGTGGAACGATCCGGCTTTGAATATAGATTGGTTGATTCCTGAACAGGAAATCATTCTTTCCAAGAAAGACAAATCGAATCCCCTCCTGGCAGGTTCCAACTATTTTTTCGATTTTACGGAAGATCTCTATGCATAATATACTTGTCTCCGGTTCAAATGGACAATTGGGAAATGAACTTAGACTAGTGTTATGTTAGCTATGATATGACGGATACATTTTGCATCTTTGCAAGAAAAAGTCATGGAAAAATACACGATCAAACTGACAAAGGAAGAAGTCGAAGAACTGCCCCGGGTGATAAACAAAGGCAGCCATACCTCATTGGCATTTCGAACAGCTTACATCCTGTTGAATTGCGATAAAG
>JAQWBH010000548.1 GCA_028707405.1 Parabacteroides sp. | reverse complement strand
TTTCCTCAAAACGAAACGGTAAAAACATGTCTACTCATGTGGACAGTTTATACGAATGCATCAACCAGGGCTGTTAAATATTTAGCTATTGCAGCTCTGTCGCTTTCTTCCAAGAGGAAATTGTATAAGATGACATTATCCTCGGTATCCTCTTTCATAAACACAATTTCAATTTTCTTATCTAAAACATATACTTTTTTAATAGAATCGATTTTGATTTTCTCACCTTTCAGAAAAATGCCTCTAGCAATAATTATACTGTCATCTTCAAAAATGACATATGCAGTCTTTTTTCTATAAACCAGAATGTAGTATAAAACACATATGATTGACGATACATAGTAAATTATCGATAATGGTGAGAATAAGCTACTACTGAATGTTATAAAAAACAATCCAAAGAAAATTAGTGTCAACACCTTTTCAATCTTTTTTGTATATAATTTATATTTGATAGGTAGCATAGTACTAGCCTCCAATTCCTATTTGATAGTTACTACAAGTAATGATTTTACTATAACATAATCTCTTCAACACCGCCAAATTACTTTTCGTTTTCGATCTTCTATTGTATATGTATTGCAAATTTGCTAGAATAAAGTCATATTTTGTACATTCCCTGTTTATTTTTTGTTTCAAAATACAGTGTAGTAATTATATGGAGGCTGTATGAATATCAGATCCAAAATTACGATGATGATTATTATTCTTCTAAATGTTGTAATTGTTATTACAGGTGTGTTCTCTTACAACTGGTCTACCAAGATCATTAACACTTTGATAAAAAATTCTGCCATCGAACTGACCAAATCTCAAGATCAATTAATATCTCAACTTATTGATAACGAAATCAATCTCCTCGCTCCAATGGCATCTGATTATAATGTCTTGGCACTGTTGTCCGATCAGAACAACCAATCGCGCATAGATACTGTGAATGATATTATGATTAAGTACGCCGAAAGCAAACCAAATCTGCTTGGGATATTCCTGAATAATACAGATGGAATAAGCCTGGCTACTAACAACACCTCGGAAGTCGGTATGATTCTGTCCGACCGAAATTATCATCAAAGGACGATTTCTGAAAAAGTACCTGTTATCAGTGAAACACTGATATCCAGATTTCAAGGTTTACAAATATTTGTTGCAACGAACCCTATCTTTTCTCCGTCGACAGGAGAACTATTAGGATATGTGGCAGGTGCGATCCGTTCGGATAGTATGGCCGTAAATTTAAAGGATATGAAGCTTAACGGATCAGATTCCAGCTATGCTTACCTAATCGATGAAAACGGTAATGTCATTTACCACCCAGACACAAAAAAGATTGGACTTCCTGTAGAAAACCTCGAAATCCATAATATCATGATTGACATGCAGAATGATAGACAGCCCTCGCCAGCCATTGTCAGGTACTCAGAGAGCAATCAGGAAATGATCAGTGCCTGTTCACTGATTGACAAAACAAATTGGATGCTTGTCATTGTCGGTAATATGGACGAATTCGAAGCCCCGATCCAATTATTAACAACCGTCATAATCATATTTATCGCCCTGATTACACTCATTGCCTCAATTGTAGGCTATTTTCTGGCAAGGCAGTTTACAAACCCGATTATCAAAAGTCTTGAGAGAAAGAACGTGCAGCTTACCGAGCTCAATGAAGAAATTAGTATTTCCGAGGAGGAACTCCACCGACAGGTGGACGAGCTCAACGAACACAGGGCCACCATTATTGAGATGGCCTATCATGATTCCCTCACCAATCTGGCAAACAGAACCCTATTTATCGAACATCTGAATACATTGATATTAAAATCAGAACATTCTCCGGGAAAATTTGCCGTTGCCTTTTTAGATCTTGACAACTTTAAGAGAATAAATGACACTCTTGGACACTCAATTGGAAACGATCTTTTGATTGAAACTGCAAAGCGTCTTACAAGCGTAATCAGAGCCAATGATTTTCTTGCACGACTAAGCGGAGACGAGTTTTCGATCATTCTTTCAGATTTGGATGGTACGGATGAGATTACCCAATTTATTGATAAGATTATGGAACAGCTTACTGAGCCCTTCTTAGTAAAGAATAAAACCATCATCATGACTGTAAGCATCGGAATCTCAAGATACCCTAAAGATAGTATAACAGTGGAGGAATTGTTGAAAAACTCTGATACCGCCATGTATAAAGCAAAAGAAATGGGAAAGAACACCTATAGATTCTTTACTGAAAGCATGAGGTCGGAGCTTCTTCGCAAAACCGAGTTGGAACGCTTACTGCGCAAAGCAATGGATAATGGAGAGCTTACACTTAATTACCAACCGCAGTTCTCGGTTGATACCGGTAAGCTACGCGGATTGGAGGCTCTCCTCCGGTGGAACAACTCCGAATTGGGCTCGGTCAGTCCATTGGAGTTTATCCCCGTTGCAGAGGAGACCGGGCTAATTATACCAATTGGCGCCTGGGTATTGAAAACCGCTTGTATGATGTGTAAAAATATTATTACGCAATATAATACCCCAATAGTAATATCAGTTAATATCTCCGCCGTTCAGATCAAGCACCCCGGCTTTTATGAAGAAGTAATGGAATGTATAAATTCATCCGGGATCGATCCAGCTAATCTTGACCTGGAAATTACTGAAAGCGTCTTTATAGGAAATGACCACAATCCATACAGTGTATTGTGGAAACTGAGGAAAACCGGCATTGGACTTGCTATGGATGATTTTGGCACCGGTTATTCATCTTTGCGCTACCTGAGAGTGTTGCCAATTTCTTTGCTAAAAATCGACAAATCATTTGTTCAAGAAACCGGGCATAGCAGTGAGACCGATAGCCTCACTGAAGCAATCATTTCAATGGCGCAAAAACTCAATATAAAAACCCTGGCAGAAGGTGTCGAAACAAAGGAGCAGTTAGACTATCTGACTAAATCCGGCTGTGATTATCTGCAGGGCTACTATCTCAGTCTGCCGTTGGATGAATCAAAAATACTGGAGCTCTTTGAAGGGTAGCAAGACAAATATCTCTTTTCTGGTATGGTCGAGT
>JAQWBH010000007.1 GCA_028707405.1 Parabacteroides sp. | reverse complement strand
ACTTTACGCGAAGCATGGCAAAAGGGTATCATCGACAAAAAGGTCATGGCCTTGGGAGGGATTACCTTCTCAGTTATCCCTTGGCTTCAATCCCTGTCTTTCGGAGGAGCTGCATTCGTGGGGGATGTATGGGAAAAAATGTTGAAGGAAGGTTTTGTACATTTGAAAAAGTATGTAGAGGAAGGATCTCGAATGATGGATAAACTTAAATCAGAATAAAAAGTGGATAGATAATTTTATACTGGATTGTATTTGCATTATCTTTGCACCAATAGTATAACATTTGGGATATGAAGAAAATTAGAGCAGTCATCGTTGGCTATGGCAATATTGGAAAATATGCATTGGAAGCATTGGAAGCATCTTCAGATTTTGAGGTTGCAGGAATCATTCGCCGTGATCCAAATAATGTTCCTGAGGAACTCGAAAAATATGTAGTGACAGATAGTATTGTGAAGTTGGAGAAAGTAGATGTCGCTATATTGGCGACGCCTACTCGTAGTGTAGAAAAGCATGCGAAGGAGATTCTTGCTATGGGAATCAATACAGTGGATAGTTTTGATATTCATGGACATGTTGCCGATCTACGTAAGACACTTGATGTTGTAGCAAAGGCTCATAATGCCGTATCAGTCATTTCTGCCGGCTGGGATCCGGGAAGCGATTCTATTATTCGAGCACTAAGCGAAGCCATGGTTCCTAAGGGCATCACATATACTAATTTCGGTCCGGGCATGAGCATGGGACATACTGTAGCCGTGAAAGCCATCGAAGGAGTGAAAGCGGCTTTGTCAATGACAATCCCATTGGGAACCGGGATTCATCGCCGTATGGTGTATATCGAATTAAAAGATGGTTACGATTTCAAACAGGTAGCTGCGGCCATCAAGGCTGACGACTATTTTGCTCATGATGAAACACATGTGATGCAGGTTGAAAGTGTTGACAACCTGAAAGATATGGGTCATGGTGTGAATCTGGTTCGGAAGGGAGTTTCGGGCAAAACACAGAATCAGTTGATTGAATATGATATGAAGATTAATAATCCCGCATTGACGGGACAAATTCTTGTGGCTGTGGCTCGTGCAAGCATGAAACAACAGCCGGGAGCCTATACGATGATTGAGCTGCCTGTAATAGATATGCTTTATGGTGAAAAAGAAAATTTAATAAGACGATTAGTATAATATGCTTAATTACATCACATGGACAGTTGATCCTGCAATCTTTACTATCGGTTCACATGAGATTCGGTGGTACGGACTTGCGTTCGCTATTGGTTTCTTGATTGGATATAAGATCGTTGAAAAGATGTGGAAACAAGAAAAGCTCAATCCGGCATGGATTGATTCTCTGCTTCTTTACACTTTTCTAGGAACGGTTATTGGTGCACGTTTAGGACACGTGCTCTTTTATGCACCGGGTTATTATTTCGCGAATCCAATAGAAATATTCAAAATATGGGAAGGTGGGTTGGCAAGCCATGGAGGTACACTGGGTATTATTATTGCCGTATATTTTTATTCAAGACGTGTCAGTCACCGCAGTATGCTTTGGGCTTTCGATAAACTGGTTGTTCCAACAGGATTGGTCGCAGCATTTATTCGTTTAGCCAACTTGATGAATCACGAGATCTACGGGCATGTAACAAATTTGCCGTGGGGATTTCGTTTCATTACGAATCTGCATGCTTGGAAGCAGGGGGCTGATCCTATATTTACTGCGCCTTGCCATCCGACGCAATTGTATGAAGCTTTATGTTACTTTATTACATTTGTAATATGTATGTGGCTATACTTTAAGAAAAAAGCATGGAAGAAGGAGGGATTCATCTTCGGCGTATTTATGATTTGTATTTTTACAGCTCGTTTCTTTATCGAATTTTTGAAAAATGATCAGGAAGATTTCGAAGCCAATATGATATTGAATATGGGACAATGCTTGAGTATACCTTTTGTTTTGGCAGGTTGTTATTTTGTATGGAGAGCATTAAAGAAAAATGATAAATCAGTAGAACATGTATAAGCTAAAAGAGATTTCAGATAAAATCTTTTACGTTGGAGTGAATGATCGTCAGAAGTCACTCTTCGAGAATATGTGGCCTTTACCATACGGTGTGTCATATAATTCTTATTTGATAGTTGATGAAAAGATTGTACTTGTAGACACAGTTGATGTTTGTTATTCGGATATTTTCCTTAAGAAGATTGCTGATGCGTTGAATGGCCGGAAACTTGATTATCTGATTATTGATCATATGGAGCCCGATCATGCCGGAAGTATTCGTCTGTTGCGTCAGCAATATCCGGATGTTCAGCTTGTCGGTAATAAATATACCTTTGGAATGTTGGAAGGTTTTCATGGTATTACTAGGGGCCTTTATGAGGTTAAGGAAGGCGATACACTGAATATTGGTCGTCATCAGTTATCATTTTATATGGCACCGATGGTCCATTGGCCTGAAGTAATGGTCACTTATGATGCGACAGATAAGATTCTTTTCTCTGCCGATGCTTTTGGTACTTATGGCACATTGGATGGTGGCGTGATTGATTCCGAAATGAATGTAGAGCATTATTGGGAGGAGATGATTCGCTACTACTCTAATATTGTCGGTAAGTATGGTAATCCTGTGCAGAGATTGTTGCATAAGCTTTCAGCATTCGACATTCAGACGATTTGCTCCACTCATGGCCCTGTTTGGCGCGAGCATAAGCAAAAAGCTATTGAAATATACGATCGTTTGAGCCGCTATGAAGGTGAGGATGGTGTTGTGATTGCTTATGGGAGCATGTATGGTAACACTGAGCAGATGGCAGAAGCGATTGCTTCTGCATTAGCTGAAAATGGTGTGAGGAATATTGTAATACACGATGTAAGCAAGAGTCCGGCATCGTATATTCTAAAAGATATATTCAAATATAAGGGGCTTATTATTGGAAGTCCTACTTATTGTAACAGCCTTTTCCCCGAAGTGGAATCACTGTTGAGTAAAATAGAAATCCGCGAAGTGAAAAATCGTTTGTTTGGTTACTTCGGTTCTTTTAGTTGGGCTGGAACAGCAGTTAAGCGACTTGCTGCTTTTGGGGAGAAGATGAAATGGGAGACCGTCGGTACGCCTGTTGAACAAAAACAAGCACTGAAAGCTGATAAGTATGAGGCTTGTCGGGCTTTGGGTGAAGCAATGGCAAAGCAATTGATAAACGAATAAATGAAATAAATTATGAGATTGATTATTGAATCTGATTACGAACAGCTTTCAAAATGGGCGGCCAATTATGTGGCAGCAAAGATAAAAAAAGCAAATCCTTCTGCTGAGAAACCTTTTGTGTTGGGTCTGCCAACCGGTTCTTCTCCTCTGGGAATGTATAAGAACTTGATCGAACTGAATAAGCAGGGAGTGATTTCCTTTCGGAATGTGGTTACATTTAATATGGACGAGTATGTAGGATTGCCCGAAAATCATCCGGAAAGTTATCATTCATTCATGTGGAATAACTTCTTTAGTCATATTGATATAAATCCTGAGCATGTAAACATTCTCAATGGTAATGCCGCCGATCTTGAAGTCGAGTGCGCTTCTTATGAGGCTCGTATCAAAGCAGTCGGAGGTGTAGACTTGTTTTTGGGCGGTATCGGTCCCGATGGGCATATTGCGTTCAATGAGCCTGGTTCATCGCTGGGTTCTCGTACACGTGTGAAAACACTGACTACAGATACAATCATTGCTAATTCGCGCTTTTTCGAAAACGATGTGAATAAGGTGCCCAAGACAGCCGTTACGGTTGGTGTTGCCACTGTACTTGATGCGAAGGAAGTATTGATTATGGTTAACGGTCATAACAAAGCGCGTGCTTTGCAACAGGCTGTTGAAGGAAGTGTTTCGCAGATGTGGACAATCACTGCGCTTCAGCTTCATCCGAAAGGAATTATTGTCGCTGACGATGCTGCATGTGTGGAAATGAAAGTGGGAACTTATAACTATTTTAAGGATATAGAGAAAAATAATCTTTGTCCTTCTTCTTTATTAAAATAAGAGTCGTATTTGATTATATGCATAAATATAATAAGACAAAAGATGAATATAAAAGTAGAACGGGAGCCGGCAAGAACGATCGTATCACTCTCAGGACAGTTAGATACACTAACAGCTGTAGATTTTGAGAAAGAAGTGTCAGCACTTTTGAATAGCGATGAGCATCAGATTGTACTCAATTGTGAGGGTTTAAGCTATGTGAGTAGTGCCGGCCTCCGTCTACTGCTTACATTACAAAAGGGAATGATGGCAAAAGGCGGAACACTGATTCTCGAAAAAGTACAATCGCCTATAATGGATATATTTAAAATCACAGGTTTTTCTTCTATATTAACGATCAAATAAGAAAAGGATCAAAATAAGTAATAGACTGTGATCACAAACACTCTACATATTAAGAATGAATTGGGACAATTATCTCTTGTTACCTCATTTATTGAGCATGAGATCGAGACTGTCGGCATAAGTAATGAGTGTTCTATGCAGATACGACTAGCTCTCGAAGAGGTTGTTACTAACGTCATTTTATACGCTTATCCATCACAGAGCGGACAAGATTTGTCCATTGATCTTGCCTATAAGGATGGAAAACTGCAGATCACAGTCATAGACACCGGTATTCCCTTTAATCCTATGGAAATAGAAGATCCAGATCTGACATTATCTGTAGACAAACGACCTATAGGAGGTTTGGGAATATTTATAGCTAAGAAATTAATGAACGAAGTTCATTACTGCCGTACCGACGGAAAGAATATACTGACAATGGTTAAAAATGTAGACTAATATGAGCGACTATAATATAAAAGATATCGAGCAGCTAAAATTCCGAATACGGGTTGTTGATAAGGTAGTACTTGCCGGATGGGCGCTTTTTATTTTCTTACAACTGTTCTGCAAGGCCTCGAATTTCTCATGGAGCATTCTTTTTATTATTGTTATTTTATATATTTTCAAAGCGCTTTGGCAGAAAAAACTCGGCATTAAAGAATCATTGGCGAAGATGGTTGAAGAACGCACCATTGAGCTTCGTGTTCAGCGTGACCAGGTAATGAAAGAATCAAAGAAATTGTCGGAAACTCTTCGCGCTCTAGCCAAAGCACAAGATGAATTGGTAAGAAGAGAAAAGTTAGTAACAATCGGACAACTTACGCAAGGCCTTGTCGACCGTATCTTAAATCCTGTCAACTACATCAATAATTTTGCGGAATTGTCGGTCGGGTTGCTTAAAGATTTAAAACGCAATATTATTAGTCAGCAGCAGTCAATGAATAAAGAAACTTTCGATGATAGTTTAGAGATTCTTGAGATGATTGACGGTAATCTGATAAAAATTGATGAGCACGGTTGTAACACCGTTCGGATTGTTAAGGCTATGGAGGAATTACTGAAAGATCATCATGGCGATATTGTGTCGACGAATATGTGTGATTTATGTAAGGTAAATGTTGATGTTATACGCAAATCATATCAAAAGCAAATAGAAGAGTATCATATTCAGATAGACTTGTCGTGTCCGGCTGAACCATTGATGGCCGATATCAACATTGAACAGATGAATAAAACACTGACCAATCTTTTAAAAAACTCATTATATGCCGTTGAGAAGAAAAAACAAAAAACAGAGGATTTTGAGCCCCTTATATCGGTTATTCTGAATAAAGGATTTCATGATACTTTTACGCTTTCTATTCATGATAATGGCATTGGCATTGATGAAAATATCAAAGAGAAGATATTTGAGCCATTTTTTACGACGAAGACAACTGCAGAAGCGGCAGGTGTCGGTCTGTACCTTTGTCGTGAAGTTGTTTTGAATCATCATGGAAGCATTGTTGTTAACAGTAAAAAGAATATTTATTCCGAATTTGTAATTACAATTCCTCTTCATCAGGGTAACAAGGATAATAGCAAAAGCAATGAATGATACTGATAAAGAAATAGAACGACTCAGAAAGCAGCTTTCTCAACTGGAAAAAATGTCGGGACTTGGATATCTGAGTGCCGGTATTGCACATGAGATACAGAACCCTCTCAACTTTGTAATCAACTTCAGCAAATTATCAGGGAAGCTATTGAAAGATATGGCAGAAATCCTACAGGATGTGCTTATCTCTTTACCTGATGAGACAAGAGATGATTTGCAGGATATTTTAAAGGATTTGCAGGGGAATATGCAGAAAATTGAGGAGAATGGTAGTAGAGCCTCGAATATTGTCAAAGGAATCTTACTCTATTCACGTGGTAGAGAAGATGAGTTTATTCCTACAAATCTTTGTCAACTGGTGAAGGAATATGTATGGCTTTCATATCATGCGGCACGAGCGAACAATAAAAGCTTTAATGTGACGATTCAGGAAGACTATGATGAGCATATGCCTCTGATAAAAGTGATCCCTCAGGATTTCAGCCGAGCTGTACTTAACTTGATGAACAACGCTTGCTATGCAGTCAATGCACGTGAAAAATGTGCGTCCGAAGAACTTTATTCTCCGACTATCAAAGTAAGTTTGAAGCAGAAAGACGCCAATATTGTATTAATCATTGAAGATAATGGGGGAGGAATCTCCGATGAAGTAAAAGAACACCTGTTTACCCCTTTCTTCACAACCAAACCGATAGGTGAAGGTACGGGTTTGGGACTTTCTATTACTAAGGGGATCATTGAACAAAAACATAACGGAACAATTAAGGTGGAATCAATGGCGAACAGGTTTACGCGCTTCATAATAACTATTCCTATCCAATAAACAGAGATATTACAACTATGGCTTTAAAGATATTAAGTGTAGACGACGAACAGGATTTGGAAATATTACTCACGCAATACTTCCGTCGGAAGATTAAAAAGGGCGAGTATGAGTTTTCTTTTGCTCATAACGGACTGGAGGCTCTGCAGATGCTTTTGGCCAAACCGGATTTTGATATTATTTTAAGTGATATAAATATGCCTGAGATGGATGGACTGACGTTGCTTACCAAAATCAACGAAATGTGTAATCCGGCTCTGAAATGTATTATGGTATCGGCTTACGGAGATATGGAGAATATCCGTACGGCAATGAATCAAGGTGCTTTTGATTTCACAACCAAGCCTATCAATCTCGAAGATTTGGAGAAAACAATAAATAAGGCTGCTCAACAGATATCTTTTATTAAGAAAGCACAACAAGAACATTCACAGTTGGAATCTATCCAAAATGATTTGCATGTGGCACAGGAGATTCAACAGACGATTCTACCTAAAAAATGTCCACCATTTCCAGGGCCCAAAGCGTTCGACTTGTTTGCCTGCATGAGTGCGGCCAAATATGTTGGAGGCGATTTCTACGATTTTTTCCGTATTGATAAAGACCGACTTGGAATTGTTATTGCCGATGTTTCAGGCAAAGGAGTCTCGGCTGCCATTTTTATGGCAGTAAGCAGAACGGTTATTAGGGCAATTGCGCTGACCGAAAATTCGGCTGCACTTTGTATGGAACGATCAAATATTATATTATGCCAGGAAAGTGTGAGCGATATGTTTGTAACAGTTTTTTATGGAATATTGAATATTCACTCTGGGGTATTGGTCTACAGCAACGCAGGGCATAATCCTCCTGTATTGATAAAGAGTGACGGCACTGTTTCGTATGTCCCGATTACCAATGATATCATA
Source organism: Parabacteroides sp. (assembly GCA_028707405.1). Taxonomy (GTDB): domain Bacteria; phylum Bacteroidota; class Bacteroidia; order Bacteroidales; family Tannerellaceae; genus Parabacteroides. Next base: position 40,637 of record JAQWBH010000007.1, on the reverse strand, counting down.
TTAGGTGCGATGAAAGATGCACAATATCACGAAAAATCATTGCAGTTGACGGGAGAAGACAAGCTACTTCTGTATACCGATGGCGTCACTGAAGCAATGAACATCGATCACGAGCTTTATGGTAACCAACGACTGCTAGACAATTGTTGTATTTGTTCTGATAGAACTCCACAGGAGATAGTGGAGAATGTGATAAAGAGCGTGAGCGATTTTACAGCAGACAATGCGCAATCGGATGATATAACTTTGTTGGCTGTGGCATATCATCAGTCCGAATAAACCAACAAAATTCCGGTATGGATTCTTTTTTTTGAAGTAAACACCTGCAAATGAAATTTGTGGGTTGGTGCCAGACAAAGGTGGATATAAATGACGAAAAGCAATAGTATCTGATATTACCTTCTTAAGTAAAAATAAAGGGTTGAACTTATTTTCAAGTTCAGCCCTTTAACGTATTTCATATTTATGATATTTCTTACTTTACCAAAGCATCACGGATAGCCATGATGTCTGCATTAGCAGCTCTTGCAGCTTGTATGGTTGCTACCTTTTCTTTCAACGGAATGATTGTTTCACTTAATTGTTTCAGGTCTGGATAATAATTTGACAGATCTGAAATGACTTGTCCCAATATGTCAATACGCTTAACCATATTATCTGAAAGTCCTGCAGAAGTTGCATCTCCTTTAATAACCAACGATGGGTTTGCAAGCAGGCACGCATTTTCGGCAGCTGCGCCACCCATTATTTCTACAGCTACATCCATCTTGTTCTCTTCAGCCAGTTTGTCAACAATCTTTTTTTCCTGATTTTTCATGAATGTGTTCAGTTCATCTTTTGTCGTCTTTACAGGCATGGGTTCCTTTAGGATGTCCAGGACAGAAGTAACATTCAGATCGGCTGCTAATTTGGAAATTGCGCTTTCCAGTTCTGTTGTCGGTTGCTTCATGACTTTTTGTATATTGATGTCAGCGATGTAGATGCCTAATGCGCGTGATTTCTGAGCTGGAGTAGTGAGCTCGGCTGCTTTCGAAACTGGCAGCATATACTTTATGTTTCCAATGGCGATTTTGATATCTCCGGTAGACAGGCGGTACGGGATGTCAGAGCTTGGCATGTCTTCCAACAATTTGGTCGTTTCCTGCTTTAGCTCTACGGTAAGTAAGTCCTTCGGAACATTCCCGGCAACAACAGCCGAGTCTTCGGTTGTTTGTGCTTCATTTGCTTTCTTGGCTCCATTACATGAAGCCATTCCAAATGCAATTGCTGCAATAGCAAGCATGCTTAAAATACTCTTTTTCATTTGAATGAATTTATAGTTTAACTTTTAAAAAGTTCATTTATTCATTTTCAGGAATCGCCCTGGAAACTCCGCGAAGATAGCGATTATTGTTAATAATGCAAAGAAAATAAGGACTAATATATTAAATGTGTAAGTAGAAATGTATAAACCACCTACATTCTTTTCGTGGCTATAAAATGCCGCTCTTCCCCACCGATTATCTGGAGGTATGAATATCTGTCCCACAGTTGGATAAATCCTATGATTCGTTTCTCTAAACAGGCTCGTATTATTTGTTCCCATTACCAGACTTTCGATGGCGGTATTATAATGTTTTTTCTTTATTTCTAGGAGCCATTTGGCGCCTTTATCCTTTTCAATACGCTGTTGTCTTTGATTAAGTAATGCAGTAAAATTGCTGGCTCGTGTAGTAAATGCCGTATCGACTTTATCCAGATAGGCCAGATAAGATTCATTTTTTAACCGTGGAGCGATTCTCGCAACAGAAGACAGGATCGCCAGTTCATTTTCTACCGTTGCCCGCTTATCTGCATCTTCTTTACTTTGGAGCTGTTCGACTATATTACGTACTTCTTTCGCATGCACATTACCATAATATTGAGCGAGATACTTCTCTTTATCAATGAGGAAAAAAGGTCGTTCATAAGTATTATCTTTGAACTGTTCCACCATCAGCATCTCAAACGACCAACGCGAAGGGATCATCTCTCCAATCAGTGGAACCACGTTCCTGTCGGAAGTCGGTGTCTGCAAATCGTCAAACTTGATAACCAACCCGCAGAGTAAAATCTGAGGAATGAGCAATAGGGGAATACATATGTATATAGCTACGACCGAACTCAAGGTCTGCGACAAAAGCAATCCAGCCATGTTTGCTACAAATGCCGTAATCCACAGGATACTCCACCAGGTGATAAACATTTCATTGCCAACGCCTATGATTGTATTCCCTACAACTAGAAACAGAAAACTTTGCAATCCGGAAATGAGAAATAAATAACACATCTTCGATGTCAGATAGCTGCTTCTGCTAAGTCTAAGGAAGTGTTCTCGTTTCAGTATTGTACGATCTTTAATGATCTCTTCGGCGCTAATACTTAATCCGATGAATGTGACTACAATAACGGCCATGAAAATATACGAAACGAAATTCTTATTGGTTAGTAGAGAATACGTATCCCCATCGATATAGTGGGTGAGCGAAGCAACCATAAATGCCAGAAGCGGGGCTTCACACAACGCGATCAGCAAATATTGTTTGTTAGTCAGTTTTGTTTTGACATTGCGTTCCAGAAATATAAGGAACTGTTTGAACCACGAAGGTTTTTTTTGTTTGTTGTCAGGGAGCTGGACCTTATGCACCGGTTTGGATTTTGGCCGGGCTTTTGTATATTTTTCATGCCATTCTTCGGGTGTAAACTTGCGGATGTTTGTTTGACTTCCCGAATCGTCTAGTTTTTTCGAATCGATGATATTGAGTATCAACTCCGGATTTACATTGCCGCATGTACTGCAAACACTGATATCCGGATCCGTATATTTTGCTGCCTGTTTGAAATAGGTTATTGCTTCAATCGGGTTCCCGTCATAGATGGGGTAGCCTCCTTTATCTAAAAGCCATAAACGGTCGAATAACTTATATATTTCCGACGATGGCTGATGGATATTTACCACCACAAGTTTCCCACGATGGGTCTGTTCTTTTAGCAGCATAATAACCATTTCAGAATCTGAAGAAGAAAGTCCCGATGTGGGTTCATCCAAATACAAGATGGCCGGCTCGCGTATCAATTCGAGTGCGATATTTAGCCTCTTTCGTTGTCCGCCACTGATTGTCTTATGAATAGGAGATCCTACAGCCAGGTCTTTTATTTCCTGAAGATCAAGATCTTCCAATACATCATCGACACGTTTCTTCATTTCATTGTCCGACAGGTTTGCGAAACATAATCGTGCGGTATATAGGAGATTCTGATATACTGTAAGTTCTTCAATCAACAAATCTTCTTGTGGAACAAAACCTATCAACTGCCGGGCTTTGGGAGTTTCCAAAGGATAACCATTGATAGTTATAGATCCGTTATTTGGATGGATGTTCCCATTCAGAATATTGAGTAAGGTGGATTTACCAACACCACTCCCTCCCATAATAGCCACCAGTTGTCCCGATTCCAGATCAAAAGAAAAGTTATGTAGTCCGTTATGACTGTTATGAAAATTATATTCAATATCCCTTCCGGAAAGATAAATCGTTTCTTTTTGTTTATTTTTATTGAATATATTCAGCAGGTCGCTGTAATATACTGGCAGAAAATGCGGTCCTTTGAGTACACTGCTGTGTTGCCATGAATAGAACATATTTGGGGCAAGTGGAATATCGTTCATAAACACCTGCCCTTTGCCATAATAGGTAAACAACTGCTTGTCGAAACGACGGATATAATGAACTCGGATAAATCCTTCCATTCCTTTGCGGAAGATATGATTCTCATTGTCACCGGATGCGCCGTTGATTGTCAGAATAGATGAGGTGGATGGCCCTCCGGTAATGAAAGCAAGTATATCGTTAAACTCCTGATTGGAAATAGAAAAAATATCGGCTACTAAATGAAAAAGTTGAATGTGGTTATTAAATTCCCGGCTATTGACATAAGCGAACTCTATAAAACGAATTAGTAACAGGAGTTGTTCGTCCGAACGCAACTTGATTTTCATTTGTTCGCATATGTTCCGTATGACATCTCTCTTGTTGATATCGGAATGTGAATCGTCATACATGTCTCTCAGCTCGTTATAAAGCTCAAGATAATCCTTGTGCGAGCGAACACCAAAATGACTTGATAAGTAAGAATTAAGAGCCGAATATGCCGTATCCTTGTCAATTTTTACTGTTGAAGCAAACAGGGCGAACAGATTCAGCAATCCATTTAGTATGGTTTCATTCATAGATTTTTATGGATTAAACAATAATTTACGTATTGATGCCGGTAAACTCCTTCAACGCATAGCCTATAAGAAAGCTGAGTGTTGCAACACTGAAACTCAGGATAGCCATTTCAGCAAACCTTTTCTTGAAACTCTCGCTGCGAGCTACGGCATAGTAATAATTAAACAAGGCAATAATCAGCAGAGCTATAGTCAACATAATTCCTAACGCTATCAGAACATTACTGATAAAGATAAAAGGAGCAACTAGCGCAATCACTGTAAAGATGTATGCAATGCCTGTATAGACCGAGGCTTTTATCGGATGCTTGCCTTCTTTGCCTTCGGATTTTGTAGACAAATATTCGGATGATGCCATCGATAAGGCTGCCGCAATACCTGTTATGCTTCCGGTAAGGGCAATAAGTTTTGAGTCACTTAGTGCAAGAGTGAAACCGGCTAAAGCTCCGGTGAATTCCACCAAAGCATCATTCAGACCCAGTACAACTGATCCCATATATTCAAGCCGTTCTTCATTGATCATGCCGATCAGAGCTATCTCGTGTTGCTCTTCTTCGCGGGTAATCTGTTGTAGTTCGGGAAAATCTTTGAAAGCAGAGTAATTGTTTTGCGCATTCTTTTCACTTGTTTCCATCAGTTTGATAGCAAATGTAAGTCCAAAAATATGCGACATCCAATAATATTTGTTGATGCGAGCTTTGTCTGGAGCCACATCCTGATTTGTTCGATTGCGAAATAGAACATAGTGATGCTTTTCATCTTTCGAAATACGCAGCAAGATTTGTCTATTTGCTTCGTTCTTCTCTATTGAAGCCAGCTTTGCATAAACAATGCTTTCTGTGATTTCGTTCTTTTGAAAAGCCAAAAGAGCCTTTATTGTTTGATTACCGCGTTTCATAACTACATCCTTTCTGGCACTTCCATACCTAATAGTGCTGTACCTGATTTGATAACTTTTGCTACATTCGATGAGAGTACCAGACGGAATGCTTTTAGTGCTTCATCTTCTTCATGCAAGATAGAAAAATCATGATAGAACTGATTATATTCTTTTGCCATATCATAGATGTAATTGGCAATCAGCGCCGGACTGTATTCGTTGCCGGCCTCTTTTACGGTTGCGGCAAAGTCGGCAACCGATTGTATTAGGTTCTCTTCTTTTTCGGAAATGGAAGTCGTATCAGATAAGACATTCGGGATAACAATTCCATCTTCGGCGGCTTTACGCAAAATGGAACGAATGCGTGCATAGGTGTATTGAATGAACGAACCCGTATTGCCATTGAAGTCGATTGATTCCTTTGGATTAAAAGTCATGTTTTTACGTGGATCCACTTTCAGAATAAAGTATTTCAGTGAACCTAGGCCGACGATACGTGCAATATTGTTGCTTTCTTCTATAGAAAGGCGATCGGTTTTCCCTGCTTCTTTAGAGATATCGCGCGCTGTCTGAATCATTTCTGCCATTAAATCGTCGGCATCAACAACTGTCCCTTCCCGACTTTTCATTTTTCCATCAGGAAGTTCAACCATTCCATAAGAGTAGTGCACTAAGCCTTTGCCAAAGGCAAAACCTAACTTGTCAAGCAGGATCGACAGTACCTGGAAGTGATAATTTTGTTCATTACCAACGACATATATCATTTTGTCGATAGGATAGTCGTCAAAACGCAGCTTGGCTGTTCCGATATCCTGTGTCATATAAACGGACGTTCCATCCGAACGTAACAGAAGCTTCTCGTCTAATCCTTCTCCGCGTAAATCTGCCCAAACAGAACCATCGTCACGACGATAGAATATTCCCTTTTCGAGTCCTTCCATCACTTTGGCTTTGCCTTCGAGATAGGTTTGCGATTCATAATATATCTTGTCGAAACTGACCCCTAGCATCTTATATGTTTCATCGAATCCGGTATACACCCAACTGTTCATCATTTCCCACAATGCACGTACATCTTTATCGCCTGCTTCCCATTTGCGAAGCATTTCATGTGCTTCTTGCATCAGTGGAGCCGCAGCTTCGGCTTCTTCTTTTGTCATGCCCTTAACTTCCAGTTCTTGAGTCTCTTCCTTTAGTTTATTGCTGAATAAAACATAGAAGTCGCCGATTAAATGATCGCCTTTTTTGCCAGCTTTTTCAGGTGTGATCCCATTACCCCACTTTTGCCAGGCAAGCATGGATTTGCAGATATGGATACCTCGGTCATTCACGATGTTGGTCTTGATAACTTTGTTGCCATTCGCTTTCATGATCTGTGCCAGACTATAACCTAACAGATTGTTGCGTACATGTCCCAGATGGAGCGGCTTATTGGTGTTTGGTGATGAGTATTCAATCATGATCAGTGGCGACTCGTCTGTGGCATTTGTAATACCATACTCCGGTTGAGCGTTGATATCATTCAGTAGGTCAATCCAACAGGTGCAGGATATGGTTAAGTTCAGAAATCCCTTGATTACATTATATTCGGCTACAGCTGTTGTGCTTTTTTGCAAATAATCGCCAATCTCGTTAGCCGTTTGCTCCGGTGATTTTTTTGACAGGCGGAGAAATGGAAATACAACAAGGGTCAGGTGTCCCTTGAATTCTTTTTTGGTCTTTTGTAGTTGAATCTGATTGTCGGCTACATCAGCACCGTAAAGTTCATTAATGCCGGCTTTCACTGCACCGGATATCTGTTGTTCTATTTTCATATTGTTATGATTACAGTTTAATGATTAGGCAGTTTAGCAAACTGCGGGCTTTTCAGATGCAAAGATAGTGTAACCCGCGAGGACTACAAACAATCTTGTCTAATTTCTTTATAGAGTACTTTGTCTATATTATGGAAGAATTTTTGCTTGGATTGGAATGAAGTTTTGTAAAAGTACAAATGAAGTTGTCGGCTCATATAATATGGAACGATCGTTCCACATATGTGAGTCGATCGTTCCATATAATATGGTTCGACCGTTCCATATATATGAATCGATAAATTTGTTTATACAAATGTATAAATACGTATTATCAGATGCATTCTTTTATATAAACCAATGACAACATAGATCAGATGAAACTGGTTCCGGAGACGGGAATTTGTATATAATTATTATTAACTCTTTTATTCACATCACTTATTTTGTTTACATTTGTTCCCATTAAAGAAGGGATTATGCGATATATACATCATATTTTTTCGGTGTCGCTGTTTTGGTTGTTGTTCGCTTCGATAATTGTGGCCCAGCAATTGCCGATGAAGCCGTTGCCGATTGATTCGGGCATTCATTATGGAAAGTTAGTTAACGGGCTGACTTATTATATTCGCCATAATGCCTTGCCTAAAGAGCGGGCCGACTTTTTTCTTGTGCAGAATGTAGGATCAATCCTTGAAGAAGAGAATCAACGCGGACTGGCGCACGTTCTTGAACATATGGCGTTTGACGGAAGCAAGCATTTTCCGGGTCATGCGATGGACGAATATACCGAAAGTATCGGTATGCGGGGAGGCGAAAATTTCAATGCTTACACAGGTTTTGACGAGACGATATATATGATTATGAATGCGCCGGTAAAGCGTCGTAGTGTTGTTGACTCCTGTTTGCTTATACTTCATGATTGGTCGAACTGTATCACGCTGGCTGATACGTCAATAGAAAAGGAACGTGCGGTGATTCGCGAGGAATGGCGTACACGTCAGGATGCACAGGCGAGGCTTTGGGAGCAGCAGCTTCCAAAAATGTTTCCCGGTAGCCGGTATGCAAGCCGGATGCCCATCGGTTCGATAGATGTGATCAATCATTTTAAGAGTGAGGAATTGAGAGCTTACTATAAAAAGTGGTATCGCCCGGATCTTCAAGGAGTTATTATCGTTGGAGATATCAATGCGGATAGTGTGGAAAGGGCATTAAAGCAGGTTTTTGCTGATATTCCGACTCCTGTAAATCCGGCAAATCGTCCTTACTTTGAAGTGACTAACAATGATAGTCCGCTGGTTTCGGTCGCCACTGATAAAGAGTCGTCGAACACGATTCTTTCCCTATTTTATAAACACGAACGGATGCCTAAAGAGCTTACTGCCACGATGGCGGGATTGCTTAAAGATTATATGGACGAAGTAGCCGTTTCCATGATTAATGACCGTTTTAGTGAGATTTTGCAGAAGGCTGATCCTCCTTTTGTTGTTGCACAGGCGGCTGACGGGAACTATATGGTTGCGAAAACGAAAGATGCCTGGACTGTTTCTGCGTTGGTTAAAGAAAATGATATTAATCGTGCAATGATTGCATTGGTGAATGAAACGGAACGGGTGAAACGTTATGGATTTACGCCTTCGGAGTATGACCGGGCCCGAATAAACGTTCTGAAAGATTATGAATCGATTTATAATGATCGTGATAAGCAGAAGAATCGGACTTTTACTAATGAATATGCTTCTCATTTTACTGACGGAGGATATATTCCGGGTATTGAAACTGAATATATATTAATTAATCAGTTAGCCCCGCGCATTTCTGTTGAGCAGATTAATGAGCATGTGAAGTCTCTGATAGGAGACAGGAATATTGTAATCAGTTTGACCGGCCCTCAAAAAGAAGGGTTGAAATATCCTAGTGAAGCGCAGTTATTGGAGTCGTTCAAGAAAGCGCAGCAGATGCCTGTTGAGCCTTATAGGGAGACAGTTTCGGATAAGCCGCTCGTTTCGAATCTTCCTATTCCCGGAAAGATAAAGAGCTGCAGAATTGATCCGCAGTTTGGTGCAACAGTAATGACATTGAGTAATGGTGTAAAAGTGGTTCTTAAACATACCGATTTCAAAAAGGATGAGATTTTGATGACAGCTACTTCGCCTGGTGGCAGTACATTATATGGTTCTAAGGAGATAGCTAACCTGAAGATCTTGAATGATGTCATAGGTTTGGGAGGGTTGGGTGATTTTTCTCTGATTGATCTGGGAAAGGTTCTTGCAGGAAAGAAAGTCTCTTGCTCGTCATCGATCGGGTTAGACGATGAAAGTTTGAATGGTTATGCTGCACCTTCGGACATCAAGACACTGTTTGAACTGATTTATCTTAATTTTACTGCTCCGCGGATAGACGAGGAAGCCTATAAATCTTTTGAGTCGCGAATCAAAGCGCAACTGGTAAATCTTCAACTCAATCCGATGATTGTTCTTAATGATACGCTGGCAAGCATACTTTATAATGGAAATCCACGTGCCGCGCGTATTGTAGTTTCTGATTTTGATAATATCACCTATTCGCGTGTCATGCAAATTTGTAAAGAACGTTTTGCTGATGCTTCAGGTTTCGTGTTTACATTCACGGGAAACTTGAATCCGGATACTCTAAAACCGCTTATTAAGCAGTATTTGGCAGCATTGCCGACTAAAGGGGTTATAGAAAAGGGCAATCCCCTCGAAGTCCCTGCATTTCGTAAAGGCCATTATTCGGATATTATCAAGCGGAAGATGGAAACACCTAAGGCTACAGTTGTTGACTTTTGGTCCGGACGAATGCCTTACAATCTGGAAAATATTCTTACTTCAAACATGTTGAAGCAAATTCTCGACCTCGTATATACGAAGCAGATTCGTGAGAATGAAGGAGGAACCTATGATATAGCAACGACTGTGCAGATTGCTTCTTTTCCAGAAGGACAAACTTATCTGCAAACATCTTTCGAAACGGATCCCGCAAAGCAGAAAGAACTAAACGCGATCGTTCATCATGAAATGGAGAACTTACTGGAGAACGGTCCGACTGCCGAAGATTTCAAAAAGTCGCGCGATAATGTGATGAAACGCCATGCCGAAAAAATGCAAGAAAATGGCTATTGGTTGAATATATTGGACAACTATTATTCCCGTCATTTTGACGGATACACGGATTTTGTAAAGACGATGAATTCGATCACGCCCGCAAAAATACAGTCGTTTGCCAGGATGCTGGTAGGGCAAGGCAACAATATCGAAGTGGTGATGGAACCGTGAAACTCCGTCAACGTATCGGGAATGCTTTTTTAAAGCGCATTACTTTCCCGTTTGAATGATATAGTTCAGCGTAGAAAATATAGATTCCTGTTGGAAGATGTCTGTTGCCTGATTGCATTCCGTCCCAATATAATTGTCCGTTTGTTCCTAGTAGTTCGTTTGTTGTTATGGTGGCCACACGCTGTCCTGCGGTGTTATAGACAAAGGCTCTGCATCGATAGCCCGTTTCCTCTGTCAGATAGGAAATTATGTATTTCCCGCCTTCATTGGACCAGCGTGGTACATCGATACCTAACGGTATTTCTGAAGAAGAATTCCTGACTTGTGAGTTTTTATATCCGGGTGTTCCAAAACCTACCGATCCGGCAGCTGAAGTCCAGTTTGTTGCATCTTGTGTCGCTTTATCAGGAGATATTCGTTCCAAAGAAACGCCTTTCTTGTCTTTGACGGATGCTGCATGCCATTTGTTATTGTAGCTTACTTCATCGATGATAGTTTCATCGGCGGTTCTGAACAATACAATTGTAGAAGAGGTATTGGCGAGAATCGGAAGTTTCTCGATTTCATGTAGTGCGTGAGGTTCGCTAAGCATATAGAAGGAAGCGACACCTTCGTAATTTTTTGTCAAAGCTATGTAGTTACCTGCCTTAAGGTTTCCTTTTAGAGCAGAAAGTGGATAATGTGTACTCAATGTTTCATCTGACTTGCGAAGAGCGATGGAAAGGCCGCTTAACGGAAGATCCTTATCGGAACGGTTGTAAAGTTCGATATATTCACTGCCTCCGGAGCGTGGTTCGGGTAGTAGTTCATTGAAAATTATATCGTTCGGTTTGACAGGCGATATCTCCGGTTCTTCAGGTTTCTCAGGCTCTTCAGGCTCGTCGGGTTTTTTTTCGCCTTGCGAACTATTCTTCGCACCGGGTGTTCCACCTCGTGGATCCACCGATAGGTTCCACTGATTATATGCACGTTCCCATGATTTGGCAGGTGTGGCTTTGGCATAGATCACTTCGTCAATGATCTTTCCCGAGGAGTCAAGTAATTGAAGTTTCTTTCCCGTGTTTGCCAGTGCTGCAGGAAAGTTGCCTAATGGAACGGCGATTCCTGTATCATCGACAGTGATATTGCGGCCTTCACGATAAAGAACGGCATAGCCTCTGGCGGAGATCGTAGTGTTTCCTATCTCTTTTGCCGAAGTGTCGTATACAAACAAGCATCCTGCAAGAGACAGTGCTTTGTCTGTTGTATTATGTAGTTCTACATATTCAGTCTCTGGAAGTGATGTTAAACCTTTGGGATCAGCCATGATTTCATTGATTATAATCGAACCAGGTGTAATTGTGCTATTGTCTTCTTTTTCGTTATTATTATCCTCGTCTTCTTTCTCGATTTTTATCTCTTGCGAATACTCAGGGAGTTCGTTCCCTGACAAATCTTTTATACCTTTATAAGAAATGGTGTAGAATTTGTCTGTTTCAAGTTCTTTCGCGAAGAATATATTGATTCTTTCATGTGTCTCGTCAGCATATGATTGTTTGGTAGCAAGGCCGATATCGGTGAGATTAAAGGCGGCTTTTTCAATATTGACGGCTTTATTGAATAAGAGTTGCAACGACGACAAATCGATTATTTCCAAGGACTTTATAACAGGTAGTTCAATAGGTGTAGGATTTTGTTCTTCAGGAATTGAGAAACCAGAAGTATCAGTTGGTGTTATTTTATTGGAAATTTTTATATTATCGATACTAAACAGGTCACTTTTGGTTTTTGTATATACAAATTTGAAACAGAATTGTCCATTGTTCACGGCTTTTACCGTACAGTCACATGCTCCTTCCTTTACATAATATGTAGAATCATGCTGCCGACTGTATAAAGTCCAGTATCTGTTTTTTTCCAACGTTACCTTGAAGTGTACCCACGAATCTTTCTGATAATTGTTTCCATCGTTACGTATAATATCTTTTCCGTTATGTCTTAGCCCCAGTTTTCTCTCTTTATTATAGCCAATTTGTAGATTGAAATATTCGGTGCTGTCGGTGCGGTAAAGATACACCCAAAGTTTGTTATTGTCGCTTGGGGCACTGTTCATCTGAATATCAAATTCCCACTGCATGTCCGGAGCGTATGAAATATTCATGCCGATTACTGCTGTACCGGAGGTTGTTGGTGAAATGCCTAGTTGTAGACGTCCGCCTTTAACATTGAACATATTTCGATCTTTACCAATCCATGTAGAAGGAATTTCGGAGCTGTCGAATGTTTCATTTATTTGAGAATAAAGGCATATAGGAAGAAACAGGAGGGATAAAATGATGAATTGTTTCATAGTTATAACGGCTTTTTTTATAAATTGTTTATCTTTGCAACCTCATTGGCTAGAGAGGATGCTTTAGCGGTGATAAAAATACAATATATTAAGTAAACAAACAAATTAGTGCTCAAAAAAATGAAAGTAGCAGTTGTTGGAGTCAGTGGAGCCGTAGGACAAGAGTTCCTGCGTGTGCTCGACGAGAAAAACTTCCCGATCGATGAGCTTACCTTATTTGGTTCATCTCGAAGTGCCGGACGTGATTATTCTTTCCGTGGTAAAAAGTACACGGTCAAGGAATTGAAGCACAACGACGACTTTAAGGGAATCGACGTTGCTTTTGTTTCGGCCGGTGCAGGTGTTTCCCGTGAATATGCCGAAACCATTACTAAATTCGGAACAGTGATGATTGATAATTCGAGTGCATTTAGAATGGACAATGATGTGCCATTAGTTGTTCCTGAAGTCAATCCGGAAGATGCTCTGGATCGTCCGCGTAATATTATTGCCAATCCGAACTGTTCGACAATCATTATGATTGTCGCTTTGAAAGCTTTGGAAGATATTTCGCACATCAAACGTATTCATGTAGCTACTTATCAGGCGGCCAGTGGTGCTGGAGCTGCTGCAATGGATGAATTGTTTATACAATGTAAAGAATATTTGGAACAAAAGCCGGTGACAGTCAATAAATTCTTCTATCAGTTGGCCTTTAATCTGATTCCGCAGATCGATGTGTTTACAGATAATGGCTATACAAAAGAAGAGATAAAGATGTTTAATGAAACTCGCAAGATGTTACATTCGGATGTAGTGACAAGTGCAACGTGTGTTCGTGTACCGGTTCTCCGTTCTCATTCTGAGAGCGTATGGGTTGAAACGGAACGTCCAATCTCGGTTGAAGAAGCCAAAGATGCTTTTGCAAAGAAGAATGGACTGGTGCTGGTAGATAATCCGGCAGAGAAAGAATATCCGATGCCTTTGTTTGTTGCAGGAAAGGATCCGGTGTACGTAGGGCGTATACGTAAAGATCTGGCCAACGAAAACGGTCTGACATTCTGGGTTGTAGGTGACCAGATTAAAAAAGGCGCCGCTCTTAATGCCGTTCAGATTGCCGAATACCTGATCAAGGTTAAGAATATCGGATAAAGTGAATGCGATCCTTTTGGGACGCAAAAAAGTATATTTTGGTCTGTATTTCCCGGATTTGAATGCGGAGAAATTTTATAAAGAAAGCAGCTAGAAGATTATATCTCTAGTTGCTTTTTTTATAAAATGAGTGTGAATTTGGATTTTTAATTTGATTGATTATCTTTGTCCATTAACAACAACTTGATTTCCTTATGAAAAAGTACTTTGGAATATGCCTGTTTATTTTGTTTATTTCTGCATGTAGCCATCAATCTAAGCGTGCAAACGCTGAGAGGATTAAAGACTTGAAGTACCTTACCATAACGGATAGTGTATACTCGACGTTTCCAAGTCAACTATATTATCAAAATGGAAAACTCTATTGGGAAGATGCATTTGCAAGTGACTATTTTATGCATATGCTGGATGCAAAAACAGGAAAGGAACTTTATAAGTTTGCTCGAAATGGTAATGGACCGTGTGAATTAAATAGTTGCCACAGGATTTCATTAATACCGCAAGGTGGACTTTGTGGGTTGGATCTGGCTCATCATGCTGCTTTATATAAACCTTCTGGGGATACCCTCCGTGAAATACCTGAATACATTTTTGGGGGAGGTAATTGGACTAACTGTATTGCTATAGATGATACGACGGTAGTTTATCTGTATCCAGGAAAAGGTATTCCATTTAAATTTCAGCGCAATAATCGTCATACCTGTTTTGGACATTTGCCATTAAATGAATATTTAAGAGAAGATGAAAGATATAATCAATTCCAAGGTGTGATTCATTATAATAGTGAGAAGAAAGTCCTCGTTTATGCTCCCCTTCATATTCCTTATTTGGCCGTATATGACTTGTCAAAACAAAAGTATAAGCTAAAAAAAGAAGCATTTGAATTTTTTAAATATACCGTCCAGAGCAATGGGGAATTGCATTTGGGTGAACATACTCCGGGTATTCAAGATATGAATATAACCAAAGACTATATTATTACTATTAAGCATGATGAGAAATATGAAAGTACACTCAATATAAAGAAGGATCATGACCTTACTACATATTTGCCTTATTCGGCTTTTGTTTACGATTATGATTTGAATCTCGTAAAGATTCTTAATTTCCCGTTTAGAGTATTATGTATTGGCGGAGATCTTCAATCAAATGATGTATATCTGATGGCTTTAAAAGATGATTATGAGATTGTGAAAATTTCAATACCATAAATGAAACGGTCTTTATTTATTTAATCTCTTCCAAGCCTTCTTCAAACGAGTGCGGCTGATAGCCTAGCTCTTTGATAGCTTTTTCTATATTGAGCCCGCTATTGAAGGGACGGGGAGTGGTTTCATGCATCTCGGCTGTTGTGACCGGAAGAATCAGACTACTGTCTAAATGAAAGAAAGCGGCGGTTCTGTAGGCGATATCTTTAATCGACATGTACTCTTTCCCACAGATATGATAGATTCCGCTTTTTGAATCGAGCAGAAGCTTGGTGCCTTCAGCGATATCTTGAACCCACGTTGGGGTGCGATACTGATCGGAAACGACTTTGATTTCTTGTCTGCTTTCGAGGCGGTTCTTTACTAACTGTACAATATTTCCATGTTGTCCTTGCAGGTTTTTCCCGTAGACGACAACTACGCGTACAATGGCATAACTGCTGCATGTTTTAGCAATGATAATCTCACTTAGGTATTTTGACAACCCGTAGTAGTTGATAGGTGCAGGTAAGTCTTCTTCCGTGTAAAGGCGATCGGTGTTTCCATCGAACACAAAGTCGGAAGACAAATGAATTAAACGACAGCCGCACTGTTCACAACATTGTGCCAGATGTTCTACGGCAGCCACATTAAGGGCAAAAGTTTCTTCATGGTGTTGCTCACAATAGTCTGGAGCTGACAAAGCTGAGCAGTTGATGACAATCTTGGGTTGTATTTCTTTTATTATTCTATCTATGGTTTGATAATCCGTCAAATTAGAAATATAGAATTGGTGTCTTCCTGTTTCTCTTATGTCAGGATGAAGTGATATTCCGATTAAAGAATAATAGGAATAGGTGGAGAGGTTATCTAAAATTCTACGTCCGGCAAAGCCATTAGCTCCGATAACAATAATCTTTTTCATATATTGCTTTTTAGAAAATATACAAAGCTGTTAATGCTATCCTTTGATTTGTAACAGCATGTGTATTAATAACCTTTCCATTCTCTAAATTGTTTTCGCCATACCATACTTTGGTTGGTGTGAATTCAATTCCGGTACTCCAGTGTGGAAGATTGTACGAAAAAGAAAATACACACATGCATAGTTTGTCAATATTCAAGCTATTACCATAAGTCGTTGAACTTGCCAAAGAATGATTTGTCCCTAAATTCTTCGTAAATCCAAGGAATAAACCACTTTTCCATTTGCTTCCATAAGTTAGATCAATCCATGATGTAGAATGACGGAAAGGAACATATTTCTGTTTCCCATTTTGTTTATTGATAGAGCTGATGCCATAGCCGCTGAGCATAGATGTATAATCGAGACATGAAGCCAGCAGACTTTTTGCCGCGAATGTGAAATCTTTGTGGCTGTATTTCAAATGAGCTTCGTATGAAAAGGCTCTGATATGTTCATTTACTTTATAGGTTTTTCCTTCCCACTCGGACGCTAATCTTGGTTTTAAGGAAATGGTATGCACGCCAGCGCCAAGACGCCAGTCTTTGATACTTAATATATCTGCACCAACATAAAATTCAGGGAGACAATTATTTTTCATGTAATCCAGGCTTTTCCCGTTTGGCCCATTTGAGATATATTGCAATTGCCATAAAGCTGCAGCAGTAAGTTCTATCCCCTTTAGATTATATTGATAACGGAACTGAGGTTCACGGTTAAAAGGTTGAAATGGTGCACCTTGCGAAATACAAAGCAGGCTTGGGGTAACCGAGCCTGCTAGTGGATGCCATGTCTGACCAATAGTCAGGCTGCTGTTTTGCCAGTCCAATTTGAAATAAGCCTGACGGATTCGTAACAGGGTACAACTGCTTGAAAAGCCTCCGAAATCTGTTTCAATTTTTCCGGACGTTTGCGCAGACCCAATCATTGGGCCTTTAATATTTATCCCTAGACGTGTCGTAAAGGAATAGAAACCGGTGTTGGATTGTGCATTCAAATCTTCACCGTTGCTATCCAGTTTCTTATCCATTGGATAAAGATAGAAAGTTCCTTCGACAGCGGCATTATTTGCGCGCGAATTATAAAACATATCGTTGCGAATGAATCCATAAAAACTGTATGAAAAATCTTTCTTTTGTGCCTGCAGAAGAGGAGTGAGCATGAGTGCAGATAAGATTAGAGTTTGTCTCTTCATTTCTGTCGTTTGTTATTCGTTTGTTACTGGGTTGCAAAGGTACATATTTTGGTATAATTAATTTGAAAAGTGGAATATTATTTGTTCCTTTGCTTCCAAAATGTTAGAAAATTGCCATTATGGATTACTAAAAAACATGTTATAAAACAAATATAAAATGAATACTAAGAAATTTTTATTACAGGAAAAAGACATTCCGACAGCGTGGTATAATATTGTCGCTGATATGAAAAACAAACCGCTTCCTCCGTTGAATCCTAAGACGAAAAAGCCTCTTAATCCTGAGGATCTTTATCCATTGTTTGCAAAAGGATTGGTTGATCAGGAGGTAAATCAGACAGATGCTTGGATTGAAATACCGGAAGAGGTTCGCGATATGTACAAGATTTGGCGTCCAACACCATTGGTTCGTGCTTTCGGATTGGAAAAAGCGCTAGATACACCTGCACATATCTATTTCAAAAATGAAAGTGTAAGTCCCGTAGGTTCACATAAATTGAATTCGGCTATTCCTCAGGCTTATTTTTGTAAGAAGGAAGGAGTTACAAATATAACAACTGAGACAGGTGCAGGACAATGGGGTGCTGCTATGTCGTTAGCTGCTAAGCATTTTGGATTGGAATTGGCTGTTTATATGGTAAAGATAAGCTACAATCAGAAGCCTTATCGTCGTCTGATTATGCAAACTTATGGAGCTGAAGTTGTTGCTTCGCCAAGCATGAGTACACGTGCCGGTCGTGATATTATCACCAAACATCCGAACTATCAGGGAAGTTTGGGGACAGCAATCTCTGAGGCTGTTGAATTGGCTATGCAAACTCCGAATTGTAAATACGTTTTGGGAAGCGTCCTGAATCATGTCATGTTGCATCAAACTGTTATCGGTTTGGAAGCAGAGAAACAAATGGAAATGGCTGGCGAATATCCGGATGTATTGATTGCTTGTTTTGGTGGAGGTTCGAACTTCTCAGGCATTGCTTATCCATTTTTGCGTCACAAACTCCTTGATGGAAAAGATATTCGTGTGATTGCAGCTGAACCGGCTTGCTGTCCGAAATTAACACGAGGCGAGTTTCAATACGATTTTGGTGATGAGGCAGGTTATACGCCACTAATTCCAATGTATACTTTAGGCCATAGTTTTACTCCAGCCAATATTCATGCGGGTGGATTGCGCTATCATGGAGCTGGTTCTATCGTAAGTCAACTGAGAAAAGATGGATATGTTGATGCTGTTGATATTCCTCAGCTTGAAACATTTAAGGCTGCATTGCTTTTTGCTAAGACGGAAGGTATTATTCCGGCCCCTGAATCATCACATGCTATTGCTGCAACGATTAGAGAAGCTGAACAAGCAAAATTGGAAGGTAAACAGAAAACGATCTTATTTAATCTTTCTGGTCATGGATTGATTGATATGACGGCTTATGATCAGTATCTTGAAGGTGATTTAACGAATGGAGAAGTATCTGATGCTGATATTGCAAAGAACATTGCAGAGTTGGACAAAATTATCTGATTGATTACAAGCGTAGTCCTTTTGGGGATAAAAATAGAAAGGCGCTAATAGCAGAGACTCACGTCTTTTGCTGTTTGCGCCTTGTCTAGTTATGAATGTGTGTATGAAACATTGTAATGTTTATGAGAATATATCGTTGTAGTTCGAATCCGCTAAAACTAATTGCTGGACATTTAGGTCGTAAGATTTCTTATTTTTATCCCACATGCCATAAACAACATGAATTTCGCCTTTATCGGTATATGTGAATGTTGATTGATAATAAGGCTGCCATTCTTCATTACTTTTATCCCAGCGATAAGCAGTTTTTGAAGCTACTTTGCCATTCTCATTGTACGTGAATTCATATTTGAATTCTTTACTCAATAGTCCATCGTTGTTCAAGAAAACAACTTTAGACATGATCTTGCCGTTTTCTTCTTTTGTATCATACATGTAGTTCCTTGGTGAAGCTGCGCTTATTACCAGGTTACAGATGAGCAGAACTGCAAGAATCAAAATGCTTTTACTAATATTTGTCCGTCTCATGTTAGATTGTAATTTTGTTTTTGCTTTCAAATTGTCATGCAAATGAAGCCTTTTACTCTGGATTAACCAAATTATAGCTGACATTTTGTTATATCATTTTGCGTATTTAACTATAATTATATTATTTAATAGCTAAATGATAACTCTTATGACTTTCAATATGTAACTTGTTATCCGCTCTTTATTCGTATATAGTGAAGGATGATCCCTCTTATTGCACTTATTGGCTACTTTTTTCTTGCTTAACTTACAATTTTCTATTGGACGATTGAATAGGCGAATGTGAATAACTTATATATGAGAAAGGATTAGTTTTACATTGATCCGTTGCTAAACGTTCAACATAAAATTAATCCTTAAAATAGAGTTTGAATATTCGTTTATTGACTTATATCCCTTTTATATACAATGGCATACGAGCTATAATTCCTTTTTCACTCTTTGCACGCTGGATGGTGCTGAACAATTCATAATCACTGCCTAACATGGTTTTAACGATTGATAGTTTGGCTTCGTTTATTTTCTTCTCCAGGAATTTTGTAAGGAAGTCTTTTGGTTCATCAGCAACCGTAATGCTATAATTCTTAAGCTTGGCTAATGAAGCAGCTTCTTTGATTGCCACATCAATACCACCTAACTTGTCAACTAATCCTTTTTGTAAAGCTTGCTCACCCGTCCATACGCGTCCTTGACCAATTGAATCAATATTGGCTTTAGTCATTTTTCGGCCATCGGCACAACGGGTAAGGAATAAATCATAAGTACGTTCGACACTATGTTGAATTAAAACTTTTTCGTCGTCACGCATTGGACGGGATGCATCGCCGAGATCTGCGTAAGTGTTTGTTTTAACCATATCAGTGGTGAGACCAAGTTTTTCAAAGGTTCCTGTAAGATTACGAACCACACCGAAAACGCCTATTGATCCTGTCAATGTGGTGCGTTCGGCTACAATTTTGTTTGCGGCGCAAGATATGTAATATCCCCCGGAAGCAGCATAATCACCCATTGAAACGACAATGGGTTTCACGGCTTTCAGGTCTTTTACTTGTTTCCAAATTTGTTCGGAGATGTAAGCGCTTCCTCCCGGAGAATTAACGCGGAAGACAACAGCCTTTACCTCTTTGTCTTCTTTTAATTTTCGTAATTGATCAGCCATATCTTCAGTGATTGACTGTTCTTCGATGGAACTTAGCGGAGATGCAGAAGCTTCGTCAATAATCTCACCTTCTGCATAAAGAACAGCAATTTTATTTGGATTGTCATTGTTCGATTCATTTATTGAAATAACTTTGTCGATAGTAGCTGATTTAAGTTTGTCTTCTATCTTTTGTCCGGCTAAATTTTTTACACTGTTTTCGGCTTCGAAACGATAGCGTAAAGCATCTGCAAGTTTAAAATCGATGGCATTCGATGCATCACCAATAGCAAATCCACCGTTTATGTATTGTTCCAATTGCCCTGTCGGAATCTTTCGGCTTGAGGAAATCTCATTTGTGATATTTTCCCAAACGCTATTCAATATAGATGTTAATTGTTCACGGTTCGCATCACTGAACTTTTTTAAGAAATAGGGTTCAACAGCACTCTTGTATGTTCCCACCTTAAATATATAGTGTTCAATACCTAGTTTCTCAGCCAGTCCGGTGAAGAAAAGACCTCGTGATGCCAATCCGATCAAACCGATAGAACCCTGCGGATTTAAAAAAACAGAATCGGCTACACTGCATACGTAATAGCTTCCTTGTGTATAATTATCACTATAGGAGACGATGAACTTGCCACTTTTTTTGAAATCCAACAATTCCCGGTGAATAGCTTCTACGCCGGCAAAACCCGATGAGAAGTCGCCAGCTTCAATATAGATACCTTTGATGTTTCCATTTGTTTTTGCGTTACGAATTGCTTTGATAATGTCGGACAGAGAAATATTATCACTAGTCTCATTAAAAAGCTCAAAAAAAGGATTCTTGCTTACCTGTTCAGATAATGTTCCTTTTAGTGTAAGTCTGAAAACAGTATTTTTATCCGGACTATATGTACTGGAACCTTCAGCAGAAGCTGCAACTCCAATGATGAAGAAGATGGAACCAAGAATAATGATTCCAAATGCTATGAACGCACCTAATGCGCAAGCGAACATGGTCTTAAAAAATTGTTTCATCTGTTGTTTTATATTTGTTAGGTTATGAATGGACGGTCTTAAATCTATATGCGGCCTTCGAATTCATCTACTGTATAGTTTAAGAAACGATTGAATGGCAACATTATTTTAAAACAGGCAGCCGTTTGTTCCAACCAATCGGGTTCGGTAAAAAAATTGTCGGGTTTGACTATACTAATAGAAAAATCTTTATGTCTCAAAACTTCTTCATATTTGAAATCGGCAGAGAATCCGTAGGGTATTCGTTTTAATACGTCACCATCCAGACTAGGAAATATTTTTTTAAATGCAGGTTTTTCTACAATAGCTTCGAACTCTTCAGCATGATCATATATGTCCTGACGAATTTTTTTTACCAGAGGGGTTTTAGGGCACCATATTCCACCAGCTAAAAGGCAATGCTCGGGCTCAAGATGAAGATAATAGCCCCCACGTTGACTGTTTTTTCCTCCGTAAGCGGCAATATAAGCACCGAAATGTGTTTTATACGGTGTTTTGTCCGGTGAAAAACGGATATCACGATAGATGCGGAAATAACAATCTTTGGCTTCTATACCGATTACTTCTTTGTCGAATAGAGCAATTCGGTTTATCAGATCTTGAACTTCATCAAGGAACGCCTGATGCAAGAGATCATATCGTTCCTTGTTGGCGTGGAACCAATCTCGATTGTTATTTTGTTGGAGTTCTTTTAAGAACTGTAAAATTTGTTCGTTCATATTTAGTTTTTATAATATATCATTGTTAGAAAATCATTCTTTATTCTGCATTTGTACGAAAGGGAGCTACCGGGAGTCCTTCTGTGTTGAACAAATTGCCGACTGTTGCATCATCAAAGCAGTATTCTACTTTCACAGGATGCTTAATCTTTGGAGCTGAAACAATCAATTCGTTTCCTTTGATTTTTGCTTTTGCATTTACAAAAGATCCGTCTTCCCCGGCAACGGTCAGACCTGTAACTTGCTTCCCTTTGCAAATGAGGCCATTCTCGGCATGGCTGAATGAAAGTATCGCCTTATTTTTTTCTATTCTTATATTTTCAAGTAAAGGAGAAGCATATCCTGAGGCAACTCTGCCATAAGTTTGAACTAAGGCCAGCTTGGCTAAACGTAAACCTACGTCCTGTTTATTGACGGGATGAATGTCATTTATGTCGTTAACTAAGTCTGAAGTGACTACTAGCCCTGATTGATGGATATTTTTGGATACCCATTCTTCGGCTTCACGAACTTTTGCCGGTCCATTATCACTAGACTTGTATGTGTATGGGGCAATCTGAACAATATAAAATGGAAATTCTTTTTCAAAGTTTTTGCGCCAACTTTCGATCATCGTTTTTAATAGGGTTGCATAAGATGAAGAATGGTCGACATTGGCTTCGCCTTGATACCAGATAGCTCCGGCAATGCCATATGGAACGAACGGATGAATCATTTGGTTATAAAGTACACCCGGTTCTACAGGCCACCAAGGATATGTTTTAGCTGGAATGGCTTTTACTATTGATTCATTTGACATAACCTTTTCTTTTGGAGTCCATACTTCAGCCGGAGTACCTCCCCAGGCTGTCACGATCAGACCGACCGGAACTTTTAAAGAATCTTGTAGATTGCGACTGAAAAAGTAAGCAACAGAACTAGTATTCCTCATTACATTGGGGGTGCATATTGCCCATGCTCCTTCACAATTGTTTTGCGGAAATGCTGCTCCTCGTTTTAAAACATTAAAGATGCGGATATTAGGATGATTGGCCGCCGCTATTTCTGCTTCTTTGTTCATTAGTTTCCAATCGGCATTAAAATCCATATTCGATTGCCCACTGCATAACCAAACTTCTCCTAGCATAACGTCTTGGAGTATTTTTTCTCCACTGCCTGTAATAGAGATGGCGTACGGACCACCCGCTTTGATTGTTGTTAATGTTGTTTTCCATGAACCATCGGATGCAGCAACAGCTTTTGCTGTATCGCCGGGCGCCCAACTCCCGACAACCGATATGGTATTATGTGCTGCACCCCATCCCCAGATGGCAACTTTACTATTTTGTTGCAAAACCATATGGTCTGTAAAAATCGATGGCAGACTAATTTGCGCTTTTAAGCATAAAGTTGTTCCAAATAAACAACCCAAAACTAAACAGCTCAGATAAATTCTATTCATTTTATATTCCTCCTACATTAATTATTATCATATTCTGTATTAAAAGTAAAATCCCAAATTTAAATAGAATTGTACTTTTTTGTTTCTACTTGACAGCCCGATGTTCGCATTGAGTGGTCCGGCAAAACTGTTGTAAGCATAACCAATGCTACCTCCCCATATGCTTTGTCCGTCTATAAGTTTCAAAAAACTATTTTGATGGATAGCATAATTGGCAATCAAAGAAATATAATTGTTAGCTATTATACGTTCGCGAAACTGAAAGCGCATAACAGCTAGGGCATTATCCAGAATTTCAAGATGACTAATCCCTGCAAAAGGCATTTGTTGAGGTACATATCTGCCAAAAATCTCTCCACCTAAAGCATTCAGATACGGATATGCAACATTATGTCCTATAAGAACACGTCCATATAAACTGGGCAAAATACTTAAGCGACTTGATAATGGTACGATTGTTGCCAGATTAGTTGATAATGCCGAAAAAGGGGAACTTCCATCATATTTAACAAAATTGTCAGTATAAACAGAATAATCAGCTTGCAAAGAGAACCCCTTGTCCGGAAAATATCGACGATCGAAGGTCTCTAAATTTGCTGAAGCAAAATAGTTGAGAAATCGTTTAGGTTTGACGTTGTATTGACTGCTTTCGGTTTTTGCCAAAAAGGAATTGTAATCATAATATTCATATCGCATTCCAATTTTAAACTTGAAACTCAACCAGTTCATGTCCGAATAGGCAAATTCGGCCAAATGATGTGTATAGGTTGTATTATAAATCTTATCTCCTTTATGATAGATATCTAAATCATGATAGTCAAACTGATAAGACAAGTTGAAGTTGCGCAACGGAGTTCGAGCTATTGAATAATCCAAACGCACATAGGATAATTTTTCCCCGACACGTCCGGTAAATGCTAATTTAGAACGGAAGTTGCGGCGATAGTCGTAGGTCGCATTGAGTAAAACGCCGATTATTTCTTCAGAGTCAAATCGTAATCCGACATTGACTGAACTGACGGATTTAGCTTGGACTTCAAGATCCAAATCTTGTTGTTTATCACCTGTAAGTTTGTAATTGACATTCGAATAAGCATTTGTGCCAATAAGTATTGACATTGCATTCTGTAGTTTGTTTACAGTCAGTAAGCTGTTTTCCTTCAAGCCGCTAATTTTTTTTAGCCAATTAATATCACGGGCATCGGCACCTGTAAATGAGATATGACGAATATAAAAGCTGTCTGTTGGGAAGACTGGTCGTTTGAACTTATATTCTTCCGGACGATAATCACTGGCAACGCCAACTTCCTTCTTTAAAGCGAGAATATCAGTCCATCGACTTCTGGCACATTGTTCACCTCGTTGGACAAGAGAGTCAAGCGCTGCATGGGTGAAACTTGTGGAACGATATGGTTCCATATTCGGGCGTAGCAGCAGATCAGTATGTTGTTTATTAAGATTGTATTTTTCAAAGCCGTGAAGTGCGATGATTTGAGTGGCAATATCACCTGGAGTATAAAGCCTGTTACGTTGTCGAAGGTCGCTTGTTGCCAGATCAACGCCGATAATAATGTCTGCACCCATAGCGATTGCTACATCAACCGGATAATTATTGTTCAAACCACCGTCAACAAGCACCATGCTATCTAATCGAACAGGCGCAAAAACGGCTGGAATAGCCATACTGGCACGCATGGCAACAGGAAGGCTTCCGTGATGAAATACGTAATCTTTTCCTGTTACCATATCAACGGCAACGCAGGCAAATCGTTTATTAAAATGGTTGAAATCGACCGAATCTTGATAGCCAATAGTTAGATTTGAGAATAGGTTTTGCAAATTCTGTCCTTTAATCATGCCTTCAATAACACGATCTTTTTTTGCCATTCCAAAAGGAAGCGAGATGATATAACGTTCTGCATTCTCTTTTTCGGGGAAAAACAACCGATCTCGTTTTATATGATCACTTAGAAGCATTTCCCAGTCCTGACTGTCGACCATCTTTTCTATTTCTTCCGGCGAATATCCTATTGCATATAACCCTCCAACTATAGCACCCATACTTGTACCTGTTACGATATCTATTGGAATTCCTGCTTCTTCCAATACTTTGAGAACGCCAATATGAGCAACACCTTTTGCTCCGCCACCGCCAAGAACAACAGCTACTTTCTTTCGCTGGCTAACAGCGGAAGTTGCAAAAAGGATCATCAGTAAGAAGCATAGATATTTTTTCATTCACAGAATATTGACATAACAAATGTACATGCTTATTTTGGGATACACAACTAATCTTTATTTCTATTTTTGCCATTTCTTCATGAACAACACTCCCCATAGCAAGTTCCTTCTGTTTCAAATTCTAAGGTTACATGTTGAATCCCCATTTCCATCAATTTGTCTTTGATTTGGTGTTTGATCGGCGACATTTGCTGCGCGTCTTTGATAAGTACATGGGCAGTTAAGGCCGTTTCGGTTGTACTGATTGCCCAAATATGCAAGTGATGTATGTTCTCTATACCGTTGATAGCGCTGATTGATTGGATTATTTTATTTATATTTATTCCTTCAGGTACACCATCCAGCGAAAGACGAAGGCTGTTTCGTAGTAACCCCCACGTAGAGTATATGATGATAAGAGCAATGATAAATCCGATGATAGGATCGACAATATACCATTGCGTTTGCGCTATAATGATTCCTGAAACTACTACACCGATAGAAACCAATGCATCAGCAGCCATATGTAAATACGCCCCTTTGATATTTAGGTCTTTATCTTTACCGCTCATAAAAAGCCAGGCAGTGATGGCATTGATGATAACGCCTATTCCTGCTACCCAGGCAATAGTAGAACCTTCAACGGCTTGGGGAGTTATGAATTTACTGATGCTCTCTGCAATGATAATACCCACGGCGACGAGCAGTATAACGGCATTAAGCAACGATACTAATACTGTACTTTTTTTAAACCCATAGGTATAGCTTGAGGTAGGATGCACTTCGGCCAGACGAAAAGCCAGCATGGCAAGTATTAGACTAGCTACATCTCCCAGATTGTGCCCTGCATCAGAAAGCAGGCCTAATGAATGTTGCCAGAAGCCTGCCGCAAATTCAACAATGACAAAGGCAGAGTTAAGCGCAATACCAATGATGAATGCGCGCTTTGGTGAATAGGCTTCAAATTGATGATGTTCATGATAATGCTCCATGTGCAGACTTATATGGATTGTTTGATATAGATGTTGTTTACTTTTTTGACTTTACTCATTGGATGATAAGCGTCATGACTGAATATCAGAATCTGGTTTTGCTCGGCGGCTTCGTCCAGCATCTTGATTTTCTCATTATAGGAAACTACAGGTTCAATATCGTAAGCTGAAATCCATGCAGGAGAGATGCTGGCTTCCAGAGGAATAACGTCGCCACAGTAGACATACGTGTCGGTATCTTCTTTTATGTATGTTACGATTTGTCCTTGTGTATGTCCATTAAACAAACGTAGTTCTATTTGGGGACAAAGCAAGGTATCTTTATCAATCAGACAGAGTTGATGGCTATCTGCTATAACTTGCATGTCTTCAATAAAATAAGAACTGTTTTCGAGGGCATTGGGATGAATAAAGCTTTCCCATTGTGCATGACTGACCCAATGTTTGGCATTGGAGAATCTGGATGAATAACAGAGTTCCGCTTCGCCTTTTTTCTTTTCAAAGGTGGTATATCCACAATGATCGAAGTGAAGATGAGTAAAAACAACATCTGTAATTTGTTCCGGGGTTATTCCGTATGTGCTTAATTTTTCCGATAAGTCATGCGTATCAAAAAACTTATAGTAACTTAATTGCTTGAGATGTTTTATGCCTGCACCATTATCGATGAGGATGAGTCGATTGTCGTCAGTTGTTATTAAAGCGCTTCGTAACGCCAACACACATTCGTTGCGTTCGTTGCACGGGTAGCGACGATTCCAGGAAACTTTAGGTATAGCACCAAACATGGCACCACCGTCAGCATAGAAGAATCCGGAATCGATAAGTTGAATGTCCATGAGTATATATTTATTTGAAAGCAAAAATAGTTGCTTTTGTAATAGAAACCAATTACTTTTTGCATTAATAGCGTATGTGCTGTTTCTTTTTATAATTTTGAAGAGATAGTAAAAATTTGTATATCTGTTTGAGGTGTTTTCTGAAGTTTGTATATTTGTAAAAAATATCAATCAACCATGTCGATAAAGAAGTATTTGCCTTTGTTATTCCCTGTCGCGTTTATGATTTGTTATATTATAACTCATCGGTACTTGTATGATTTTTTGACTACGTTTTCATGTGCGGTAATAGTTGGTGTATTGGTGGTGCGCCATAAGACTGTTGTAGATTGGGGCATTATTGTGCTGGCTTTTCTTTTTTCTCTTGCTGGCGATCGGATGTTGTTTACCCGCGCAGGATCGGAAATCCGTTTTATGTATGGCATTGCTTTGTTTTTTGCCGCTCATCTGTTTTATATTTTTTTCTGTCTGAAGAATGGTCGTTGGAGCATTCGTTTTTTTTGCCTGTTGCTTGTTTGCTATATGGCATATTTCTTTATCGCATTGATGCCAAATATATCAAATGGTGTATTACTGACGGCTGTATGCCTGTATATTCTTGTTTCGTGTTTTTCTGTTGCTGCAGCCTGGGGACTTTCGCTGGATAAGGCGACACAAATGCTTTTCTTTATAGGCATCGTTTGTCTTGTCTTTTCGGATACATTGATATCGATTCGGGAATTTCTGCATCAACAGTTGCTTTATACGTTGATGCTCCCAACTTATTATGCATCACAAATATTGGTGTCGGCAGCATGTATATACTCTTTAACAAGAAATCCGGGTAATAACTTCTCTATGAAGGGTAAATAGTTTTCTTCCGTGAATTGTAATCTCTTTTATTGAAAATGATTACCTTTGCAGCAAAATATAAGCAATGCAAAAAGTACATTTAATCTCCATTACAGAACCATTAGTTTTTGATTTGGCACTGGCCCTTAATCAAAAAGAATATGAAGTCAGTGTGTCAGGGAGGGGATTAACTGACGCTGTTATTAATTTGTTAAGATACAGCGGTTGTGATTGTCGTGGCGATGGGTGGTTTACAGAAAACATAACAAAGGATATCTTGTTTGTTATTATTGGGGCAACGGTTCAGAAAGATAATCCTGAATTAGTGCGTGCTAGAGAATTAGGGTTGTTAGTCGTTTCTATTCCGGAATTTATTTTTAGATGGACAAAGTCTAAGACTCGGATTGTTGTTTCGGGTAGTCGAGGAAAGAAAAGTATTATCTCAATGATAATCTACGTTCTGAAGCAGAAAAAGTGGCCTTTTAATTATGCCATAACCACTCATATTTCTAATTTGGAAGGTTGTATTTCGCTGGATTATGAAGCTCGCTTTGCGCTTATTGAAGGTGATGAACGTACGACATCAGCATTGGATAAACGTTTCCGTTTGGAATTTTATCGCCCACATATTGCAGTAGTGACTAATTTGGCGTGGACGGAGTCGACAGGGCATACTTCATCGGATGCTTATTATGACATGTTTAATAGTTTTTCTCAATCAATCGAACGCGAAGGCAAGTTGATTTACTTTGATGGTGATGAGGCTGTTAAACGTTTAGCAGAACATGTAAGGGAAGACATTACGGCTATGCCCTATAATACCCATGAGACGGATAAACGAGATGGGCAAGTGTTCTTAAAAACACGTTATGGAGAATTCCCGGTAAGAATTTGTGATGCCTATTTCCTGATTAACATGAATGCTGCACGTTTGGTTTGTCGTCAGCTTGGCGTCAAAGATTCGGAATTTTATCAGGCCATATCTGATTATAGTCTATCATTATAATATGTTTATTGCAAGACAAAAAAGGAAAGAGAATATCGCTGAGTATTTGTTGTATATGTGGCAGGTTGAAGATCTGATACGTGCAAATTGCTTTGATATGGATCAGATTCGGGCAACCATTGTATCACAATATGATCAACCTGATAATGTTAAAGAAGAAATTGCGCATTGGTACGAAGATTTGATCGAAATGATGCGCTCCGAAGGAGTAATGGAAAAAGGTCATATTCAGTTGAATAAGAATGTGATTATTACGCTCACGGATTTACATTTGCGTTTGCTTAAGTCGCCAAAAGAGATGGTTTACGGAGCCACATATTACAAGACGTTACCATATATTGTACAGTTGCGAGCTAAATCGGGAGGCGAAGACTTGCCTGAGATTGAGGTTTGCTTTAATGCTTTATATGGTTATCTGATTTTGAAAATGCAAGGGAAAGCGATCTGCGTGGAAACGATGGAGGCTATCAAGCAGATCAGTGCTTTCTTAGCGATGCTTTCTGCAAAGTATCGTGATGATATAAATGGCGAACTAAAGTTGGAGGATTGAAAGAATGATAAAAAAAATATTGGTAACCGGTGGAAGCGGACAGTTGGGAAGTTCGCTTTACAAGATTTCAGACCATTATCCGCAGTATGAGTTTTTGTTTACGGATGTGGATACACTGGACATAACAAAGGCCGCTGCTGTGCGTGCTTTTGTTTCACAAAATCAGATATCTTACATTTTGAATTGTGCTGCTTATACGGCAGTTGATAAGGCTGAAGATAACGAGTTATCGTGTTTTCGTCTAAATTGTGATGCCGTGAAAAATCTGGCAGAAGCTGCCTTCGAAAATGGAGCGAAAGTTATTCACATATCAACGGATTATGTGTTCGATGGAACAAACTACGTGCCATATGAAGAGGTAAATCCGACATGTCCGGTTTCTGTCTATGGAAGGACCAAACTGGCAGGCGAATTGGCTCTGTTTGAGATATGTCCTTCAGCTATCGTGATTCGTACAGCTTGGCTTTACAGTGAATATGGCAATAACTTTGTGAAGACGATGCTTCGTCTCGGTCATGAGCGTGATGAAATACGCGTAGTGTTTGATCAGATTGGAACGCCTACTTATGCGACGGATTTGGCTTTGGCCATGATGCATATTATTGAGTATGACCAGAAAGGACTTTGGATTCCAGGAATTTATCATTTTTCTGATGAGGGCGTTTGTAGTTGGTATGATTTTACAGTAAAAATTTTACAACTGGCAGATCTTCATCCATATGTGTTTCCTATAGAAACAAAGGACTATCCGTCGAAAGCAGCTCGTCCGCATTATAGTGTATTAAATAAGATGAAAATTAAACGGACTTTCGGATTGCTTATTCCTCATTGGGAAACTAGCTTGCGTGAGTGTGTTCGTATTTTGAAAAAAGAAAATCAATAATAGAATGGGTCAATATACAGAAGAGATCAACAAGAGAAGAACGTTTGCTATCATTAGTCATCCCGATGCCGGAAAGACGACGCTGACAGAGAAATTACTGCTTTTTGGGGGAGCCATACATGTGGCTGGGGCTGTCAAATCAAATAAAATTAAACGTACAGCTACATCTGATTGGATGGAAATAGAGAAGCAGCGCGGTATTTCGGTTGCAACTTCCGTGATGGCTTTTGATTATGCGGATCACAAGATAAACATCCTTGATACGCCTGGGCATCAAGATTTTGCTGAGGATACGTTTCGTACGTTGACTGCTGTTGATAGCGTCATTATCGTGATTGATGCTGCAAAAGGTGTTGAGACTCAGACTCGTAAATTAATGGAAGTGTGTCGCATGCGTAAAACGCCGGTGATCATTTTTATCAACAAAATGGACCGTGAGGGTAAGGATTCTTTCGATTTGCTTGATGAATTGGAAGAAGAATTGCAGATTAGGGTGCGTCCATTGAGTTGGCCTATTGATATGGGGCCGCGTTTTCGTGGTGTTTACAATTTGTATGAAGAAAAACTGAATCTTTATACGCCCAGCAAGCAGTATGTCACCGAAAACATTGAGTTTAAAAATATCAATAGTCCGGAACTTGAAAATTATATTGATCCCGCACAAGCTTCAAAGTTGCGTGCAGATATCGAGCTAATAGAAGGAGTATATTCGCAGTTTGACGTGGAGGAGTATCTGAAAGGAAATATTGCTCCTGTTTTTTTTGGATCTGCACTAAATAATTTCGGAGTGAAAGAATTGCTTGATTGTTTTATTAATATTGCCCCGTCCCCTCGTTCTGTTCAGGCCGTGGAGCGGACAGTGATGGCTGATGAGGAAAAGTTTTCGGGTTTTATCTTTAAGATACACGCCAACATGGATCCGAATCATCGTAGTTGCATCGCTTTTGTCAAAGTATGTTCCGGACGCTTCGAACGTAATATGAACTATAAGCATGTGCGATTCAACAAGTGGATGCGTTTCAGCAGTCCGACGGCTTTTATGGCTCAAAAAAAAGAAGTTGTTGATGAGGCTTATGCCGGCGACATCGTAGGACTTCCGGACACAGGCAATTTCAAGATCGGTGACACACTGACAGAAGGTGAAGATTTACATTTTAAAGGTCTTCCTAGTTTTTCTCCGGAGATGTTCAAGTATATTGAAAATGCCGATCCGATGAAGTCAAAGCAGCTTAACAAAGGCATTGAACAGTTGATGGACGAAGGTGTGGCACAGCTATTTGTAAACCAGTTTAATAACCGTAAGATTATCGGTACGGTCGGACAACTTCAGTTTGAGGTTATCCAATACCGTCTTCTGCATGAATATGGTGCCCAATGTACATGGGAACCATTAAACCTATATAAGGCCTGTTGGATTGAATGCGACGATTCAGAAGTGTTTGATAATTTCAAAAAGCGTAAGGCTCAGTATATGGCCATTGATAGGGAGGGACGTGATGTTTATATGGCTGATT
Organism: Parabacteroides sp.; assembly: GCA_028707405.1. GTDB lineage: Bacteria > Bacteroidota > Bacteroidia > Bacteroidales > Tannerellaceae > Parabacteroides. The sequence continues at coordinate 8,407 of JAQWBH010000007.1, read as the reverse complement.
CAAGCTATGTGCTTATGATGGCGCAACATGATTTTCCTAAGATACAGTTTCATTTTACTTCAGAATTTTAATTTTATATCCAAAATTCTTCGTTGGTATTAAAAGCTGCGTAGTGTTTAGGAAAAGCCGTGGCATTGTATTTTTGTTGAGGAGAGTATTATTTTTGGTACGAATTATTCTGTTAGAGAATAGTCATAATCTCGTTAAGTGTTCCAACAGTGTAAGTGGGCCTAAATTTGTGAGGTTTCAGCTTGTTTGGGTTTAGCCATAACTGGTCAATTTGCGCATTTCTGGCTCCTTCAATGTCGGCCTCCCAGCTGTCGCCGATCATGAGGCTGCCCTTGCGGGTTGAATTTGTATTGACCAGAGCATAATCAAATATGCCCTTTTGCGGTTTTTGAATACCGGCATCTTCCGAAAGAATCATCTTCTCGAAATAGGGAGCTAATCCTGAGTTGACCAATTTCTTGAGTTGTACTTCGTGGAAGCCATTGGAGAGGATGAACAAACGGTAGTTCGGGTGGAGATAATCTAGTATATCAATGGCTCCTTCGATAAGGCGGGTTTTTGTGGTTGTACGCTGAAGAAATTCATTATTGATAGCAAGAACTGATTTTGTATCTTCAATGCCCAACGGCTGTAGCATGTAGCGGAATCGCTCTACGATCAGTGTTTTACGGTCAATGGCCCCTTTGCGATACGCTTCCCAGAGTTGGTCATTATGCGGCCAGTAAATATTCAGAAATGCCTCGAAGGAGGTATAATACCGACCAAGATTGTGTGCGGTATATAGTTCTTCGAGGCATTCTGTGTTATTCTGATACGTTGCCCACAACGTATCGTCTAAGTCGAAAAACAGACTTTTGTATCTCATTATCCTACTTCTATTACCAAGTATTTTCCAAGGCTCCAGAATGATTTGATATCTGTAATTTTCAATGTCATGTTTCCTTCGCTGTCTTTTACAAACTCGTAAGATCCGGTCGGATGATTGGATTTTAAGCTTGCTTTATGTGTGAATAATGGAATCTCTTTTACTTCGCGGATGTCGATAGTGATAAAATAGTCTTTATTGAACCCGCTTTGCAGCGCTTTGGATTTAGAAAACAATCCACCACCCGTAAGAATTTTTTGGTTTTTGAGCTCTTTGGCTGTACCGAAACAGTAGTAAGCAGTGTTGAGTGCTTTGTCTTGAGAATTGATTTTCTTTGACTGTTCGGCATTCTTGTTTGAGAGATCTTCAACATTTGTGTTGAGTGAAGCAACAGTTTCATCCAGTTCCTGAATACGGATATTCTTCTTAGCCAAATCCTCTTGCAGAGCAACAATCATAGTTGCCTTCTGATCAAGTTCGGAAGTGAGGCGTTCGATTGTTTTTTTCAAAGCAGCCGATTGTAGTTTACTCTTTTTTAATTTAGATTGAAGATCACTGATTTGTTGTCTGTTTTTTTTCAGCGTTTCCGTGATGAGTTGCATATTTTCCTTGATCTGTTCGCGATTGCTTTTGGCAAGATCTCCATTCTGCTGTTGAATATTCAGAAAGTTTTCAGCATCGCGGATAGATTGGATGTCCGTTTCTACATCATTTAGGGTTGCGATGATTTCATTCATCTCTTCCGTATTCTTGGTATTTTCAATCTTCAGAGAATCATTCTCTGTCTTTAACTTTTGGTAGTCGGATGATTGCTGTCCGCAGGAAGCCAACATAGTGGCGCAAATAATAATTGCAAATGCTACTTTTTTCATATACTTCTCTGTTTTTATGTATTTATTCAGTATCGTTATTATTCCTTTTCTCTTTCTTATTTTTGCCTCCTAGGACAATAACAAATTCGCCTTTTGGTTCGTTCATTGTAAAATGAGCTATTATCTTTTCCAAAGTTCCACGAACAGTTTCTTCATGGATTTTTGATATTTCACGCGAAACTGAGACTTGTCGCTCTGCTCCAAAGTATTCAGCAAACTGAGTTAATGTTTTGCAAATTCTGAAAGGAGATTCGTAGAAAATCATTGTGCGGCATTCTTCTGACAACTCTTTTAATCGTGTCTGACGTCCTTTTTTTTGAGGGAGGAAACCTTCAAAGCAAAATTTTTCATCAGGAAGGCCTGAAGATACCAAGGCTGGCACAAAAGCAGTGGCACCGGGCAAACATTCAACTTCTATGTTTTGCCGGATACACTCACGAACCAACATAAAGCCGGGATCGGAAATGGCAGGCGTGCCGGCATCCGATACAAGGGCAATATTTTTGCCTTCTTTGATACGTTCGGCTATCAGTTCTACCGTTTGATGCTCATTAAATTTGTGATGCGACTGCATTCTGTTTTCTATGCTATAGTGTTTAAGCAAGATGCTGGTAGTACGTGTGTCTTCAGCTAAAATGAGATCTGCCTCTTTCAGCACTCGAATAGCTCGGAAAGTCATATCTTCCAGATTCCCAATCGGGGTAGGTACTACGGTCAGTTTTGCCATATTGTTTTATTTAAAAGGACTTCATTAATGATTATAGAAATTTCTTTTCCAATAGCCGAATAAAGTCTCCTACGGTATTGTCTTCCATATCCCATTTTAGTTCATTACTAAGATAATCGACAGATTCCTTATATGAATGCATGTTGTTGAGGAGATTGAGTGTTTTATTCATATACGTGTCATCGCCTCTGAATAAATCTTTTTTAAAACGAAAACGTTCATTGAGACTCAATGCTTTGCTGAAGTCTGTAAGTTTCTTTTTTTCTATGACATCACTGAGGAATACACTATTTCGTTCATTCGCTGGATTATATACCGGCGTTTGGAGAACAGTCGTCTCTTCAGCAATAGGTGGTTTTATTTCTTCAGCTGGCTTTTCTGGTTCTTTGGTTTGGGCACTTGTCTCAATCATAGGTGCTTCAGATAGATATTCGAGAGAGGTCCCGATATCATTAGGATGACTGGAAATTGTCTGTATGATTGTTTGATGTTCTTCCATTTGTTGTCGCAACATTTCAATCTGCTTCGCTTCAATAGAATGAATGTCTTTTAGTATTTTGTAAGTCATGTCGAACGACTGACTGAAAAAAGAAGCCGGATATATTTCCGCTTCCTGCATTCCGGAAATTGCTGACTCTAGATCTTTGATGTCGGAAAGCAAATGAATAATTCTGTCTTTATTCGCCATTCTTTTATTTTTTAGAGGAGTTGGAGATACCTCCTCAGTATTATAGTACAAAAATAGATATTTTATTGAATATGTTGATTACATTCTTATAGTCAAAATATTTTTTAACTCAGTTATATTCTATAAATCATGACTTCTCGATGAATTGTTCGGGCAGATTAACTAGATATAGTTTGTGTGTTGCTCGGGTAAAAGCTGTATAGAGCCACCTATAGAAGTCTTCTCCTAACATATCTTTTGTGATGTAGCCGATATCGAGAAATACATTCATCCATTGTCCACCTTGTGCTTTATGGCAAGTGACTGCATAAGCATATTTAACTTGCAAGACATTGTAATATGGATTGGCTTTCATTTTTTTTATCTTATCGGACTTAGTCTTTATCTCGTCGTATTCTTTTAGTATGTTATAGTAGAGCTTGTTGTTCAGTTCTTGGGGAAGTGATGGCGTTTCTGTTTGAAGTGTATCCAGCAGCAGTTTTACTTCTGTTTCAAGGGCGTAGTCTTGAAAGCTGACGATAACGTCTGCAAAGCGGAACCCATATTGTTCATAGGTTCGCCGAACGTGCACTACTTGAATAATTTCTCCATTGGCAATAAAGTCCATTTCCTTGTTATCCTTCGTCCAATAGTAATTGTTTTTCGCCACCATTAGCCGGTCTCCGGAAGAGAGTTCTTCCTCACGATAAAGGACGCGGTTTCTTATGCCATTATTATATATGTTAGCTCGCTTGTTGGATCGCGAAATGATCATGGTTTCTTCTATTCCATCACGGCTATATGCCGATGAAATTTCCTCAATCAAATCTTCGCCACTGACTTTTTTTATATCAGGGAAACTTCCCAAGCATATTTTTGGATATATTTCTACATTTTTGTTGTGTAAAGCTTCTCGAAGCCGAGTGGCATTATATAAGATCCCTGAATCCTCACTTTGCCTTACAACCTGGGTAAGAAGAATTTCTTCAACGTTTAGATTATATTTTTCCAATGTCTGCATATTCAAAGCCGGACTTTCGATTTGCATGACAGGAGGCAATTGTGCAACATCGCCCATCATGATGAGCCGGCAGTTCTCACCTGAGTATACATAATATATAAGGTCGTCCAATAAATGTCCGGACCCGAAGCTAGAAGAAGTACTGACTTCGTTTGAAATCATAGAGGCTTCATCCACAATGAACAGCGTGTTTTTATGCAGATTGTCGTTGAGGATAAAACCTGTTTGTTCATTAGAGAAGGCTTTTTGTCGATAAATTTTTTTGTGGATGGTGTATGCTTTTTCTTCGGCGTAATTTGAGAATACTTTGGCTGCACGTCCTGTCGGGGCTAAAAGAATGCTTTTTTGTTGAAACTCATTCATTGTTTTAACTAAAGCACCAATGAATGATGTTTTTCCAGTTCCAGCGTATCCTTTTATCAGTAAAAGGGTCTTTTTGTTGTTTATAAAGAGAAAGGCAGAAAGCTTTTTTAACGCGAAAAGTTGATTTTCTGTGGGATTATAAGGCAAATTTAGTCTTATTTTGTCCATCAAATAACTATTTATCATTTTGATTGCAATAATTTTCGCGATAAAGATAGTTCTTTAAAGATTCTTTTTTAAATTTGCCGAGCGAAATAAATTCAAAAAACATATAAACCATGAAAGTTACAGTTAAGATTTTATTGTTTGCAGCAGTTATTCTGCTCGCATACATGTGCTATCAGAGTATTATTACTCCAATTGAGTTTCGTGATACTAAAGACCAGCGCGAGAAAGCCATTGAGAAGCGTTTGGTTGATATTCGGAAAGCTCAAATAGAGTATAAAAATATTCATAAAGTACATGCAGCAAATTTTGATGAACTGAAAAAGTTCCTTACTTCTGAGAAGTTGCCCTTCTTGGTTAAGGAAGGTGTTTTGACTGACGATCAGTTGGAACAGGGTCTTACAGAACGTGAAGCTGTTAAGAAAGGTATTATCAGACGTGATACTGTTTGGGTAGCTGCTGGTGATACATTACTTGGCAAAAATTACGATTTTGCGAATATTGACAAAGTCCCTGGTTCGGATGTCAAGTTTTCTATGGATACAGCAACTCTGAAATCGGGTTCCGGTTACAGTGTTAAAGTGTTCCAGTGTGGTGTTTTGTATGATGATTATCTGGGCGACTTGAACAAAAAGTTGGTTGCTAATCTGAAATACAAGGCTTCGAAGGCAAATAAGTACCCGGGTTTGCGTGTTGGGTCATTGACTGAAATTAACAATAACGCAGGTAACTGGGAGTAATCCGTATGTCGATTTCTGCGAAGTTGACAGCTGATAATGCGGAAAGATATGTAGTGTCCATCCGACTTCGGTCGGGTGGACTTTCTTTTACGGGTTATGATTCTTCGACCAGCGATTCTTTCTTCTATCAAGAAGTTGAGTTCGATCGAAGCCGACCGTATATAACTTCGCTTAAAGATTATTTTTTTGACAATGAATGCCTTGGATGGCCTTTTAAACGATTCTTTATAGTTTGTGTATCACCTAAATATATTTTAATGCCGGCAGTAGCTTTTCGCGATGATCAGAAAGATAAGCTTCTTGCATTTGCTTTCTCGGCAGATTTGGGGCATGGATTGTATAACGAGTTGAAAGATAAAGAAACTTATTTATTGTTTCCTTTAGAAGAGGAGACTTATGAGTTTTGTTCCCGTTCAATAATTAATCCTGTTTTTTTTCATTATATGACACCTCAGTTAAATTGGTGGAAGAAGCAGAGTCGAAATTTTCTTCCGAGATTGTTGTATGTGGTATTACATTCTGAATGGATTGATGTAGCTTGTTTTTGTCAAGGTGTGTTGCAGTTTTCCAATTCTTTTGTTCATGAACAAGCAGAGGATATTTTGTACTATATATTATATGTATGGAAACAGACTGGTTTGAATCAAGAAACAGACCGATTGAGAATTTATGGAGAGCCCACTTTAAGAGCTCGTGTTGCTGATGCATTGCATCAATATATACAGTATATAGATTTATTGGATATTCCCTCGGAGGCATATTTGCTGGGATTGGAAGTTCGTAAAGCTCCGCTAGATATAATTACATTATTATTATGCGAATAATCAATGGTATATATGGGCATAGGCGATTTGATGTTCCCTCTTCTTTCAGTGCGCGTCCGACAACGGATTTTGCTAAGGAAAATATATTCAATGTTGTTAATAATCTTATTGATTTAGATGATTTAGAGGCACTAGACTTATTTGCGGGGACCGGTAGTATTTCGTTTGAACTACTCTCACGTGGATGTAAACATGTTGTTGCAGTAGAAAAGAATAATGCACATGCGTCATTTATTGCAAAAGTGGCTAAGGAATTAAAAACAAATTCGTTACAATTAGTGCGAGGAGATGTTTTTCGTTATCTCCATTCAGTTCCAGAAAATAGCTTTGATTTTATATTTGCGGATCCACCTTATGCATTAAAAGAACTTCCTTCTGTTCCCGAGCTTGTCTTTGCTAATGACTTATTGCGTGAAGGCGGACTTTTCATCATGGAACATCCTAAGATAAACGATTTTTCACAATTGCCTTTTTTTTACCAGCATCGCGAGTATGGAGCTGTTAATTTTTCCATTTTTATTAAAACAAGCGATAAATAGATTTTCATAATAAGGGAGAAAAGAGTCTCATAAATGATTCGGCTAATCGTTGTTTAAGGGGACGCTTGAGCCATTTTGACGGGATAATATGCTCACAGTTATTTATGTCGTGCATGAATATTTTTTTCATATGTATGGCAAAAGCCGGTTCATAGACAAACGCATTGATCTCGAAGTTGTGTTCAAAACTTCTGAAATCGACATTTGCGGATCCAATGCAAGTAAGTTCATCGTCAGTGACGATAAGTTTTGAGTGCAAAAAACCAACTTTATAAAAATAGACTTTTACTCCGGCTTTTACCATCTCATCCAAAAACGAATGTGTCGCCATATTTGCAGTGCGTGTATCAGAGCGTTCCGGAAGCATTAGTCTTACATCGACTCCCCCTAGGGCTGCCGTTTGGAGTGCTTGGTTGATTCCCTCTGTAGGGAGAAAATAAGGAGTTTGAATATAAATATATTTTTTCGCATTTGAAAGTACAAATATGGCAGCTTGCAATAATGTACGCCATTGTCCTACAGGTCCACTTGTTGCAATTTGCATGATATTGTCTTTATTATAGACTGGAGCAGCCGGATAATAGACCTTATCATTCAATAACTTTTTACTTATTACATACCAGTCTATTAAAAATGAAGCTTGTAGTCCATGGACACCTTTCCCGCGTATTTTGAAATGTGTGTCACGCCATGATCCCCAGTTTGTTCCTTTTATATAACGATCTGCAATATTCATTCCCCCCATAAATCCTACCTTACCGTCAATCACTACAATTTTTCGGTGATTACGATAATTTACCTTACTGGTGAGGATAGGGAAAGCAACTTTCAGGAAGGCATACACTTCGACGCCCGCTTCTCTCATCTCTTTGAAGAATTTGTTCTTAACATTCCAACAGCCTACGTCATCATATAAAACGCGTACTTCTACTCCTTCTTTTGCTTTTGCTATTAGTATGTTTTTGATGCGATTACCTATTTCATCGTCACAAAAAATGTAATATTGCAGATGGATATGATGTTTAGCGATATTCAATTCATGGATTAGATCTTTGAATTTTTCTTCCCCACTGGTATAAACTGTGATCTCGCTGCCATAAAGTAGTGACGATTGTTTGCTGTTAGTTAATAGGGTGACTAAAGGAAGGTATGGAGCCGGAACTGAACACACATCTTGTGGCATTTTACCTTCTTGTGAACGTTTCATGATCCGTTTATATGCTCGTCGGGAGATGACACGGAGTTTTCTATTATCCTGTCCTAAAAAGCAATAGGCTAACAAACCAATAACGGGGGCAAACAGTAGGACAATTACCCAGGAGATTGTTTTTAGGGGATTTCTATTTTCCGCAACGGTAACTAGGATAACACTCACTGTTGTAACGGCATATAATATAATAAATATCAATCCGACTATCCATTGAATTTGCACATATATGGCCGCTAACATTTATTTGATGTTTTTAATTTAATAACAAGGTAAAAATAAACACTTGCTATTAGAAAAGCAAGTGTTTAACAGACTTTTAACAATCTAGAATATATAGATTGTTTGCATTGTCATTAAGTAGGTATTTTGTTCAACTAGAAAGGACCACTGCCACGAGGAGGTCCA
>JAQWBH010000112.1 GCA_028707405.1 Parabacteroides sp. | reverse complement strand
AAATTTTTTCATAATACAACTATTATAAACATTTTGGCCAACTTTCCCAAGGGAACGCGTTCCCTTGGGAATCTTTTTGACCATTAATAAATGATATTTAGTTGCATTTACTAATTGAATTTACGCAATGAAATACAGAATCATAACTCCAAACCGGCGGTGCAATAAAAAGGAGAAATAGAAAAACGTATAGAAAAAACGTAAATGCCACAGAGTGAGATTATTGCTATGATGATTTGTTTTCAATGTGGAATGTTTCAAAATTTCAAGAATTATTACCTGTTTTATATTTGTCAGCACATGAAGAGCTATTTTCCAAATGCCGTATCATACAACCGTTTTATCGAGTTGCAACCCAGGGCTATTGTGCCTTTCATGCTTTTGCTTAAATTGGTTGGATTTGGTGAATGCACAGGCATTACATTACATATGTGGATAGTACTCCCATCAAAGTATACCATAACAAGCGTATACATTCAAACAAAGTATTCAAAGGTCTGGCCCAAAGAGGGAAAAGTACAATGGGTTGGTTTTTTGGGTTCAAACTCCATTTAGTCTGTAACGAAAAGGGTGAATTACTGAATTCCTCTCTCACAAAAGGCAATGTTAACGATAGAAACCCTCATGTAATTATTTAATTCTTTCATATTTAACCATAATAAATCCACAGGGTGACATTGTAAAAGTAGAGTTTAAATGTTTCTTGGAAAGATTTATTGTTTGCAGAGAAATATTATCTCTTTCATTTTCAAAATTTGCTTTACTTATATCACTGTTATCAATTTTCCACATTGTAACAGGTATATAACCATTCGGCACATTTATATTAACTTTTTGTTTTTTATCATGAGAACGGTTTATCAAAGCGATTTGCATATCTCCGTCCTCTGTCATCACTGCTGATCCGTCTATATAGGTCAATGTAATATCTCCTGTATTGAGCTCTTTACTTATAGCTCCATCAAGGGATATCGTATTAACCGGTATAGTAGTCTCTGGGCCCTTTATTGTAAAATCCAATTTTTTCCCAGTCATATATTTTCGGTATAAATCGAAAATATAATAAATTGGAGTTACATATGCATCGTCGTTCCCTACAGTTCTAACCATTCCGTGACCATTTATAGGAAATATATAATTTGCCATTCCTACATAGGGACTCTGACGTATAAATACATTTAACATCCCGGCGATAGTTACAATATCAAATAATCTTCTGGGATCATTTCTTGTAAAAGTATATTTTTCTCCATTAAAAACAGAATGACGACAATTCCATTCATCAATACTGAATCGTACTGGCTTGTCGGTACGTCCGAATTTAGTATTGATTACATTTAATAGTTCTGCATTCTTTTGAAGATGGACTTCTATTTTAGCTGGTGAATATAATGTTTGCTCTGGATTTTGAAGTTTTTCGTCTTTAACCTTTGCCCCCATATAAAAGTGGATCGTAAGGAAATCAATTAGTCCCCCATTCTTTTGTAAAATAGTATCGTTCCATTCGTACGTATAACCAACTCCCAATAACTCTAGATCCGGATACTGAAAACGAATAGCACTAGACCATCGGAGAAGCCTCTCTGCGTATTGTACAGCAGTCTCTTTTTTATTAATTCCATATGAACCATAATTTTCATTTCCTATACCCCAATATTTAACTCCATAAGGTTCTTCATGTCCGTTATGTGCTCTTTTCTTTCCCATAATTGTTTCTGTAGAACCATTTACATATTCTATCCAACTTAAGGCATCACCCAATGATGCTCCAAATACGGGATGATTTGCCATATTGAAGTTTATATAGGGTTCTGTTCCAATTTTTTTACACCATTGTAAAAATTCATCCGTACCAAATTGATGGGTTTCAGTTCCGTTCCATGCAGATTCATGCATAACAGGTCTCTCTTCTTTCGGTCCAATACCTTTCCTCCAATCGTACTCATGTACGAATGTACCACCCGGCCATCTCATTACTGGCATATCAAGTGGCTTAAGTAATTCATTTACTTTACTGTTCTCTTCACCATCCTCATTTATAAGTCCTCCATAAATAATTTTGTCATTACAGTCTTCCAGCATTTGTCCATAGATCATAGGATCTATGGATACCAGATTATCTGGAATTTCTATTGATACTGTCGTTGGCTGTTTATCTATTTTTTGTCCGTATATAACCGACAATGGAAAACATAATGATAAATAGAGGAACAAGAATTTTATTTTTCTACGATTCATATTACAAATTATTTTAATTATTAATATTTCTGATGACTCCCAGTTTGCCTACTAGTAATTGCACACAAAAAAAGCAAAAGAGATAGGCTCCACCGATATAAATAAATATGGGTAAGTAAGAATGTGCAGTTATTGTATTACCTATCATTTGCTGCGAGATAACACCTGTAATGCCGCCCAAGGTGCCGCCTATACCGGTCAAGGTTGCCTGCACTTGTTTAGGGTAAATTTCCGACGGTATGGTGATGTTCGCCCAAAGGCCGTGCGACAACATAATTCCGGAAATAAGTAATACTGCGATTATGGGATTAGCCCCCGAAAACAAAACGAAACACAACAGTGGTATGAGCAAAGAAGCCATGGCCATAACGGTTTTTCTAGATTTGTTCAAAGACCACCCCCGCTGTTCTATCAATAACTTTGGGATATATCCTCCAAGTATTGTTCCCAATCCCATTGCTGTATAGGGTAACCAAGCAGCGAATCCCAACTCTTTTAAGGATAAACCTTGTACATCCTGTAGATATTTCGGTATCCAAAAAAGCAAAAAATAAGTTACCGGGTCAATTAATATTCTGGCAGAAAAGCATCCCCATGTTTCTTTCCTTTTAAGCAAATCCTTTAACTTAATTTTTTTCTCTCCCTCATTGTCTGTACTAGGGATGTCATCCTGAAGGATATACTCCTTTTCCTCTTTTGTGATTTTAGGATGATCTTGGGGGCTGTAATAATTTCTAAGCCAAAAGAATAACCAAACAAAACCTAGGAGACCTGTTACTAAGAAAGCAATCCTCCACCCAAAAGCTAAAGCAATGAAAGAAACCAAAGGAACAGCTACGGCAGCACCAATTGCAGTACCGGCATTAAATATGCCTATTGCCAAAGCCCTTTCTTTTAGAGGGAACCATTCTGTAGAAGCTTTAACGCCTGCCGGAAAATTTGCTGATTCAGTAATTCCCAAGAAGAAGCGTACTATGGAGAATTGGGCCAAAGTACTTACTACAGCATGCATCGCAGCAACAAAAGACCAGCTTCCCACAGCTATGCCAAACCCCTTTCTTGTACCTATCCTGTCTACAATCTTACCACTAAGGGCATACATTAAAGTATAGCTAAATACAAATAAAGAAGTAAGATTGGCATAATCAATATCCGACCAACTAAACTCTGCTTGAATTGTTGATGCTAAAATGGCAAAAGCATTTCTGTCCAAAGCATTCAGACCGGACGCCAAACACAACAGAAGTGAAATTTTCCACCTAACAGCCTGATTACTCAAAAACTTATTTTTATCTTTTATTGATAAATGGGTTATAATGTTCTGCTTTCTCTCCATCACTGTTTTTAGTATCTAATATTAAATCAGGATCAACAATCTTATCGATATTTTCATTTAGCAGATATTGTCCTTGTTTTACCAGTTCTCTCCTTAATTGCTTAATGTCAATTTCTCGTGTACTGCATTTCTGACGAGATGCCATGGCAACAGCAACTCCGGCTGCTTGTCCCATCGCCGTGCAGGTGGCCATTACACGAATGGAGCCATGCGCGATATGGGTTGCAGAGATAGGCCGTCCTGCAACCAATAGATTCGATAGATCTTTGGGGATCAGGCAACGGTAAGGAATCTCATATACTGATTTTCCGGAGCCCGTGAAGATTTGCTTCTTTCCATGAGGAGGATGGATATCTATGGCAAAAGTACCACAGGCAATGCCGTCTTCAAACGAGGCGCTATTCAAAACTTCCTGTTCGGTTAATACATAATCACCGACTATTCTTCTGGTTTCACGGATCCCGACTTGTATACCACTATCATGAATGTATGAGTTTTCGAAGCCTCCAATATACTTTCGAATAAATGTATGTACTTCTATAACTTGTTTTCGCAAAGCAATTTCGGCTCGGGTTATATCCGCAGTTTTTGTCCCATCAATGTTCTGTATACGGGTCGTATTAACACTGAATACCCCTGGAATGGGTAATTCGTACATAAGGATGCGAGGGGCTACCTCCGAATCTAGCATTCCGGTTTCTTTTTCCTGTTGAACTAAACTGTTCATCCCCAAGAAAGCTATAGCCTTTTGTTTATCAATTTGTTCATCACATGGTGAATCTTTCAGCAAGTCTCGGTTCTTTTTCATCCAGTTGCGTAGTTGTGCCACGTCCACTCCGCCAACTCTGAAATAGAGTGTTGCTGGCTGCATCGACCCATCTTCGTCTTTACCCTTTGCAAAAGGTACACCCGAAAAGGCTGCAACATCGGCATCACCTGTACAGTCAACAATATATTGGGGGCAAATAGCTTGTCGCCCAGATTTATTCTCAATGATAACCGATTCTACAACACCGTTGACTACATTCGCATCAACAATCCATGTATGAAAAAGCATTTCTACACCTGCCTCTTCCAACATCTCGATAAGAATTATTTTTGCTCTTTCTGCATCGAAAGGAGTCATGGACGCATTGTCGAAAGTCAAGTCAGCCACATGCCCTAAGGAAGCTCCCATCTGTTTCATTCGGTCTACAAATTCCTCGGCTATTCCTCGGATTACTTGGTTGCCTTTTTCGTCATGGAATGTAAAAAACGGATTTACCATTGCCGTGGTCAGATTACCGCCCGGGAAACCATATCTTTCGATAAGCATTGTCTTTACCCCCGACCGTGCGGCAGCAATTGCTGCACCGATCCCTGCAGGACCACCTCCTGCAACTAATACTTCCGGAGTTGCTATTACCGGAATTTTTCGTTGTTTTTCTATTATATATTCCATTATAACAATGCTTTTTAAGGCTGTAATAGAAGAATTGCTATTCTTCTATTACAGCTTAGCTGTTTTAAAATAAATCATGAATAGTGATCAATATCCTGGATTTTGCGTCAGATTAGGATTTGCCTGACGTTCCGATGTAGGGATAGGTGATAGATAATCGCGATTAGGATCAAAATAACGGACTCCCAGTTTAGTTCCAAATTTATCCTTTTCTGCGAAATTTGTATAGTCCGGATTTCCATATTCATCGATAAGTGGAGCAGCTGACGGATAACCGGTTGGGAATCGTCCATAACATGTTCCATTCATTAGTCTATCCGCTATTTTCCACCGACGAATATCAAATAACCGGAGTCCTTCACCGGCCAGTTCATATTTGCGCTCTTTTCTGATTACAGAACGAAGCTCTTGTTGATTTTTGCCTTTGGTTATTTCAGGCATATTGGCTCTCCTTCGGACTTTATTGATCGACTCATACATGGTATCATCCAATTGGTTTGCTTCAATTTTCGCTTCTGCATACATTAATAGAATGTCTGCATAACGAAATGCGATAGCATTAATGGAAGAAACTCCGTCAGTCCGTAATTCAAGCGGATCGCAATACTTTCTCCAACAAAAACCTGAAAAACTTGCGTAAGCATGTGTTGCATCAAGATTAGCAATTCGTACTGCTGGAGATTGATTATAATTCCAACATAGAATGCTGTCTTTGTCAGTCTCAAATTGATAACCGAAGTATATACTACCGGGTAAAGCAACAGTATGATTGAGCCGTGGATCCCTATTTTCCCAAGGTTTCTTCGGATTATATAATGGGGATTTATCAATAGATAGTCCGTCAATACATTCATAGGAATCCACTAAAGCCTGTACCGGCATTTTGTTCGAAAATCCACCTCCCAATCTTGATTTCATACGACTTGGCATTCCCTGACTTTTATCGTCCTGATTAAATTGAATTGCCCATATAATTTCTTTGGATGTTTTTCCTTTTAACATGGTAATATCACCATAATTAGGTTCTAGAATATATTCAACACCTTCAAGTTCCATTATTTTCTCACAAGCGTTAATTGCATCTTGCCAACGTTCATTATACAAAGCTGTACGTGCTTTTACAGCCCATGCAAACCCCTTTGTTATCGCCATAGTATTAGGCTGATTTTCCTGTTGCAAATACTGAGCGGCTTCATCACATTGGGAAATGATAAAATCTACAACTTTTTCTATCGGATCTCTGCTAACATATGCTTCATCCAATGTTAGCGTATGGTCAATCAATGGTACATCTCCAAACATAGAAGTAAGAGTGAGATAACAGTATGCTCTTAATACTTTGGCTTCTGCCTTATACCTCTCTATTTTATCTGCCGATACGTTATTACTGGCCCTATCGATATTTTCAAGTATAAAATTACATCGACTAATACTCTTGTACATATTTACCCAAATATCTTTTAATTGCCAAGCCGTAGAAGTTTGATACATTTGCTCAGGTTTGACGTCTCTTTCTGCTGAGATATCGGATCCTGTATCAAAGTAAATCATAAAAGGAATCTGATCATTAAATATATGGAAAGGTGTATGTATTCCTACAATAGCCATCTGAATCTCAATTTCTGTTCTTAGAAATGTTTCCGTTGAAGGATAATTTAATGGATATTTTTCCAAGGCGCTCTCGCATGAGACAAACAACAAGGAACATAATATGAATATGCTTAATGTTTTTCTATTTGTTTTCATAATATTATCTGTCTGTAATAATTAAAACCTGATATCTACACCGGCACTTATGGTCTTTACCTGAGGATAATATGCTCCACCTGAAGCGGGAGAAACTTCCGGATCCCATCCTTTCCAAAAATTAGTAAAAGTGAATAAATTTTCTCCGGAAATATAAAATCGTAAATGCTCCATTAATGCACGTCTGGAAATTGATGTAGGTACTTTATAACCTAATTGGATATTCTTTGCTCTTAAATAGGCTGCACTTTTCATATAGAAATCCGAATCAAGGTAATTGTTTGCAGAATCATAAAAATATAAACGCGGGAAAGCTGCGTGTACATTCTCATTCTCTTCAGTCCAACGATCTTTATGCATCGTAAAAGCTGTTCCACCCGACCAGAATGGATACATTGCTATCTGCGACAAATATCCGTCAATTTTACCTACTCCTTGAAGCAATATATTCAAATCAAATCCTTTATAACGTCCACTAAAATTGAATCCATAAGTGTAACGAGGAATTGTAGAACCTAAAACCTCCCTGTCATCAGCATTTACAATATCATCATCATTCAAATTAGCATATCTTAAATCACCTGGAGCTAAAGTACGTCCTTGGCGTTCCCATTTATACGAACCATCACCATTAAAATCGTCTTTAGATAAGATCCCCAAGCTTTTTCTCATATATAAAGAGTTGATAGCATATCTTTCTCGGTTGGTTACTAGGCCTGTTCCGTTAATACCTTTCAAATCAGTGATTTTGTTCTTAACGTCAGAAAAATTGAATGATATATCAAAATCGAAATCTCCAATTTTGTCCATATAAACAATATTCAAATCGTATCCTTTATTTTCAACAACTCCAGCATTTTGAAATGTAGGCTCCAATCCCATTGTACCCGGAATATCCAAACGCATTAAAATATCGTTTGTTTTTTTATAAAACCAATCGAAAGTAAAATTCAGCTTGTACCAAAAACTCAAATCCAACCCTATATTTGACATTGTGGTTGTTTCCCATGTAATATTGGGATTATTCATAGTTAAAATAGCTGCCCCATCTATCAGGTTATCACCTGAAATATATTTTGCACTCATATCAATATTAGAAGAAAAGGGATAATCATTTCCTATATTTTGATTTCCCAAAGTACCCCATGAGCCTCTTATTTTAACATTGGATACATTTTCCTTAAAATTATCCCAGAATGATTCTTCCGATAACCTCCAACCAGCTGAGAAAGATGGGAAAGCCCCCCATTTTTTACCTTTTGCAAATTTCGATGAGCCATCATATCGTATATTTGCTTCAAGCAAATATTTACTCATATAATCATAATTAACTCGTCCAAACCAGGAAAGAAGAACATTTTCCCCAGCCCATCCATCATTTCTCATATTCTCAACAGACCCGGATTGTAATACAGAATATTCGGGAAATGGAAAATCATCTCTAAAGGCGTTAAATCCTGAGTAAAAATTAGATTCATATTGAAATCCGCCCAAAGCAGAGATTGTATGATTACTTATTGACTTATGATAATTAGCCGTTGTTCTTGATTGAAGATATCTATTATAAGTTGACTCTTCTGTCAAATTAGATTTACTTGGAAGTTGGGAAAAAATACTTCCATTTGGATTATATGTTGTTACCTGTTTGACAAAACTTCTAGACAAAGGGTATGAAATTGAAGGTGAAAAAGCTGTTTGCATCCAGAAATCCTTATAAGGTTCCCACTTGAACGACATATTTCCTGTAATTGGAGTGGATTTGTCATTCGTAAAGCCTCCTTCATATATACTGGCTACAGGATTCTCACCATTTTGCCCTTCGGCATAATTTTCATTTGAATATTGCATAGCCTGAACAGCAGGCAGCTTATTCATTAAAAAGAAAATATATCCTATCCCAGATGAATTTCCTGAATTACTATTATACCTGGAAACAGAATTTCGATTAGAATTATAAAGAAATAAATCCAATGACGAGGAAAAATTCTTTGTAAAAACAAAATCAGTATTCAATCGAATGGAGATTCTTTCAAAATTAACTTTTTCAATTATTCCTTTCTGATTCAAATATCCTAAAGATGCTAACACTTTCAATTTCTCTGTTCCTCCTGTTAGTGTCAAGTTGTGGTTCTGCTGCAATCCACTTCCCCTTAAAATCTCTTTTTGCCAATCCGTATCCGGATAATTATCTCTGTCATTCGGACCTTTCTCTTTCCAATTTTTAATTTGCTCATCTGTATAGACTACACCCGCACCGGCATTAATCTTTGATTCATTTAGAAGAAGTATATGATCAATTGCATTTACCTTATCGGGAAGATTCGTTGGAGATTGTTGTGCAACATACCCGCTATATGCAATATTGAATTTACTTTCAGATGCACGTTTAGTGGTGATTAAAATAACACCATTAGCCGCTTTAGATCCATATATAGAAGAGGATGCAGCATCTTTTAAGACCGAAATTGATTCAATTGTCGAAACATCAATATTATTTATCCCCATTTCAAGCCCATCAACCAAAATTAAAGGGCTAGAATTATTTAACGTTCCGATCCCTCTGATATTTATATTTCCAGCATCCAATCCGGGTTGTCCAGATCGTTGAACAACGGTAACTCCCGGAGCAACACCTTGTAAGGCTAGAGAAGTTTGGCCAACCTGACGTTTAGTCAATGTTTCACTACTCACCGAAGCGACAGAGCCTGTAAGATTTACACGTTTTTGTGTACCATATCCTATCACAACAACTTCTTCCAGAGTTTTTAGATCTTCAATCAAAGTAATTGCAACAGAATTCTGGTTTCCAACCGTTATTTCTTGCGTAACGTAACCAAGATAGGAAACCTGTAAAACAGCATTATTTCCAACAGAGATAATAAAAAGTCCATCTATATCTGTTATAACCCCATTGGACGTCCCCTTTTCGATGATGTTTGCCCCAATAATTGGTTCCCCACGTTCATCTTTCACCGTACCAGTTATCTGTCGTTTAGCTTGTTGTTGAGATTGAGATGTTGATTTATTGTCGACATTCAAAATAATCGCCTTATTATTCACATGATAGGTTATACCGGTATTGTTTAGGACAAGATTCAGGACTTCGTAAATAGTCTTGTTTTCTACGTTTATTGAAACTTTCAGATGTTTATTAATCTGATCATTACTATAAAAAAAGTAGAAATCAGTTTGATTTTCTATTTTACTGAAAAGTTTGTCCAATTCAATCTCATTTTCATGGAGTGTCAGATGTGTTTTCTGAGCATATGAGTCGAGAGCATAGATTTGAAAAACGCCAATGACAAACAATAAGAAAGTCACTTTCATAATAAACAATAAAAAATTAGGAATAGGTATTCCAAGTTTGTTATTTTTCATACATTTGTTTGTTTTTAATTTGTAGCCTTTAACCGGATCCTGCGAGATGTAAGGTTATTGGCGGGATTAATAAATTGAAAACTTAACGAGTCGGATGATACGCCCATATCTTCCGGCTCTTTTTAAATCATTACAAATAAGGCTAATTTTACTAATTTTTCATAGGCATTACTTTTTTGTTGAATTATACATAAGACACTATTTTTCATCGATATAGATATTTTTTCCAGAGATGCGGTATTCGATCGGATAACTTTTCCCGATTGAATTCAAAACATCCTCTATAATCTCTCCCGGTATGACCCTACCGGTAAATCTTTTATTTTTCAAAGATGGAGCGATATGGATATCCAGATCAAAATGCTTAGCCAATAAGGGTACGATTCTCCCCAAAGTTTCATCCGTAAACCTATAAGTTCCGTCTTTCCAGGCGATATAATAACCGGTATCGATATTTTCAATTTCCACATTGCCGTTCAAAGCGTTTATACGGGCTTGTTCCCCGGGAACAAGAGAGGTCGACAAGTATTGTCCTTCCCTATCTTTATAGTTTAGATTAATACCTCCTGAAATCAGGGTTATGCACGATTGTTCTTCCAGACCGGATTCTACAAAAAATTCCGTACCGGTAACTTCTATTTCCACATTTCCTATTTGTACAATAAATGGTTTCTCCGAATCTTTACGAATGTCAAAATAAGCTTTTCCCTCCAGAGATACCGACCGCTTCCTTTCTGTAAACCTTTCGGGATAGGTTATCCGGGTATTCTCATTCATCCACACTTCCGATTGATCGGGTAAAACAACGGATTGTACACCTGTCTTATTGTAAACCACATTTTGCACAAGGATGTATTGCTGTGGTTCTTTCAAGGAGTCGGACAGAGTCATCCAAACGGCTGAGGCAATCAGCACGCCCATAAATACAGCAGCGGAGTAACGAAACCAACCAATCTTTCGTTTTTTAAGCGGGGCAATAAGCGGCTGATATCTCCGTGAAAGTGCGTCAATTTCTCCGGCAAGTATCTGCCAACCACTGTAAACAGCTTCTTCGGATAAACTTTTACCTGAGTTCCATATCTCTTCGAGTTGGCAGTAATATGCTATATGTCCGTCCTCCTCCTTCAACCACTTATTGAGCATGACCATTTCTTCCGGAGTAGCAATTTTCTGGATGGATCGGACAATTATTTCTTCAGTTATCGGCAACATCTTTTTGGTAGTATGATTGTCTTCTATATAGATAAGACAAGATGCCGTGCATATTTACTTAAACGAAAAATAAAAAAAATAAATCTTTTTTACCATTGCCTGTAAATCGAACTCGTAATGTCTTTAATCCCAGATACAATTGGTGTTCCACAGTACGGATAGAAATATTCAAAACTTCTGCAATCTCTGCATTTTTCTTTTCTTCAAAATAGGCCATTTTAAAAATGATCCGGCATTTTTCAGGTAATTTCTCAATCTCGTCATAGATATACTGCATATCTTCCTTATCTATGATCTGTTTTTCAAAAGAGTCGTAATAACCAAGGCCTAAAATGCGATTATCTAATTCGATTGACTCTATATAGTTTTCTTTAACCTGTTCCCTTATGAGGATATTCAGGCATTTGTTCCTGACGGCCATAAATAAATAAGCAGGAGAAGGTAATTTATCATTCATTTTAAAATGATCCCATATATCGAGGAAAACATCCTGTATGATATCTTCGGTCATTTCCAAAGAAACAAAACGCCGCGCAAACAATATCAGTGGTGACACGTTTGCCACGTAATAAGATTTGAAAGATGCGAGACTATTTTCTTTGTTCTTGTTTTTCATCTATGGACTTATTTTCAGTTGTATAAATTTAACTGAGCCAGTTTTTTTCAATGAATGCATATTCTTTCTCAGGAAAAATCTCTGTGACAAAGGAAGTAAAATTTATTCCGACGAACGCAAAGTTATATTAATTAAACCACTATACAAATTTAGTAATTAGTCACAAAAAATTTGATGTTGTTTTTATATATTTGAAAATATGAAAAAAGGAGATGCTAATGCAAATCATCAACTGAGGGGTTGTCTGTTGAAAAAAGGGATTTCATTGCAAAGGTGTGCGACGAGATTCTGGAGGGGAAGCAAGACGACTAGTTTCCGCTGATAATTTGGCAGTCAGGATCAGGAAAACTGAGTATCACAAAGACCAATGAATTGATATCCAATCTAGCACGGCTGCAGGCTGGAGAAGTGATTGAGGAGGGAGAGAAGAGGCTGCATCTAAATGATGATGTGAATAAATCACAATCGTCGAATGATACTTTTCCTACCGCCATGCATATTGCCTGTTATAAAAAAGTAGAGGAGCTCACTTTGCCGAGATTGAGGCAGCTGCATCGTATACCGTCTGTCATGGGCGTATTTATCCATGCCCTCAAGCTTTGTATCTAGTTTCTGTGCGTCAGGCCAGATGTTTGCCGCCGACTTCCTTCAGATTCCGTCTCACGGCGGACACCCTAGCCTTGGGCTATACACTTCCC
Organism: Parabacteroides sp.; assembly: GCA_028707405.1. Taxonomy (GTDB): domain Bacteria; phylum Bacteroidota; class Bacteroidia; order Bacteroidales; family Tannerellaceae; genus Parabacteroides. The sequence goes on along the minus strand of JAQWBH010000112.1, from coordinate 119 downwards.
GCTATCGGGTGTATTACGGACTTTCACCGATTAGAGAATGTTCTCGCTGGGCGAACATGAAAAACACTTACCAACATTCATTGATAAGTGTTTCGTTTCTAACGTGATCAGGCTGGGAT
>JAQWBH010000111.1 GCA_028707405.1 Parabacteroides sp. | reverse complement strand
AGTAAGAATGTTTTTTGACTGTCTCATTTTCATAACCTCCATTTTTGTTTTATATGGAGATTATTGCCATTTACACGGATTAATATTCAGCCTCGAATTCCACGGTGAATTTGTCTTCGTAGATGCTGACCTTTTCAATCAGCCGCCGGACAAGTTGCTCGTCGTATTTAGTGAGGGCGGTAGATTTCATTACCAATGTTATCATAGTCGGCTTGGAGTTGGCGTCAATGGCTTAGAAGCGGAAAGATTAACATTCCAAATTGCACAGTATGCGCCGCTTTGATTATTATATAAGTTGTTTGGTTAGCTCATGAATCCGTCGGTTACGTTTTCCTTTTTGAACTGTACTTTGTGGATTTTCGGGTCTTACCAGTCTCTGTTTGAATAACATTGCTGCGGGAAACCTTCTCGATTTGTACGGCTTCAAACATTTCTCTGCTGATAATAGCCGGATGATGACCATAAACGCAATAACCATCTCTGCCGCTTTGAGTTTTCTCAGGGTCAAGAATTGTAGAGTCTCCGGTATATTTATTATTTAGAATCATTTCGATGGACTGTTTGCACCATAGTATTTTATTTGTCGGAGAGTTGATTCCATTTTCTAGTAACAACCTACGCAGACCTAAAATGCAGTATCCTGCCAGATAGCTTTCAAAAATCAACCGAACAGCTGATGCTTCTGGCTCTTTGATGACCAGATTGCCGTCTTTGTCATGGCCGTAGCCAAAGCACTTTTTAGAGTAAAGCTTTGATGTCCCCGACATAGCTCCGAACTGGATTCCCATATTGATATTGTCACTACGTGATTCATTTTCCTAGTCAGGTGAGTGGTCAGGTTAGATATTTGGTGTTTGCGAGTGGTCAATTTAGATGTATTTTGGATTTTTCGAGGTTGTGTGGTCGGGTTAGATGTTAAGTTTAAATGTCGCTAAATAGGCTAACCAACATGCCTGAAATATGTTAATATGTTTATTAGTCGTGGAGCTGAATGAAAATATGAATTCACTTTAATAGTAGATTAAGTACTATCTTGCGCCTGCCGTTATGTGGAAAGATTTTGGAGGCATAACGATTAACTTAAACCTTGACAAGGATATGCCGGTTATATCAAGCAGTAATTTGGCTTTTAAAAAAATTGACACTCGCATATATCAGTATGTTTCAGATACGCTTCCCGGAGAAAATTTGGAGATTGTTATTGATGAAAACTGGTATCAAAATATTCTCAGCACTTTAAGAAGCCCTTATCTACCTATGACACTTATGATGTTTTTGCCATTTATTTTAATAGTTCTGGCAGTTGTTATCTTTATAGTTTGGCGTTTACGTAAAAAGAAAAAGCAAAAAAGTTAGAATAAAATTTACGTAAAATTTTATAAGCAGAATATGTAGTAAATCAATTCCTAATTTGCTAAGGAACCTGTCATAAAGGAGGTGCTGATTCAACGTATCAAGGATTTCTACAGTATCCCGTCCGAACCGACTGATACTCTTGGTAAGGATAATTTCTCAAGTGCAAAATAGCCTAAAAACTTCATGTTGGTTGTATGATAATGATGATGAATAGTGGATTAAAGGGTAAAGAAAGAGGTTAAGTTTAGCCTCTTTTTAGTATAACTAATGGAAATATTTTGCTGAAACATGTATAATTAATGAAAAGCGTGTAGGAGTGTATATATGAACTCTGAAATTGTAATGTATCAGACTGAAGACAGTTTGACAAAAATAGAAACTACCTTTGATAGCGATACTGTTTGGCTTTCTATTGACCAAATGGCAGAGTTATTTCAGCGTGATAAGTCTACCATTTCTCGTCATATTAAAAATATTTGCAATGAAGGTGAACTGATAAAAAATGCAGTTGTTGCAAATTTTGCATCAACTGCATTTTTTTCTTTACTTGTTAGTAGCATTTGCTATCTGGTATTAGTAATATTGGCAATATAATTGCAGAAGCAACCAGTGATTGACAATTTTTCATGCTTGGTTGGTAGATGCAACCAAGGTATTTTGGTACATTTAACCCATAGATAGATTATATATAACAGGAGGGATTACATGGATTTGTCATTCAAATTACAAGAACTAAGGAAAGCTAGCAATTTATCACAAGAAGAATTAGGTGAAAAGCTAGATGTTTCTAGACAAGCTATTTCCAAATGGGAAGCTGGTCAAACGAGCCCTGAAATTAAAAAAATAATTCAACTAAGTGAGATTTTTAATGTTTCTACGGATTATCTTTTAATAGATGAGTTTGAAAATGCAGACGGGGCGCAAAATGGTAAAGGAGAGAAACTCAAGTCAAATAAAAAGATTATCATGATTTCGTTGGTTTTATGTGCTGCTCTTCTTGTCTGTATAATTGCCATCTTTCAACTTAACGCAAAGAGCCAAAAATTATCAGCTGAAATGGCTGCTACTCAAGTGGAGCTCATATCAGAAATAGAAAACACTGCACCGAAAGAGTACGAGCGATTAGCAAAATACTATTTTGATTTTTCCAGAGAAAATCGATTAGATTATGTTCCGTTTTTCGCAGAAAAAGAGGCTCCTACTGAAAGTCCTGAATACCTTTTCTGGGCTTTTGCAATTAACTTGGACAACTGGGGAGATGACAAAGGAATTATGAGTCAATCCTATGTTGATGAAGTTGTCGCATCACAATTTGAAACAACCGGGATAAGCCATCTCTCCATGAGAAAAGCATGGGATTACGATGGTGAAAAGTATACAGCGCTGCCACAGAGCATTAGGGAAAAACCTATTTATATATTGAAAGAGTATTCTACATATATTCAAAACGGCATACAAACATATGAAGTTGTACTCTACAATTGTGGGTTATCTAATGATACGATCCCGAAGGAAGAAGATATTGAAAGGATAAGAAACAACGCAATAAACGGTCTTACGGATGATTTGACCTTGCAACAAATAGAAAAAACAACATACAGGCAATCCTTTAACGGCCCTGTTTTTTTATCTCATGTATTGGTAGATGATGAAATCTAATTTAGGTGATAAAAAACGGGCTAAAAAAATGCATTTTTTTAGCCCGTTTTTTGGGGGTTTTTACAGATGACATTCGTAATATTAAAAAAATCTATTGCAGATATCTTCATTAAGAATATTATTTAAGAAAAAAACTTATTTTTGTAACGAATCATGTTTTTTATGTACTTATTAGTAGGAGGTGATTGAGTGCAGAGGCTCCGTTTGAAAACTACATTCAAGGATCAAGAAAGAGCTAATATAAATGGAGTAGCTGTACTTGATAAAGGTTTTAATCAGAGATACAGAATTATTAGTGCTAGAATCAGGTCTTCAGATTATTCCTCGGTTTTGCAGATCCTTCCGATTACAATCAATAAAGAACCATATTATGCTGTAAGCGGATATAATCTTTCGGATGAAATCAAGTACTACGGATTGGATTTTTCCGCCTATACTAATCCGGGGGATCTTGCAAAGGATAGGGTAAGGGAAGAAGTAATCAAATTCGATGTCGAAAATCAACAGTTTTTGGAGATCTTTTCGGCGGAAGAGCTAAAGAGCCATTTCGAGAACTTAATAGATGATACCCTTTATAATCCCCGTTTAGATACAACATCCATGTACGATGAGAATGGGAGAGAAATCACTGATAATTTCAAAAATCAGGAGGACTCCGGCAACCAAGTGAGAGCAAACATGGGAAAAGCAGAGCTATTCCTGCTTTATGTCTTCATTGCCATTGTTATGGGATTGGGCGTTATATTTACAAGATATTTTTTAACAGAATAATTTTCTATAAAAATAGAACAAGAGTACTGCTACTTTAAACACCTGAAAATGCAGCGTCAATACCTTGCGAGCAGGTTTTAGGGACATATATTGTTTGTTTTGAAAGATAGATTCTTGTTTACCAATAGAACAAAGAAGGGAGTGATAACAATTGGATAAAAAAATAAATCTTGACCTTTCTGCACCATATAAAAAAACAGTTGAAACAATCGCAAATAAACCAATTGCTTATGAGACAACCGGCACTCCATTCTGGGATGATGAATATATTTCTAAATCAATGTTGGCGTTACATTTAAACCCTGATGTCGAAAGCGCCTCCAGGGCGCATGAATTCATGGATTACTCAGTAGACTGGATTGTTTCTTTACTTGGAAAACAAGACGGCAGAATTTTAGATTTAGGTTGTGGTCCGGGTCTGTACGCCAAGCGTTTCGCTGATAAGGGGTTTAGTATCACAGGAATTGATTTCTCGCAACGTTCGATTGCTTATGCGAGTGAGAATTATGGAGACGAAAAGAATGAATTCATCTATCAAGATTATCTAACGATTGACTATGACGAGAAATATGATTTAGTTATCCTTATCTACTGTGATTTTGGTGTACTTTCGCCTGAAAATCGGATGGCCTTACTCAAAAAAATATATCGTGGCTTAAAACATGGCGGTTTATTTGTTGTGGATGTTTTTACATCAAATCAATATAAAGAATTCACTGATTCTTTGACGGTTGAATATGAAAATGACGGATTCTGGCGGGCAGATCCTTATATAAACATTAAGCGCAACGCATCCTACCCGAATCAGAACTACTTGGTGCAATATACAATTATTACGGCTGAAGATTGTGCAACATATAATATTTGGAATCATGGATTTAAGCCGCAAGAAATTAAAAAGGTTCTGCTGAATACGGGTTTCGCTTCGGTTACTTTATATGGCGACGTTACAGGGGCAAATCTTACGGATGAAACTCCTATCGTTTGCGCCGTATGTAGAAAGTAACAAATACCGCTGTTATCAATGATACCCAATTCGCATGAATTTAATTGCATCCGTACATTACGAAACAGTATCTATTTTGTACCGGATCATAGAGGAAGCCTTGCTGAAGCTAGATTTCGCTGAATAAGGCTTGAATGGTGAAAAAATCGCATAAATACTAGATTTAAAAGGCCTCTCATCCTTTTGGGTGAGAGGCTTTCTCTGCAAATTCATCCTTTCGTACGGTGCTTTTTTGAGGCTTTTTGATATAAAATTTGGACTGGAAGAGGCATGTTGCGTAGAAAATCAATAATAACAATCAACTGCCGTCTGATTTAGTGTTTCAGTTTACGGCTGAATAACGCATAGAAAGGAGCTTTGCAAGATGAAACAAAAATTATTATCCCTTCTTCTGATCGCCGCCATGCTACTCCCCTTGATGGCGGGGCTGTCTGCTTGCGGAAAGGCAGGTTCCAAGCCTGGTCAAACTCAAATCGGCAGTGCTGTTATGAATGAAGAAAATCGCAGTTACGAGACAAAGGGCGTTAAGATTTTACTAAGCGGGACTGTATGTGATGAAGATACTGTTTTAACGGTTTCCTCGGTTAAGAATCTTCCTGCGGTGCTGGGTGAATACGCAGTAACGGCGTATGACTTTCAGTTGGAAGGAGTCAATGAGTTGTCGGGGACAGCGGAAATCAACATCCCCCTTTCCCTGAACGAAGGAGAGTATCCTGCGGCAGCTTATTACAACGAGGATACCGGTGAATGGGATCCAGTGGCGAGTGAATATGCAGATGGATATGTTAAGATAACGGCTGATCATTTTTCTACATATGGAGTGTTTACTGTTACTAGGGCCAATACAAGGGCTGCGGCCTTGAAGTACAGTTGCTTGCCGTATAGTACCAAGAACCTTGACGCTTGTGTGGAAGCGCTTGTTAACTCTGCGCAAGGTGGATCACCCACGGCAGAATGTGCAGATATTGCTACCGGATATATTTCCGATGTCATGTTTTGGGGCTTGGACATAGGCAATACGCTCATGGAAACTGCCGGTCTTTCTTCGGAATTTATTGATGCCCATAGCGACAAACTTGGTTATTTAGGTCTTGCCATAGCTGCCTATCAGGCAACCCGCACAGCTTATAACGATGAACAGAGCAAAGGCGTCGGTATAGCGATGAAAGCGGCCGGGCAATGGGTATTCGGGAAAGCGGCCGGTTTACTAAAATCCAGTGTGATGAGTGCCAGCATGTTTTCCATAGCATTTGTGGATTATACAATTAATAAATTCGCCGAGGAGGCTATTAGCGGCAGAGAGGATATCTATAAGGAGGCCTTTAATCTGTATTACCAACGAGGGGAAGATGGTTATCGTTCGGCCAAAGAGTGGTTTGATCTTCTTTACCCGTTGTTTCAAAATGAGAATCTGTCTGAAAGCGAGTTAAAGAGTTCCGTGGATAATGTGGTCACCCAGTATTGCAATCAGTTCTGGCAGGATGAATCAGTAGTAGCCTATTATTTTGATCAGGCCACTAAGATGGGCTGGAGTGGGGGAGGCGGCCTCAATAGCAGAATCCAGAGGGAGCTTTCCGCAGAGCTGCGCAGCACACTGTATAACGGGACGCTGGTTTCAGTATTTAGAAGTATATCTATGAAAATTGCTAACGAGAACGATGCGCAACTAAGAAAACAATTAGATGAATATACCCGGCTGATGAATCAAGTCGTAACGCTCTCCTTTTATGATAGCTCTCTTGCAAAAACTTCAGACTACAAAGACTGTAAAGTTTCCTTTAAGAAGGTTCCTGCACGCATCATAGACAAAGAAAAATGGCAGTGCCAACTAGACGAGAAAGGCAATGGGCAGATTCAGTTCCGTGTTTTTGCCTATCTTGATGCCGGTTTTCAGCCGACATTGACCATTACCGATAAGGATAGCAGTAAGCGTGAGCTCAAAATCTTAATTGACGTGCCCGAAACCAAAATTGACGTTGCCAAAAAGGAAGAAAAAATTAACTATTCGGGAACCTACACTGGGATTCTCAATGTGACGGAAACAGGCAAGGAGATTGATGTGACTACTGAAGTTACCTACGAAAGAGATTTTGGCGACGGAGCCTATTACAAAATCGTTTGCTCCAATAACGAAACGGGAAGCACATACATCAACAACAGCTATTTTGTACGTTCCACAGGAGAAGCGAATATAGCAGGTGCCAGGTTTAACTTCTCTCAAGATGGGCAATCCTTTTCTGCTACAATGCTGGACTTCAATAAAAAAGCCTGGGGAATCATCAACGCCGAGAAAAGGTAAATAACATATTACAAAAACTATAAAAAGGAGAGAATGACTATGAGAAAAATATTTTTGTTTATGGTTTGTGCAATAATGGTACTTTCTTTGGTCGCTTGTGGAAAAGAAACAGGTGACGTTGGGCAAGTAGAAAAACAAGGGAATCAAGAACAACAAGTGCAGCAAGAAAAGAAAGTATATGGAGTAGGAGAATATGTTAAAACAGAAAATTATGAAGTTGCAATCGCAAAAGTAACAAAACCAACTAAATGGAAATTTGAACCGGAAGAAGGAAAGGAATATGTTGCAGTAGAAATTAGCATAAAAAATATTTCTGATGAAGACGGCTCAGTAGGTCAATCTGATTTTCAGTATGTCGGAGAAGACGGTAAACTGACCGGACGCTATCCTAACACATACTCCGGGTTTGATGTAGATCCGGATACCTTTGGCACAGAAGATTTAGAGATAGGGCAGACATTTAATGGCACAATCGTTTATCTCATGCCGAAAAGTATGGAGGAGATAGAATTATGGTTCAGAGAAGGTTGGACAGAAAGCCCAGATGCAGTTTTTAAATTCAGCAAATAGTAGACAAACAGTAGATGCATGTGCAAAAAGCCAATCGTTATGCTACCGTTGAGAGATGATCTACTCCTCCTAAAGTAGACCAGGAAATATCCAAATCTACTTTAGGAGGATATTTTTATGGCTAAATCAAAGCATAGTCCGGAATGGAAATTATAGCAACTAATTAGTCAGCCGTGCCTCTGAACTTTTACTTCGTTGGGCACGGCTCTGTTAATTTCATGATAATATGTTTGAGAAGATTACGTTATTGAAATTTTATAGAGTGATATAGGGAAAAAATAAAATAGGAGATGATAACATGAAGTCAGTAATCATAAAGAATGGCATAACGCTCTGTCAATCAGGTCGCTAGAGCAATATTGAAATGGGAATATTGTTCTTGAGATTCGAGGTGTGTTGTGTATAATGAGGGTAAATAATACATATTAAGACAAAAGTTTCTGCGGATTATTGAAGATTAAGAAGGGACTGATCATTATGAAGAAAAAAGGATTAATAATCATCTTTGTGGTGGTATGTATGATTATTTTCCAAAGCCACAAGCACTAATCTGGGATGGACCCCTCTTTTTCCGCGAGCGGCAGCAATCATAACTGACGTAGGCGCCCCCTTGTCCCATGCTGCTATCGTTGCCAGAGAACTTGGCATCCCAGCTGTTGGGGGTTGCGGTAACGCTAGCTTAAGACTTAAGGCGGGAGATAGGGTTAAAGAAGAAAGAAAACATCGAGGGTTGAGAGTGAAAAGAGATAACATCTAAAATATAATATTTTTCTTACTTAATCCAAGCATATTCAATATTTTTTTTTGTTCTGCCGATTGATAAAATTTCAGTGTAATGCTGTTGATGAAAGTGTTGCCTACGACTATAAAAGGTAAAGAGGAGTTGGATATGAAAAAAATTCTCGTCCTTATATTAGTTCTTCTTGTATTGTTGCTTACTGGATGCTCAATAATAGACAAATTAGCAGAGAAATTCACAGGCTGCAAAAAAACTGACGGTAAAGCCGGTATTGCAGATGATTTGAACGTCGTGGTAGTAAACACTGCTCCCGATTTGATGGAATTTCCGAGCAGAAGCATTGGGGACGCAAATTTCAAGGTTGAAACAAGCAAAAGTGCAAAGATGAAATACTCGGCTGACGGAAAAGAACAAAGCATCAGCGTCACGGATGATTCAGGAATTGAATGGACAATTAAGATCCCCGAAAATGCACTTATCAATGAGGAAGAAATCTCAATTACCCCGTTGAGCGGCATAGAAGTGGACAATTTTCCCGGATCTGAGTTTCATGGTATTTTGCTTAAACCTGTCAAAATTTATCGCGGCAGATAAAGGCTTGTGGATCCTTTTCGCTGATGCGGATATACATGATGCTATGATAAAAAGATTACTTAATAGAATGAATGTAAAGGTTCAAAAACTAATTACACAGTATGAACCGGATCCGGAGAAGTTTATGGCTGTTTTCAGTGTTGCGGCCAGAGTCTGGAGGCAATCAAGCGTATTTATGGAAGCGCCGAGTGTGTCCACTTTTCAAGGCTGGGCGGAAAAGGCCAGGGAGCATTATATGAATAAACTTACTAAGGGTCATGAATACAAGGCATTCGGCGCTGCTCTCGAGTTTGACAGAATATGCACGGTCCTAAACGGAAAAGCGATAAGTTACTTGCAACAGATTATCGATTCCATGAATTTCAGAGTTTCATTTGAAGGTAAGGTTGTAGATCAAAACAATGCCGGTACGGAGACTTGGAGCTCACAAGGAGAGGCGAAAGATATTAGGTGGGGGGGAGATTTACGGAATGGTAAATATTTGCACTTATGCGGAGCGGGAGAGGGAAAGCATGTGGAATTTAGCACTACTGCAAACGTTACACATAATTCAACGCATGAAAAGGACTTCACTTTTTCGGTAGATGTATTCCCGGACCCCTGTGACACAGGGAAGGTTAAGGTAGAAATAGAAAGGTTTGGGCCCGATGCATTGACCTATATAGATTGTGAAACCGGAGGCGAGGTTGAACTTGCTTCAATGTATAGTTATATGTGGATAATGCTTGATATCTTTAGTAAAACAGATTCCGGTTTTTTGGTTGTTATGGATATGGCAGACGGTGTTGCTGAGTTTGAGGGAACACTGGAAGGCACCTATGGTACTGGTAAGATTAACTATACCATCAAGCTTCAGCACACTCCGAAGTAGTTAGATGCAGGCACTAGCCTATAGGTGTTATTCCGAGTTTATCAATGGGCCGCCGGCTCTCGTGTTCGGGTTTGCGATACCTTAAATCAATCAAACCGCCGACAGCGGGAATCAGCATGCAACAAAAGTTTTGCACCCTGGCTTTGGAGCCTTAGGGTCTTGGGGCAAACCGTAATAGGGACGATGGACGGCAAGGAATACAGGGGCTTGCCAAAAATGTGGCAGCTAATGCTTTCGCCTACGCTTAATCAGCTTGGCGAAAGCTGTTTTTTCTTTTTCGTAAAAAGAATGGCGCGATCCCAAATAACATCAAAGCGGTCCGGGCCAACTTTTGTCTCTTTGTCAACATAAATCCGGAAGCCAACGAAAGCGTCCTCATTATTATCAACTCCGTATGCTTTTCCGGAGGGGTTGCCGGTTCTGTATGGGATCGTGACAAGACAATCAGCAGCAATATTTCTGCCCATTTTAAACTGATAATAGTATTTGGCGTCTTCGTATTCTTTGGGAAAAAATTCGGCTGCCGAATTTTTGAATTCAATTGTACTGATGGCTGAAGTGACTCCATTTATAAGCTCCCCGCCATAAAAACAGGTATTGCAGAATGTGGCTTTGTCGGTTTGTTCGTGGTTGATGCCGTAGAGGACAACAAAATCTTCGTCAGTTGTTAATTAAAAATCTTCTGTCTTGAAATAGATGGCGTCACGATCATCGCCTAAAACATCAATATCAAGAAAAATCCCTTCATAACCATCGGTGCTCCAGATATTTGTCGTTAGGTCGACATGATGATATTCGGATCCGCCATATTTATTAATTAATTCATTTCGCAGGTGTTCAAGATCTTTCACGGCATTAGGAACAATCTGGTATTCAGTAACACCCCGCAAACAAATCCCAACGCTGCCAAAATTACAGGCGTGATTTGTGGGCATCGGGTTGAGCAACTGTGAAGAATTATAACAAAAAGCAACCCAAGCAGGTTGCTTTTTTTGCTTAATTGCGTGATAATATATTGGAATTTATGCTGCTATTTTTTTGATAGCAATTTTTCCTTTCATAAAATTCAAAAAGGCCATTCTTCCTTACATAATAATTATAAGTTCACATTGTATTATTGATTGGATAAGAATGTTTGTAGATGAGAAACTTAGTAGGAAAGCGTAAGCAATTAGGTTTGCTACTTTTATTGTAGATCAGATTTGTCATGTTTTAATTCTTGCTATTTTATATTATACTTTTAACCTTGAGGTGGAAACAACCGCACTATACAACTATATTCAACAATGACCGTATTTTAATAGTTTTGTTATTTACAGTTTAACATTTATTATATTATGGGACCCGGCAGCAGTTTTTATAAAGAAACTCTTCACATATATTATTGATGAAAATAGTTGTACGCAGGAGGAAAGTGATCTTAAAGCAGGACGTATAATTGGAAAGCTTGAACGAATCATTATTTCAGTCTTAATCTTATGTGATCAATTTGGAACAATTGGTTTTGTATTGGCTGCAAAAAGCATTGCCCGTTACAAGCAACTTGAAGATAAAAATTTTGCTGAGAAATATTTGGTGGGTACCTTGTCTAGCGTATTGATTGCGTTTATTACAATTATTATTTTAAAAAACTTTTTATTATAATAGCAAACAATCATTTCATTGGCAAGACACTGAAAGAAGTCGAGAGCAGCGAAAGTGATCAATACATTTAAGGAGCTATCGTCGAGAATCGGTAGTGATAAGGTCAACTGGAGGTATGACCCAATACGAATTTTAATTCCTACGGGAACCATGCAGGAATGACTTGACTTAAAACAGAGTTTGATTGGAGGATGACGCATTATGAAATTAGATGGTTTAGGGATCTTCGTACAAGACATGGCAACGATGGTTCGCTTTTATAGGGATGTTCTGAATTTTGAAATCCGGGAAGATGAAAACACATCAAATGTTTATTTGGTCAAGGACGGAACCTTGTTTTTATTATATCGTCGGACAGATTTTGAAAAGATGACCAACAGAACTTTTGAATATGCGAAGGGAATCAACGGGCATTATGAAATTGCCTTAAGCGTCGATAACTATGAAGCGGTTGATCTAACCTTTCAAGAAGTCGTATCAAAAGGGGCCATCCCTGTTATGGAACCTACTACCGAGCCTTGGGGCCAACGCACATGTTATATCTGCGACCCGGAAGGGAACCTGATTGAAATTGGTTCATTTAATAAATGACATGAATATTTTTGGATTCTAGGTGTATAGGAGCGGAGGTGGGCTAATGTCATTCATCATCGTCCGGCAGGACATTACCAAAATGAAAGTTGACGCAATCGTTAATGCCGCCAATACCAGCTTGCAAATGGGCGGCGGTGTGTGCGGAGCGATCTTCAAAGCTGCGGGAGCACATGAACTCCAAGCTACCTGCGACAAACTGGCGCCAATAAAGACCGGTGAAGGAGTATGAATAATATGGACGGAAAAAAGGCAAAGAAAATTTTTGAACAATATAACCGCGTATCAGATGTGGTTCGTTGTCCAAACGGACGGGCAAGGGTCCGCAAATTGCTTGATTGCTACGCCAGGGCGGCGGCAAATTTATATGGCGTGATTAGCCGTGATGAGTTTGTTGCTATCTTTAATAAACAAAACAGCGACCAGACCAGCAAGGAGGAGATTTATATCCTTCTCCTGCCGCTTGTGTTAAAGGAGGGCTGGTACTGTTTTTACAAAGAGTTCATCGTGCATTATGCATATTTCGAAGACTTTGATCAGGTCGAATATTTATTGCAACATCAGGCCGGTAAACCGCGCTATGTCCCCGAAAAAGACGAATTTCTGAAATACATTGATGAGGATTATGTTGATAGCGACCAACTGTTGCAGCTTCGCCGTTTTATGTTGGACGTTTTCGGAATCTCCGGAAAGACCTTTAATGCTTATCA
>JAQWBH010000110.1 GCA_028707405.1 Parabacteroides sp. | reverse complement strand
AACCATTACACCGGAAGTTGCTCCTTGCAAAGCTGTGGATAATTGTGTTGTGTGACGTGCTGCCAAATCATCACCTTTAACAGCAGCTACAGCCCCTGTTAAATCTTTTTTCTTCATCGTTCCATAACCGACAACAACCACTTCATCCAACATTTCTGTATCTTCCTTCAAAATTACAGCAATGGTATTTTTATTTCCAACTACAACTTCAGTTCCCTTGTATCCAATATAAGAAACACCTAATGTAGCGCTTCCGATAGGAAGTGTTATTGTAAAATTACCATCAGCATCGGTAATTGTACCGTTTGTTGTTCCCTTCTGGACAATGTTTGCCCCAATAATCGGATCTCCATTAGGATCTTTAACTGTACCGGTTATTGTTCGCTTATTGGATTGCTGAACTACAGCTCCATGTTCGCCCGACTTACCTGATGCAGATGCTTTAATCAAGACCTGGCGATCTATTATTTGATAAACATAACCTGTGTTGCGAAATACCTTATCAAGGACGTCTTGAATAGTGGCATTCTTTGCCATAACACTAACCGGTTGATTTACATTTACACGGTTATCATTGAAGAAGAATGTAAATTCACTGTTCTTCTCAATTTCTTTCAGTACCTCTATGATTGTACTGTTCTGTTTGTTGATTGTCACCTTGTAATTTTGTGCGTAAGTAGTAGCAGAAATGCTAAAAATAGCACACAAGATAAATAAGGTAGTTATCTTCATGATGCGCTTTACTTTTTTTAATAGAGGGACATAGTGATCCCTTTCTTTATTTTTCATAACTTTGTGATGTTATTAAAATTAATAATGCATGCGCGGCCAACAGCTTCGAGAATGTGTATGGTTTCGCATGGTAAATTAAATCTCTTGGATTGGAAGATGCTGGCAGGCGTCTTCCAATTTTTTGTTCCTTCATCCGTCTTTATTATTCATGGTTTTATAAATTAATTTAGTAGTTTTATCTATTGTTTGTTTTTCAATTCTACAGTAAAATCACCATTATCCTGTTTTGTATATTTCAATGGAGATGAAACCTGTATTAGATACAAGATTCTATCCAGCGCTTCATCACGGACCTTGAATGTAAAGCGATATCTTTCCGACAAATCTTTCTGGCACATAATTTTACGACCATACCACTGTTCAAGGCGTGGAATAATCATCGATAACTGTTCATTTTCAAAGCTTAATACTCGCTGTTTGCGCCAGGATGTATATTTATCAGCTTCAACATAGCCGGTCGTCACTGCTCCACTCAATTTATCATATACAAGTTTTGTGTCAGGAGTTACTGAATATTCTTTTGTACTACCGGTATTCTTATCCTTGATCCCAACTTTTATTTTTCCATTAACTAAAATAGCTTCCGATTTATCCTCTACATCATAACTAAACACTTCAAACGCTGTGCCAACCGCTTGTATACTCATATCAGAGGCATGAACAATAAATGGTTTCTGATGATTTCTGGCAACATCAAAGAAAGCTTGCCCCGTTAAAGTAACTTCACGTGTTTTACCCTCAAAAACAGCAGGATATGTCAATGTGCTTCCGGCTCCCATTTGTACCCTCGTTCCATCAGGCAATTGCACTGCTTCCATATTTTGAATCCCAGAGGTAACAACATACATCTGAGGCATTTTTTTATTTGTAGCATAAAAATAGACTAAACTACCCATAGCCAATAAAAGCAATAACGAAGCAGCTATGCTGTAAATACGATAGAAGGTGATTTTCTTTGAACTCGATCGATTCCACAAACGACGACAAATCATTTGCCAGATTGCATTTTCAGCATCTGCATCATCTGTCGTCTCTGAAGATACGCCATTCCATTGATGCGTCATCACATGAGTTACTTCTTTAGATGACAATAATGCGCGGTGCTCTTCATCTGTCAAAGCATCTTGCATCAACATCTTTAATATATGCTTCTTCTCTTCATTTTTCATTCCTATCTCTTTTACATAGTTAAATACACGCGAGAATTAGAGTTCCCCTATTCGCACATAACATTTTTTTGTTTTTTATTTCAATTCGTAAAAAAAGGAGAGCCTTTTAAAGCACTCCTTTCCATACATACATAACTAATATGATTACTTCGGACCTAAAACAGTTCCTTCAGTCGGAACTTTTAGAGGCTCCTTATTGTTTTCAGCACCCGGATAACCAATATTTTGATTAATAACTCCATTTAAATTTGTATTAATTGCACTTGCAGGAACAGGCCATAAAATATGATGAACACTAATCTTATATTCTGCCCATTTGTGCTTAACACCTTTATTGTAGAAATTATTTTTAGCCACTACCCAATCATACCAGAAATTAAAGCCTCCCTGTTTTATATTTGCACCCGTTCCACCAGGCCCAGATATATTATCAAGACTGTAGACACGACCTCCAAATACTTCACATGGCTTGCCCGTCTTGGCATAAGTATATGAAACACGAACTAATTCAATATGCCTATTTTCTTCATAGTATAATTCACGTGCCCGTTCATCTAATATAGCACCAATATTAATATCCGCAGCTGTCAAAGGATCCGCGCCCGCACGCCTCCTTACTACATTCAACATTTCTGCGGCTTCTGCAGGCTGATTCTTCCAATAATAACACTCTCCCAACATTAAATAAACTTCAGCCGAACGGTATATATACCATGGCGTTTCACCACCATCCCATCGATTTTGTAATGGATCAGGCACGAATGTTTTGTATTGTGGCCACATATACCAGCAACGAATTGTATCTTCAACAGACATCGCCGGATTCTTAACCAAATTCTTGCCATACCATTCACTCTTGCCTTTCAAACTTGGGTTATTATAAAGTAAATCTTCCATACGTTTCCAACTATCATGATTATTTGGGCTGCGTAAATCATTCTTTTCTTTATCAGTCCAAATTGTATACTGAAAATAATTTGTCGAACGAAGTCGGCCTATTCCCCTACCATATAATTTGTTTAAATCCATCGCGGGATTAGCGGCTACATCAGTAGCATCAGCACCTGTAATTGTTGTACCGGATCTTCCATCAGGAGTTATCACCGATCCACTACTCCAATACGGAACCGTTTGGCGCATAATCTGCATACGGTCAGACCCATCTACATTAGGATAAGATACAACATACATTAATCCTTCTGTATTTGACATATCTAATTTAGCCTCAACACTATGCAAGTCAAACATCAAATTAGGATTTGTCGTCTTTTTTGTTGTAAAACGAGAAGTCATCAGCGGATGAACTGCAACAATCTCTTTTCCAACTTCTATTGCACGATCAAAATCACATAACGACATGCACACTTTCATCAACAGAACGCCACATGCAGCTTTTGACGTCCTTCCACGATCTACTTTTTCAGGGACCCATTTATATGCAAATTCAAGTTCGGTCTTCATTTTTTCCAAAATACTCCATCGATCATATGTATAAAAATCATATTTTGGTTCCGTAATTTCCCAGTCCAGATAAGGGACATTGCCAAATTGATGAACTAATTTGTAATAACGATATGCGCGCTGAAAATAGGCAGCTCCCAATACGGCATTCCGCTCAGACTCATCTTTAAAAGTGGCATTATCAATACGTGAAATGACTACATTAGCATATTTAATACCTTTATATCCTTCTGTCCAATACCAACCGACCCTTGTATAATCACAATGATTCAATGTAGCATCAGGCAAAAGTGATTTATCCATGTCCATTTGAGGGCCAGCTTTATCTGTGGTCCCTTCAACGGCTACATCCGATTGAATTATTTCTGTAAGAATGGGACTTCCATCTCCAAAATATTCATGTCGCATGCTTCGTTCACAAGTAGTCAAAGCTCCATATAATCCATTTGCATCAATATAAGCATTTTCTGGCGTATAGAATGACAATGGTTTAGGTTCCAGCCATGAATCACTACAGGAAGATAAAACCAAAAGTAATGATACAACACCAGAAAATAAAATACTATTTTCTATTTGTCTAATTTTCATAACCATTCATTTTTAATTATCATAAAGTAAAATTCAAACTCAAATTAAAAGTACGAGGCGTAGGTGATCCCGATTCAGGATCCCAATATTTCCAATCAGGAGCAAAAACAGCAACATTTCTGACAGTTGCAGATAGCCGCATATTCTGTATCGAAAACTTATGTAAAAAAGAAAGTGGTACACGGTAAGAAAAGGTTATATTATCTAATCTAATAAATGATCTATTAATATAATTATTACCAATATTCTTTGAACCAATACGTGCAAAATCATTAATTGGATTATCAGGCATCCAATGAGGCTGATCGTAGTATGAACTACGACTGGGGAAATTAGATGTATTAGCCGCATAATTAAAAGTTCCATATTGTCCCCAATACGAATAGATCATAAAAGAGACTGAAAAATCTTTATAAAACTGAAATTCATTACGTAAAGTCCAACGAAAACGAGGAGTAGTATACTTTTTCTGAAAAACCTTATCCGCATTAGTCATTACCCCATCCCCATTTTGATCCACATACTTAAAATCACCGGGCTGACAACCATATTTAGCCGCTTCCTTTACTTCACTTTCTTGCCATACTCCATCACGAACATAATCCCATATCTCATTCGTATCATGTCCAATAAACCACTTATTCGATATATCATCTGCTTCTTTCTGACCAATGACACTTCCATTTTCATCCAAAACATCCACCTTTGTCCCATATAAATGAACGATCTTTCTTCTATTAAGTGAAAAGTTACCTGACAAAATATAATTAAAATTTTTATGTTTAATAAGGTTAGCACTTAATGATAATTCAACTCCTCTATTTTTAATCTCACCCATATTAGAAGCCACACTACCAAAACCAGTAATTTCAGGGACAGCACGATCAATCAACAAATCATTTGTTTTAGAAATATAAGTTTCTATTGAACCACTTAATAAATCACCAAATAATGAATAATCCAAGCCTACATTATATGAACTTGTTCTTTCCCATTTTAAATCAGCATTCGACATACGATTAACATATAGTTGAGACGAAGTATATAAACTACCATTTTGATCTATATAAGGATGCAACCCTGAAGTCAGGTCAGATAATGCCTCATATTGACCAATGTCGCGATTTCCATTCTGTCCCCATGAAAGACGCAATTTTCCATAATTTAGCCAATTACCTACATTTTTCATGAATCTTTCAGAAGTAAATGTCCAACCTAAAGCAACAGCCGGAAAAAAAGCATGAGGATGCTTTTGTCCAAATGCTGAATACCCATCCCGCCGAACAGAGGTCGTAATCATATATCTATTATCATAAGAATAAAACAAACGCCCCATTAAAGCATCTCCGGTAGCATATGTATCTTCACTTGAAACCAAAGGGACAGTTCCGGCTTGTATACGGTGATAACTTAATATATCACTTGGTGAATATTTGGAGGTTGTTGCCGACTGACTCCATGTTTGACGCTTTTCAGCATTAGCAAGCAGCGTTAATTCTATATTATGCATTTTATTAAATTGCCGTTTCCAATGGAGAACATTATCTACTTGCCAATTATATACTTTACTAGTAGTACGTTCAGAAGAACCTCCTGTACTAGCCCACTCTTCATTTGCTGACGACTGATGCATAAAATATTCGTACCACTGATAATGAGGAATAAAATTAATTTGATAATCAATATCAAAAGGGAACAATATTTTCGCATACAAATTGGCATCCAAAATATTGTACCTCTTTTTTCGGTCACGATACAAGTTATCATAAAACGGATTTACTGCTACTGAATCACCTGTAGGTAAACGACGATAAATACTAGCGGGATCACTTATATTATTTGAACCATATGGTGAAATATCAATCATTGACTCCCATTTGCACAAATAATAACCATCTGCATCATTATTATTTAATTTTGTTTCATCACGAGACGAGAAACTTGAATTAATACCAATAGTTAAAAAATTGGTGATTTTTGATTCCAAGTTCAAACGTGTTCTAAATACAGAATAGTCTTCTCCGGTCACTATTCCTTCTCTATCAGTATAGCCTAAAGACCAATAATACGCCATATTATTGGTACGATTTGAAATACTGGATGTATAATCCTGTTGCAATCCTGTTTGAAATACCAGCTTCTCCCAATCTGTTATATTCCCTGATAAATAATTTTCAATTTCTATAGCTTTAAAATCCAAACGAGACAACCAAGCTGTGACTAACTGTTCTTGTGTAACAGAAGATACTGGAGTCTTTTGTGTATAGTTATACCAATCCAACTGATTTACGTTCTGCAATTGACGAGGATCTAAAAATATTTCAGGATATTTTGCGAGATAATCAGTCGAATTACGTGTTAACTCATAATCCTGACGATATTTAATAAACCCATCTGCATCTAAAACCTTTCGTTTATTAGCAGCTTGCACAAACCCCAAATTAGCATTAAAATTTACAATAGGTTTTCCTACCTGACCTTTTTTTGTAGTAACAACTACTACACCATTGGCAGACTTTGCACCATATACAGCAGCTGAACTCGCATCTTTTAGTACATCTATTGACTCAACATCAGAAGGATTAATATCCGCTAATGAACCATCATAAATTGCACCATCTAAAACAATTAAAGGAGAAGAACCCGCTTTCAAAGTATTTACACCGCGCACCTGTAAACTTGCATCCCCTTTAGCATTAGTTGTCAATCCTACATTCAAACCCGGCGAATTAGCACGCATTAAATCTTGCATAGAGCGTGGAACTTCCGCGGTTAATTGTTCTGTCTTTATAGAAGAAATAGCACCAGTCAAATCTCTTTTTTTAGCTGTACCATAACCAATTACTACAACCTCTTCAAGATTTTTAGTATCTTCCTTCATTTCAACATTCAAGTGATCCAAATTTCCAACAGGTACTTCCTGGTTTAAATAACCAACATACGAAAAAACAAGAATAGGATTTTTACTTGAAACAACAATACGATATTTGCCATCAATATCAGTTATCGAACCAATAGTTGTACCCTTTTGTACAACATTAACACCAACCAATGCCAAGCCATGGTCATCTAATACCAAGCCGCTTATTTCTCGTCCATTTTGTGCTCGAACATGAACAAAAACAGCACAGAGAATAATAGCGATGCAAATCTTAAGAATAATACAATTTCTCATACCTGAAAACGATTTTATTAGTACATAAATAATAAAGCATATCAACTCAAGACAAAAGACATAATTAATATTTACATGTTTTAATAATACAATTTTGTAAAGTAAATTGTACAAATTATAGTTAGACAAAACTATAAATTAAACTATCATGATAAATATTCTTATTTTGCAAATGATTACACTATTTTGATATTGATTGATACTTATCAATAAAAGATTGATTATTATCCACAAAATATAAATACTTATACATTAAAATATAATATAACCCGTTGGCGGAATTAAATTCAACTAATAGATATGTGTGTTAAGAATCATATTTACCCTTGAGGAGGTTGTTTTTCAAATCTTATTCATGACTTGTTTTATATTTTCTGTGAAAGAATTTTTGCATGAGCCCTGAAGAATCTTTCTGTTTGTACTCACCCATTTGCCGTCTCACATATGTGGAACGATCGTCTCATATAATATGAGTCGATCGATTCATATTATATGGAACGGTCGATTCATATTATATGAATCGATAAGAATATGGGGAGGTCTACAGAAATAGATCTCTACATTTGCTGAAATTTAATCTACTATATGCACAAAAGGTTTCAATAGAACAATAAACAAATGCCATAGATCTGTTATTTGTTTATGTAGTAATTCCGCTAACGGGTAATACAATTTATTCAAACCATTAAGTGTACTAAAAACATCAATATGGCTTCAGTTACAAATACAATAAGGCAGATAAAATATGGAGTTAAAATAATTGTATAGTCTAACAGACTAGTGAGAAGTTTATTATCTTTGTTCCACAAAAATTAAGACTATTCTTTATCATACAGTTATTATGGAAAGCACTATAATGCATGAACATCTTACAATCTATTCCGGATCACCAATAATTGCAAGATTCTTTGATTACGAAAAGTTCACCTATCCTTGGCATATACATAATGAATTTGAGATTATCTATGTCAGGAATGGATATGGTGAAAGATTCGTAGCAGACAATATGGAATCTTTTCACAACCATGATGTAACTATTGTAGGACATTGTATTCCTCACTATATGAAAAGTGCACCTGAATATGAAAAAGGAGATACATCTATGCGGGTAAATGGGGTCATTATTCAGTTTGAAGAAGATTTCATGTCACATGCAATAAATAACTATGCCGATCTATCGCACATAAAGAATTTGCTTGAAGATTCAAAAAGAGGAGTTAATTTTCCATTTCCGGAAAGTGTCGAGATTATCTCATCTATAGAACAATTGCCTAATAGCAAAGGGACTATGAGAATAATCAACTTATTACATTTGCTGGATTTAATGGCAAACTTCAAAAATAAAAGATATTTAGGTAGCATGCATTTCTGCCAAACAATATCTTTACAAAAAAGTCCACGCATGGAGAAAATAATTACATTCATAACTAACCACTATAAAGAACAAATAGATCTTAATGAAATTTCTAGTATAGCAGCTATGAGTGCTTCCTCATTTTGCCGATTCTTTAAAGAAAAGTCAGGAAAAACACTCACGGAATTTATACTGGATTTACGTATTGGTTATGCTTGTAAATTATTAATTGAAGATAAACTGGATATCGTTCAAATATGTTTGGAATCAGGATTTAATTCAATAACCCATTTTAACCGTATTTTCAAAAGAAACACTGGAGTCACTCCTACAGAGTACAAAAAACAATTTTTAAAATGACATATAACTTATCTTCAATACGAGCTTATTTATCAAAGCATTGGTGGAATTAAATTCAACTGACCGAAGTATGTATCATAAATTATACTCAATCTACTATAAACATAAGACATTTCAGTAGAACAATGAATACAATAGATCACTTGTTTATTTATAAGTTTGTTCTGTAACAGATTTATCTTTCTTCTTGGCTACTTCCAATGCAGTTGTAGTTAGATAATATTTAGCAAGCATGTTGGGAACTTCCCAAGATGGCAGTTGTCTATTCTTTAAATAAAGAAGAAAATTATCCATCACCTGACCAAAATGAGCCTCATGACCCACACGATACTTTGGGGAAATCATCACTTGCCATACATTTTTGCTTTGTTTCTGCAAGGTTATACCCGGATATTTTAAAGCAATTTTTTTAAACAAAGCATTTAATGTTTTCTCAAATGCCAACAAATCCTGCTTCTTAACGGCTTCAACATAAAGCTCCGGCTGATAATTCTGATCTTTCCCCTGACGGATAACTAAATTGCACTTACTTCCTTTCATAATTGAAAAATGGGTATCACCTCCTCCTTTGGGAAAAGTATATTTCCAAGTAACCGAAACTTTTGCACAAACACCTTTTAGTCTATACAAAATATCCCCATTGCAATATACTCTTAATGAATCATTCTTCACATCCTTCAGAAGAAAATCAGGGTAATCTGTCATTCCTGTCACTTGCCTAAATTCAGATAGAGATATAGCTGTAGTCCAATGATTGGCATCCAGCAGCTGAATATCTTTATAATAATCAATACTCTTTTCAGGAAAAGCTTCCCATTGAACCAAATCAACCAAATGAGTTGTCACATCAACAATTCCTTCGCCTTCCTGGTCTACATCAAAAAACCAAGCCGGTCGTTTTAATGGATTTCCTGAAACGTTTTTAAAAAAATGATGTACACTCTCCTTTACAATAGCCGGATCTTCAGGTGAACCTTTCTCCTGAATGCCATAAACATCGGTTGACATTGACAATTCACGCTGAAGAATAGTAGTTATTTCATTACGCTCAGTCATAATATCATACAAAAGTATTCCTTTTTGCTTAGCTATCGAAAAACATTTTTTCAGTAAAAAAAAATTATCACTGTTTATTGCCATTGGTTTATCTGCCAATACATTGAAACCTGCTTCCAAAGATCTTTCAATATAGTCAGTCTTTTTCCCATTATTTCCGGCCAATACAACAACATTACCCTTTCTGTCAGCCAACATTTTTTCCAAATAGTCAGATTCATCATATACTATTTCATTCCAATGCGTTGGATTTATTGTCTGTAGATTATAGGATTCTATTTTTTTCAAATGCTCATTCAGGTCTTCCCCTTTTGGAGCATAAACATACACCGTACTATCAACCTGGGGATAAAATTTATTCTGAATCAATGCAGCATGAAAATGCCCGGGATCCAGAGTTATCAGCTTTACACTTCCAGTTTCACTCATAATTGAAGAATAACTATTTTTACTTGTAGAGCATGATATGATTATCATACAAAATACTACTACGATAAATAATATATGTTTCATTGTTATTGATGTATTAATATATGTTCTATTGCCATTTGTAGCCCATCAATCTCCGCTAATCCCTTCAACCTTCCAATCAAAGGATAACCAGGATTAGCTTTACGTTCATAATCGTCCAACATCTTTAAGCCATGATCGGGACGAAAAGGCATACGTGAATCTTTACGACCTTCGTGCAGCCGTTTTTGTTGTTCTTCCAATAGTAATTTGACCACCGAAAACATATCTACATTTCCTGAAAGATGACCTGATTCATAAAAGCCTTTGTTATCAGAAAGAAATGTCGTATTGCGTAAATGTATATATTGTATACGTGAAGCGAACTGTTTTGCCATTTTGACCAGATCGTTATCCTGGCGAGCTGAAAGAGAACCCACACAAAAAGTAATGCCGTTCGATAAAGAATCACACTGGTCAACAATCCATTGCAGATCGTCTGCCGTACTGGCAATACGAGGAAGACCTAATAAAGGGAACGGAGGATCGTCGGGGTGAATGCAAAGGCGAACGCCAACCTTTTCGGCAACAGGAACAACCTCTTTCAAAAACAATGATAGATTATGCTGCAACTGCTTTTTTCCTATTCCTTCATATGTCTTTAAATAATTCCGAAACTGTTGTTTATAATCCCTGCAATCACCAACGATTCCATGAATAAACGATTGAGTCACCACAATAATATTATGTGCCAGTTCTTCCTGCTGCTCAGTATTCATGACCTGTATTAACTTTGATGCCTCTTTTTGCACCGAATCAGGATAATCGTCAGATGCATGTTCCCGCTTAAGAATAAAAATATCAAAAGCAGCAAATGTAGGATAATCAAAAAGCATTGATTCAACACCTGACGATAATTTATAGTGTATATCTGTCCTCGCCCAATCCAGAACAGGCATAAAATTATAGCAAACGGTATCTATACCGCAAGTACCCAAATTCCTTAAAGAAGCAAGATAGTTCCTTATAAGCTGCGGCCTCTCAGGCGAACCCCTCTTAATACCATCGGCTACAGGCAAACTTTCCACAACGCTCCATCGCAATCCGTATCGTTCAATCTTTCTCTTCAAAGAACAAATTTCCTTAACCGGCCATTCTTCTCCTGTAGCAATATGATATAATGAGGTAACAACACCTTCCACACCCATCTGCTTCAAGTCAGATAACGAAATAGGATCTTGATCACCAAACCACCGCCATGTCTTTTCGAAAGCCATATTTATACACCACTAAATGAACTAAAACCCCCATCAACCGGAATAATGGCACCTGTAATAAAACTAGCATGTTCAGAACAAAGAAAATGAACCAAACCATTTAATTCCTCTATATTACCAAAACGCCTCATTGGCGTACGTGCCAAAATCTTACTGCTGCGTTCCGTGTATGTGCCATCAGAATTAAGCAAAACATTTCTATTCTGATTTCCTATAAAAAAACCTGGAGCTATTGCATTTACTCTAATCTTCTCACTAAACTTCAATGCCATTTCCATAGCCAGCCATTTCGTGAAAATCTCGACGCCACACTTAGCCACTGAATATCCCGGAACACGTGTTATCGCAGAGTAGGTCGCCATTGATGAAATATTAACAATACTACCTTTGCCATTATCAGCCATGGCCTTTCCAAAAACTAAACAAGGATAGACAGTACCATTAAGATTCAAATCGTTTACTCGATTAAAGTCTTCTATTTTCATATCAAAAACCGTTTGACCCTCTAGTAAAGTAGCACCTGGTAGATTTCCTCCTGCAACATTTACCAAAATATTTATCTCTCTCCATTTAGTAAGTATCTGTTGGCAGGCTCTTTTCAGGTCGTGAATATTTAATACATCACAAACTATCCCCATAACTTCACCCAACGGAGACAAAACCTGAACTGCCTTTTCAACACGCCCTTTATGAAGGCCAATTATAACTACTTTTGCTCCATTCTCCACTAGACTTCGTGATATACTGCCACCCAATACTCCGCTACCACCGGTAACTACAGCTACTTCCCCTTTCAAATCAATATTCATCAGTTCCTTCCTTTGTATATTATTCGTATAGATGGATAATCTTCATGATTATCCATTCCTACCTCCGAACATAGAGTATCTCCGCTAGACGCAATACTAGTTATGAACATTTTTTCCATTTTACTATTATTTTACTTTACAATAACCTGAGGGGGATAAGCGTAGTCATTCCACAGACGATCAGCCAACTCCTTTGTCATCTCGCCATCATACATAAATATCCGATAGCGGAGTTTATACTTTTTGTTCGGCTGAAGTTCCCAATCTTTATTCTTCGTCGGAGCAAAATTCACAAAGACATCGCCTCTGCCTCCATTGGCATTCTCATCCC
>JAQWBH010000547.1 GCA_028707405.1 Parabacteroides sp. | reverse complement strand
ACAATGAAAATCTTTTGTTCAAAATGAGTTTGAATGCGACCAACTATCATTATATGCTCAAATCTGAAATGGATAATGCAAGTGTGAAATGGGAGTCGAATATTACCGATTTTATGTTACGATGGGATTGGGAACAAAACCTGTCTGATTTCTTTAAATTGAGCTACGGCGCCACTTCTACTTTTCATATATTTAATCCGGGCTTGGTAACGCGTCCCAGCTATCCGGATTACAAACTTGAACGCAACCGTGCTCTGGAACACGACCTCTATCTTTCCGCCGAACATCAAGTGACAGACAACTTGACATTTAGATATGGCGTACGCTTTTCTGCTTTCCAGAATATGGGGAAATCTACTGTATATAAATACGATAAGGATTATGAAGTATCTGATTCCACGCAATACAAGTCCGGTGAAATCTATCATACTTATTATGCCTTTACACCCCGGGTTGCAGCAGTATATAAGTTAACAGATCATTCATCGGTGAAAGCTAATTATGCGCGTAACACTCAATTCATGCAGTTGGCCAATAATTCGTCTGTAGGTTCTCCACTGGACCTATGGTTTCCCGCCAGCCCCAACATCAAACCGCAGACTGTAGACATGGTTTCTACCGGGTATTTTCATAATTTCAAGAATAATGCCATTGAGACTTCAGTTGAGGTTTATTATAAGAAAATGAATAATGTGATCGACTTTGCAGATCATGCCCAATTATTGCTTAATGATAAACTGGAAGGAGAAGTCAGAACAGGCACAGGAAAGGCTTACGGTATTGAGTTTATGGTAAAGAAGAACACCGGCCGGCTGACAGGATTTGTTAATTATACGTTGTCTCGCTCCGAGCGTACTATACCGGAAATAAACAAGGGAAAGACTTATCTTTCTCCTTATGATAAACCTCATAGCCTGAATATATCGGCATCTTATCAGCTTTCAAAAAAGTGGAGTGTATCAGCGGCATGGATATATGCAACCGGTAATCCGACTTCGTATCCTACAGGACGCTTTGAAGTTAATGGCGAATATTTCCCTATTTATTCCGGTCGGAATGAGTTTCGTAAAGAAGATTATCATCGATTGGATTTGTCGGCGACTTATGTGCCTACTCCAAAGCGGAAAAGGAAATGGACAGGCGAATGGAACTTCTCTTTGTATAATGCTTACGGGCATAAGAATCCCTGGATCATTACTTATGATCAGGATACTCCCAGTGGCATTCCTACTGCCAAGATGACCTGCCTTTTCAGTTTTGTTCCCTCTATAACCTATAATTTTAAATTTTAAAGAAGACGGATATGAATAGAATATATAGCAGTTTATTACCTTTTTTACTGGTAAGTTTATTTTTTAGTCTGGTGAGCTGTACTGAGGATATCACTCTCAATACATATGACAGCGACCCGATAATGGTTATTTATGGTACTGTGACCGATCAACCGATTCATCAGGAAATCAAGCTGAGCAAATCTACCGGTTATTTCGATCAGAACCATAATACCAAAATTTCCGGAGCTACAGTTACTATTACCACAGGAAGCGGGGCGGTCTATGATCTGCAGGAAGATGCATCTCAGCCGGGTGTTTATAAAACCATTGATGTTTTGACGGGCGTTCCGGGCGAAAGTTACCATCTGAAAGTCCAGATTGATTTCAATGGAGATGGTGTTCCGGAGACTTATGAAGCGGACGCGACAATGCCTGCTAAAGTGGCACTAGATTCACTGACTGTCGTGAATGAAGCATTAGTAGGATACAGCTTCTATTCGTTTAACCTTTATGCCCAAGAGCCTCAAGGCGAGAATTATTACCTATGCCAATATCAGATAAATGATACGCTCTATTCGAAACTCAGTCAATATACTTTATTAAACGATGTCACAATTGAAAATCAATATATCAATGGGTTGTCATGTAATTACCTGCCCGATTCGGCTGAACGTGATAAATATAAGGATAATACAGATTTTGATACGATGGTTTTTGTTGCAGAAGGTGATAAAATAAAACTTTCCTTTTCAAACATCAGCAAAGGATATTATAACTTTGTACAGCAATGCCAAGAAAACAAGGATGGAGAAGATCCGTTCTTTGGAGGTCCTTTTAGCAATATAACAACAAACATCTCAGGTGGTGGTGTCGGATACTTCACTGCGTTTGCAATAGATGAGAAAGAAGCCATAGCCACTAAGTGATATCTATTTTAAGGAATGCTATATGTTACTCGCATTTGTATATGGGCATATAGCATGGCTGAACATTATTTGTTGCCGATTCCATAACAATCTTGTATGATGCGGCTTTGTAGAATTCCCTTCACTATTACTTTCTTTTAGTGAAGGGAATTTATATTTATGCCTTATAGGTGATGCTCGGAAGAAAACGTGTCAAAAAGCACAGTCAGCCGGATTCAAACAGATTCCGCCAACAAACAATACACATTCCCGATGAAAAAAGTCTTTGACAAGGATATAAAAATCAATCAATACTTATAAAATCTTAACCGGATACAGCAGATTTTGTTATTTACTTACACGAAATAATTATTTGCCATCATGAAATACTTATTTACTGCCACAAAATAATTATTCTGTGACAATAATTTGTTTTTAGTTCCATATTTGATTATCTTTGTATTTCAACTAAATAAACTTTATACCTAATAGAATGGCAAAATATATCAAACAGGAAATGTCGGACCTAAAAGGCACAGGTGAAAACAAATGTTACTACCGGCTGGAAACAACGGGAAACCTTAGTACAAAAGATTTAGTTGCCGGCATTGCGCAACCGGGATCCGGATTAAGTGAAGGAACGGTTATTCATGTACTCCGGTCACTTACCGATAAAGTGTCATACTATTTGGCTGAAGGCTACAGTATATCCATTGACGGACTCGGCACATTCAAGGCGGCTATCGGTGTAAAGGAAGACAAAGAGATGGATACCATTGAAGGAGTTGAGCCTAAACGAAATGCCGCAAGCCTACGAATAAAAGGGATCAATTACAGGGCTGATAAGCAACTGGTCAAAGACACAAACGCACAGTGTCAACTGACGCGTGCAGGTATAAACAAAATAT
>JAQWBH010000109.1 GCA_028707405.1 Parabacteroides sp. | reverse complement strand
AAAGACGAATACATTGCCATGAATAAAACTTACTATGATGCAGAAACAAAAGACGGCCTTCCTTTCGACGAAACCACCCTTAATGAGATCAATCAATGGTGTAATACCAAAACAAAAGGACTGATACCTCAGTTTCTGGATGGAGTTCCTGATAATCTTATCGCCGTAATACTTAATGCTCTTTATTTTAAGGGAACATGGACCTCTCCATTCGATGCAAACAACACCGACAATAAACCTTTTTATCTCGCGAATGGTTCACGTGAGACGGTGCACATGATGCAACAGCAAGTTAACACGTATGCAATGAGCGATGAGAATGTAACGATTGTTCAATTGCCTTACGGCAACGGTGCATTCAGCATGTTTGCATTCATACCGACCGATACCGGAAAATCCATCGATGCACTGCTGACTAATATAAATGCCGACACTTGGACAAAGTGGATCAGCGCCATGAACAATAGTAAGGTAATTCTTTCGCTTCCTCGTTTTAAGATGGAAGACAAGAGAGACATGACAAAAATATTGAATACATTAGGTATTAAAGACGCTTTTAATGCAGCGGCAGATTTCTCTAAAATGAGCACATCCTCTCTTAGCATATCCATGGTAGAACAAAAAACGGCTATTGAAGTAACCGAAAAAGGTACTGTAGCCGCAGCGGTGACCGGAACAGAAATAGCTACATCGGCCGGCCCTCAAATCGATCCTAAAATCATTACAGCCAACTTCAACCGTCCGTTTGGTTTCATCATTACTGAAAACAGTACCGGATGCATGCTTTTCGCCGGCAAAGTAGGCAATCCAAAATAAATCTAATCTTCTTGCATATATTTTTAAACCTCCGGGCTCTATCTCCTACGAGCCGGAGGTTTTTTATTGCACCTAAACAAAATTCTTATCAGGCCGGTCCGAATATGTACAAAAAACGTACATTTGCAAAAATAACTTTCATATATCATGAACATTAAATATTCTATTTTACTATTGTCGGCCATACTTATATCGGCTGATGCATACGCTTATTCGAAAAACGCTTTACCGGAAACATACCAATCAGTTTCTAAAAATCAATGGAAAGGGAAGAAAGTGGCCTATCTGGGTGATTCCATTACAGACAAGATCCATGTAGGAACAACCAAAAACTATTGGCAATATTTGCAAGAATTGCTCGGTATAGAACCGCTTGTGTACGGCATCAATGGCTATCAATGGGACGGCATACTCGAACAGGCGAAAAAGCTCAAAGCCGAACAAGGCGACAAAGTCGATGCCATCTTTATCTTTGCCGGGACAAACGATTACAATGGAAACATTCCTTTAGGCGAATGGTACACGACGAAAGAGGAAGAAGTGAGAGTATCCGGTCCGTCGGTGGTTGTTCGCAAAAAACGAATTCCGGAAATGGATAACAAAACGTTACGCGGACGAATCAATATCGCGATGGATTATTTGAAGGCAAACTTTCCCACTCAACAGATTATTATTCTGACACCTATACATCGTGCCTTTGCCCAGTTCGGCGAGAAAAACATTCAGCCTGAAGAATCTTTCCCCAATACATTGGGATTATATATAGACGACTATGTCGATGTTATCAAAGAAACTGCCAATGTTTGGGCTGTCCCCGTTATTGACCTCAACAGTATATGCGGGCTTTATCCCCTCAAAAATGAATACACGCGCTACTTCCACGATAAAGAAACCGATCGCCTGCATCCGAATGCAGAAGGCCACTATAGGATAGCCAAGGCATTGATGTATCAGCTATTAGCCTATCCGGCAGATTTTAAATAATCGATCCTTTGTTAAATAAAAAGATTGACGTATCTTTACTGCACTAAAGAACTTTGCTTTCACTCAAAAAAATATTTTATGAAAAATGTTACATTAATATGGATGACCGCAGCAGCTCTTACCGCTTGCGCAGGCGCACAAAAGAATAATATGGACAAAACAAAAGAAGATACAAATTTCAACTATATTGTAGACCAGTTCGCTGATATACAAGTATTACGCTATAAAGTACCCGGTTTCGAATCTCTATCTCTTCAACAAAAAGAGCTACTCTACCATCTTTCGGAAGCAGCGCTTATGGGTAGAGACATCCTTTTCGACCAAAACTGCCGATACAATTTGCCGATCCGTCGTACGCTGGAAGCTATATATAAAGAATACAAGGGCGATCGCAAAGATGCACAGTTTATTGCTTTGGAAACTTACTTGAAACGGGTATGGTTTGCCAATGGTATCCATCATCATTATGCAGAAGATAAGTTTGTTCCAGGCTTTACGGAAGAGTTCTTCAAAAGTTGTGTATCACAAATAGAGCCATCCAAACTACCTCTCCGTCAAGGACAAACGGCAGATCAGTTTATCAAGGAAATCTGCCCTGTTATCTTTGATCCGAAAGTGATGCCGAAACGAACAGTACAAAGTGGCGATGAAGATTTAATCCTCGCTTCTGCCAACAACTATTATGGAGGTGGCATAACACAGAAAGAGGTCGAAAACTTCTATACTCACATGAAAGCAGGCAAAGATACCATCAGACCTGTTTCTTATGGACTGAACAGCCGTTTAGTGAAAGAAAACGGCAAAGTAATTGAAAAAGTATGGAAAGTCGGAGGACTCTATTCGGCGGCTATCGAAAAGATTGTTGATGAATTACAGAAGGCCTCTGCATATGCAGAGAATGATGCCCAGAAAGTGATCATCAATAAACTGATTGAATACTATCGCTCCGGTAACCTGAAAACTTTCGATGCTTATTCAATCCTATGGGTCGAAGATACGGCGTCGGATGTGGATTTTGTAAACGGCTTCATAGAAACCTACGGAGATCCGTTGGGAATGAAGGCCAGTTGGGAATCAACCGTGAATTTTATTAATAAAGAGGCTACCAAACGGACAAAAATCATCAGCGACAATGCACAATGGTTTGAAGATCATTCTCCTGTTGATAAACGTTTCAAAAAAGAAAAAGTAAAAGGCGTAAGTGCCAAAGTCATAAATATAGCGATGTTGGGTGGCGATTGTTATCCCTCCACTCCTATTGGAATCAACCTACCTAATGCCGACTGGATCCGTCGCGACTATGGTTCAAAATCCGTTACTATCGAGAACATCACCGAGGCTTACGACAAAGCTTCACAAGGAAATGGGTTCAGCGAGGAATTTACATGGAGCGATATAGAGCGCAACATCATTAAAAAATATGGTTTTATAACCGACAATCTGCATACAGACCTGCATGAATGCTTGGGACATGGTTCGGGAAAATTATTGCCGAATACAGATCCGGATGCTTTAAAAGCTTATAACTCAACTCTTGAAGAGGCACGTGCCGATTTATTTGGTCTCTACTACTTAGGCGACGCCAAGCTGGTTGAACTAAAACTTGTGCCTGACGCTGAAGCCTATAAAGCCGAATATTATAAATATATCATGAACGGCTTGATCACGCAACTAGTACGCATAGAACAGGGAAAGAACGTGGAAGAAGCACACATGCGAAACCGACAGTTGATTGCAAAATGGGTATACGAAAAAGGCAAGACCGACAAGGTTATTGAATTAAAGAAGCGAGATAACAAGACGTATGTAGTTATAAACGATTATCAGAAACTACGTACGTTGTTCGGTTCTTTGCTAGCTGAAGTTCAACGCATTAAAAGTGAAGGCGACTATGCTGCCGGCAAACGATTGGTAGAAAATTATGGCGTAAAAGTAGACCAGACACTTCATGCAGAAGTGCTCGCACGTTATGCAAAATTACATCTGGCACCCTATAAAGGGTTTGTCAATCCGGTCATAAAAGAGGTCAAAAACAAAGAGAACAAAGTGACTGATGTTATACTGGACTACAGCGAAAATTATGTCGATCAAATGATGCGCTATAGCCGGGATTACTCATTTCTTCCTTCATACAACGAGTGAACAATGGAACTTCATGAAGAAATCAAAATGATTCGGGTAGAACTACGTTCTATCATGAATGGCGTAACAGCTGCAAGCATGCGGGAAAAAGGGGTGCATTACAAGATAAACTTCGGTGCATCTGTTCCGGACATACAACGTATAGCGTCGCAACATCAGCTTAATGCCAAATTAGCTCAGATGCTATGGAATGAAGATATTCGTGAATTTAAGATACTGGCAACAATGTTACAGCCGGCAGAGGAATTCACTATAGAACAAGCTATAAACTGGATAAACGTTATTCCTTATCTGGAAATCGCAGAACATTGCTGCCGGAATCTCTTCTCAAAAATGACGCAAGCAAACGAATTAATTTCAGAACTGTTCAAAAAAACAGAAGTTCATCATGCACGAACGATAGCGTTTCTTGTTGGCGTCAATTTGCTTGCGCAAAAGAAAAATATGGATAGCCCAACGGTTTCCATACTTCTGCTTGAAGCGAACCGATCTCTATTGTCTGATACAGCTTCACCCATTGAAAAACAGTCTGCTGTCAAGTGGCTAAAGTTTTACGGCCGGCAATCTTCAGAACAGGCTGAGTTAGCAACGGCCCGACTGAAAGAGTATATTCACCGCGGGAATTCAGAACTCGATGAATACTATAACGAGTTAAAATTCGAATTCGATTATTACAAATAAAAAGTTACAATTAGAAATAAATGCATTAACTTTGTCGATGCTTGAGAAGAACATAAATTAACATGGACTCGAAACGATATACGGATATAAGTGAGATATTAACACAATATCTTGAAAAGAAGAAAATGAGAAAAACAGAAGAACGTTTCATGATTCTGCGCTGTATCTGTAGCTTTCCAAGCCATTTTGATATCTCAGAATTATCACAAAAGCTGGAAGAGATCAAGTTTCATGTAAGTTTAGCTACACTATATAACACATTAGACATTTTTGAAGATTCTCATATTGTTGTTCGGCACCAAAGTATTCAATCCACCTTATATGAATTGAAAATACTTGCAGAGACACACCAGCATCTGATCTGTACAAAATGTGGTGCCATAAGGGATTTAAAAAACGTTTCATTAAAGCAGAATATCGAAAATCTAAAAATTCCTCGCTTTAATGCTGAATATTATGCCTTATACATATATGGCATTTGTAGCAAGTGCAAATACAAGCTTTCTCGAAAAAAACAAATATGAATATTAACAAGCAGTCTATATAAGTAGAAAAATGAAAGTAGATGTTTTATTAGGCTTACAATGGGGAGACGAAGGCAAAGGCAAAGTTGTCGACGTCCTGACTCCGAATTATGATGTAGTAACCCGTTTTCAGGGAGGTCCAAATGCCGGACATACATTAGAGTTTAATGGTGAAAAGTATGTATTGCGCTCTATCCCTTCAGGAATATTTCAGGGAGGAAAGATTAACATAATCGGCAATGGCGTAGTGCTTGATCCTCTTTTGTTTCAACAGGAAGCAGAAGCTTTAGCTGCCAGTGGACATGATCTGACCAAGCAGTTGTATATCTCAAAAAAAGCACATTTGATTCTGCCTACTCACCGTATTCTGGATGCTGCTTACGAAGCATCAAAAGGTAAAGGAAAGATTGGGACAACAGGAAAAGGCATTGGCCCGACCTATACCGACAAAATCAGTCGTAATGGTGTACGCGTTGGCGACCTTCTTCATGATTTTGATCAGAAATACGCAGCAGCTAAAGCGCGCCACGAAGCCATCCTTCGTTCGCTGAACTATCAGTATGACATTACCGAATTAGAAAAACAATGGTTTAAGGCATTAGATTATCTGAAACAATTCCGTCTGATCGACAGCGAACATGTTATTAATAACTTTCTTAAAGACGGCAAGTCCATTTTAGCTGAGGGAGCGCAAGGTACCATGTTGGATATCGACTTCGGTTCATATCCTTTTGTAACGTCATCAAGCACCATATGTGCCGGATGTTGTACGGGATCGGGTGTTTCGCCTCATAATATCGGAGATGTGTACGGTATCTTCAAAGCTTATTGCACACGCGTCGGCAGTGGTCCTTTTCCTACCGAATTGAATGATGAAACGGGAAAGAGAATCCGTCAGATCGGTCATGAGTATGGAGCGGTAACAGGCCGTGAACGCCGTTGCGGATGGATTGACCTGGTTGCTCTCCGCTATGCCATCATGATTGATGGCGTTACGCAACTCATCATGATGAAGAGTGATGTTCTGGACGACTTTGAGAAGGTCAAAGCTTGCGTATCCTATAAGGTAAACGGAAAAGAAACCAATGAATTTCCTTTCGAAATCAATGATGGCATCGAACCTGTATACGTTGAAATGCCGGGATGGAATATAGATATGACCAAAATGAAAAGCGAAGACGAATTTCCGGAAGAATTCAATGCTTACCTTTCATTCTTGGAGGAAGAGTTAGGCGTTCCCATTAAGATCGTATCTGTCGGTCCGGATCGCGAACAAACAATTATAAGATATACCGAAGACTAAGTCGTAATATTACAAAATGGCAGAAGACCACATGAAATATATGTGTTCTACTGCCATTTTTGTTTTTGGCAAGTTTTTTGTATATAGATAATTTGTAGAAACATTTAAAATTTGAATCTTATGAGTATCAGTTTGTATTGGATTATATTTATTGGTTTTGCTATTCTTAGCTGGTTAGTTTCTTCAAACTTGAAACGCAAATTCGAGAAGTATTCACAGATAGCCATGCCCAATGGCATGAGTGGAAAAGATGTGGCCGAAAAGATGCTACATGACAATGGCATATATGATGTTCAGGTAACATCAACACCCGGTCATTTGACTGATCATTACAATCCAATGAATAAGACAGTTAACTTAAGCGAGTCTGTGTATTACAATAACAGTATTGCAGCAGCAGCAGTCGCTGCACATGAATGCGGTCATGCCGTTCAGCATGCACACGCATATGCTCCGTTGAAAATGCGTTCAGCATTAGTGCCTGTAGTCAGTTTTGCCTCCAATATAATGACATGGGTTTTATTAGGGGGAATGTTATTAATTCATTCGTTTCCACAATTGTTGCTGTTCGGCATTATTCTGTTTGCAACAACAACTTTATTCAGTTTTATCACCTTACCAGTCGAGATCAATGCCAGCAGCAGAGCCCTTGCATGGTTGAGCAATGCGGGAATAACTAATGTATACACACACGACAA
The DNA here is from genome assembly GCA_028707405.1 of Parabacteroides sp. GTDB lineage: Bacteria > Bacteroidota > Bacteroidia > Bacteroidales > Tannerellaceae > Parabacteroides. The sequence continues at coordinate 5,731 of JAQWBH010000109.1, read as the reverse complement.
AGCAGAAGATGCTCTACGCTCGGCTGCATACACCTATGTTGTGGCAGCTTTAGGATCACTTGCTTCATTGCTATATTACATTATGATATTTCTGGGAGCAAGAGACAGAAGCTAATTAGTTATATAGCTAAGAAGGGGAAAAAACGTTCCATAATAAATGATGTCAACAATGGAACCGGCTGACGGCAAACCATTTTTTGCAACGATTAAGGATTAGTGACAGTGGTATTATGCCAGACACCAAGCGTAGAACCAACGGTGAATACATTTCCAACTGCCAAAGTGACAGAAGTACAAAACTCCTTTCACCGACAAAGAGAATGAATGCAACCATAAAGGAAAAAGAATTATATACAATAAGTAATTATGAAACTGATCTACATATTCCATAGCGGCTTTGTGATTGAAGGAAACGGCTATTCTATCCTCATTGATTACTACAAAGATACCGGTAAAACAAATCGGGAAGGATTTATACATAACGAGCTGTTAAAGAGATCGGACAGATTATATATTATGGCATCGCATTTCCATCCGGATCATTTCAATCCGGAAATATTAAAATGGAAAGATGAAAGAAAGAATATTATTTATGTTCTTTCTAAGGATATTCTCAAACATAAAAGAGCAAATAAAGAAGATGCCATTTATATTAAAAAAGGTGATTCTTATCAGGACGATCATATTTGTATTGAAGCCTTCGGTTCGACTGATTCCGGTGATTCTTTTTTAATAAATGCGGACGGAAAGCAAATCTTCCATGCCGGAGATTTGAATAACTGGCACTGGCAGGACGAATCGACTCCTCAGGAAGCGGCTCAATCGGAAAAGAACTATCTTAAGGAATTGGAAGACATAGCGAAAAGAACTGATCATCTGGACTTAGCCTTGTTCCCTGTTGATCCACGTATAGGGACAAACTTTATGCGAGGCGCTCAGCAATTTGTTTCACGAATAAAAACAGACCTTTTTGTTCCTATGCATTTCTGGAGCAGACCTGAAGAAATCAAATCGTTCAAAGCAATTGCTGAAGCTCACGGAAGCAAATTCGCTTTGCTCTCAATTCCGGGCGAGAGTATAGAATTCTAACATTTAAACCATAATAAAAATGGAAATAAAAAGTCATTTTGACCATTTCAATATCAATGTGCAAGATATCGATCGAAGCATCGATTTCTATCATAAGGCACTAGGCCTCAGCGAACATCACCGCCATGAATCTTCAGATGGTTCATTTACCCTTGTCTACCTGACCGACAATTCAAGCTCCTTTTTATTAGAACTCACCTGCTTACATCAACATGAAGGCACCTACGAACTTGGCGACAATGAGAGTCATCTCTGTTTTCGGGTTGAAGGTGATTATGCGGCCATCCGCGAATACCATCGTCAATTAGGATGTATATGTTTTGAAAACAAGGCCATGGGCTTATATTTTATCCATGATCCGGATGATTATTGGATTGAAATACTGCCTGTTAAGCAACCTGAATGATATATATTTCCTTTTATTTCAGTTTTTTTTCATTAAATATATTGCGAGTTGGTATATTCGCCTTATATTTGCTTTCATAATTCATTATTAATCGCAAAAAAGAATCATGGAGAAGCCTTATGTAGTAGGTATCGATATTGGTGGAACCAATACGGTTTTCGGTGTAGTTGATGCAAGAGGTCAAATCTTGTACAGTGGTGCAATAAAGACAGGTAATTTTCCTGACGTTAATGATTATGTCAGCGAACTTGCCAAAGGATTAAAATTAGTTATCAATCAAGCTGGTGGTAAAGAGGTAATAAAAGGTATAGGTGTTGGAGCTCCCAATGGAAATTTCTTCAACGGCTGTATCGAATTCGCCCCGAATCTTCCGTGGAAAGAGAAGATTCCATTGGCACAGATGATCAGTGATAAAGTAGGTATACCTGTTGCGCTCACAAATGATGCAAATGCGGCTGCCATTGGTGAAATGACATATGGAGCTGCACGGGGAATGAAAGACTTTATCGTAATCACACTGGGAACAGGCGTTGGCAGCGGTATTGTTGTTGGTGGCAATCTGGTTTACGGACACGATGGATTTGCCGGTGAGTTAGGTCACGTCATTATGCGTCGCAATAATGGACGTTTGTGCGGTTGCGGTCGTACAGGTTGTCTGGAAGCTTATGCTTCTGCAACAGGTGTAGCACGTACAGCTCGCGAATATTTGGAAATCCGTAACGATGCCAGTTTATTACGCGATCTTGCTCCAGACTCAATCACATCCAAAGATGTATATGATGCAGCAGCCAAAGGTGATGCTTTAGCTATCGAAATATTCGAGAAAACAGGTACAATCCTGGGTGAAGCATTTGCTGATTTTGTTGCATTCTCAAGTCCGGAAGCTATTATTCTGTTTGGCGGCTTGGCAAAAGCAGGCGACTTGTTGATGATTCCTATCAAACGTTCGATGGAAAAAAACATGCTGAAAGTATTTGCAGGCAAGACCAAACTTTTGTTCTCACAACTAAAAGAAAGCGATGCAGCCGTATTAGGTGCCAGCGCTTTGGGTTGGGAACTGAAATAAGATTTGTAAATTTCTAAAGGCACGCGATACACACGACATGTATATTGCGTGCCTAAATTATATTATAATGCTCCACCCCCTACACCAGTTCATATATTGCCCGAAATGCGGCGCAAAGTCTTTTGTTGAACACAACGAGAAATCCAAACAATGTGAGACTTGCGGTTTTATATACTATTTCAATCCATCATCTGCAGTCGCCTGTTTTATACGTAACCCGAAGAACGAACTCCTGCTGGTACGTCGAGGAAAAGAACCGGGAAAAGGAACTTTAGATACACCGGGCGGATTTGTCGACATGTTTGAATCGGGAGAAGAGGCAGTCCATAGAGAAGTAATGGAAGAAACGGGGCTGAATATTACAGATTGCCGATACCTGTTTTCACTATCGAATATTTATCTTTACTGCGGTTTTGAAGTTCACACGCTCGATATGTTTTTCGAATGCAAGACGGACTCTTTTGAAGAAGCGAAAGCTGCCGATGATGCGGCAGAAATAGTTGTTCTTCCAATAGAATTATTAAATAAAGATGATTTTGGATTGCAATCAGTAAAAAAAGCTGTCGAAAAATACAAAAACGAATACACCAATAACGGCTGATTAAAGAAAATTACGTTTATATCATAAATACTAAAGAAAGAGTGATGAAGAAAATATTTATCCCATTGTGCCTACTGATCATAAGCGAAGTTACTTATAGTCAACGTTCGCATCAGTTTGACGCATCGAATCGTTTATTCGATGAAGGAAAAGAATTATTCTGGCTAAAGAATTATTCCGGGTGTATAGATAAACTGGAGGCATTCAAGCAAAAAGCTTCTGATACCGACTTAATACAAGAGGCTGATTATATGCTGGTTTATTCAGCATATGAACAAGGCCGCCCAAAAGCCGAAGAGCTATTGAAAGATTATCTGGAAACATATCCCGATTCCCGACACAGCGATGAGATAAACTTTCTGATAGGCTCAGTTCATTTCGGACGCCAAGAATATCAAAAAGCCATCTTTTGGTTCAATGAAGCAAACATAGACTTGCTTAGTCCTGAACAGCAAGAAACATGCTCTTACCGATTGGCTTATTCTCTATTGCAAACAGGCGATAAGGAAAAAGCACGCGGCTATTTTAGTCGTATCGCTCAAGTGGGAGTAAAATACAAAGAAGCCGCTTCCTATTACATAGCACATATTGATTATGCTACCGGCCAATATAATAATGCTTTAATAGAATTTACAAAACTGAAAGAAAACCCGGATTTCAAAGAACAAGCACTATACCACATCGCTCAAATCTATTTTATTCAGAACAAATTTAATAAAGTAGCAAGTGAAGGTGAGGCCCTTCTTTCGGCTTATCCGAACAGCAGCAACAATACAGAGATATACCGAATTCTGGGGAACTCCTATTACCAGCTGGGCGATGAGAATAAAGCCATAAGCAACTTAAGCAAGTACTACACCATGACCGAACATCCGACGCGTGGAGACTTATACATTCTGGGTGTCTGCTACTACAATAAGGGAGAATACAACAATGGAGTAAAAATGTTGAGACAGACTGTCAAGGAAAATGATGCCCTTAGCCAAAATGCTTATTTATATCTGGGGCAAAGTTATATGAAACTAAAAGATAGAAACAATGCCCGTATGGCATTTGAAGCTGCATCTTCTTCAGCATACGACAAACAGATACAAGAGGCTGCAATGTACAATTACGCATTAATAATCCACGAAACAAATTTTAATGGCTTCGGTGAATCAGTTGTCGTCTTCGAAAACTTCTTGAATGAATTTCCGGGTTCCAAATATGCCGACAATGTGAACGACTATCTGGTTGAAGTCTATATGACTACCAAAAACTATAGCGCTGCACTGAGTTCGATCAACAAAATCAAACAACCAAGTCAAAAAATATTAGAGGCCAAACAGGACATCTTGTTTCAGTTGGGTACACAGGCTTTCACCAACATGAAAACCGACGAAGCTATAAAACTATTCAATCAGTCTATTGCCTTAGGTGAATATGACCCTGAGGCGCGTAGTAACGCTTACTTCTGGCGGGGCGAATCCTACTATCGACTGCAGGAATTTACAAACGCCATAAGCGACTATCGAATTTATTTGAATAATACACGCCAACGCAATACAGATACCTACGCACTGGCACACTATAACTTAGGTTACAGCTACTTCAAGCAGAAAGACTATCCGACTGCTTTAAACAGTTTTCGTAAATATACTGAACTGGAGACAAACAAGCAATCAGCAGCTCTGGCTGATGCCTACAATCGTATTGGTGACTGTCTGTATCAAAACCGCCAGTTTACCGAAGCAGCCGAAAATTACACACGCGCTGAACAACTACTGCCTTCTGCCGGTGACTACTCGCTCTATCAGAAAGCGTTCCTGCTGGGATTACAGAAAGATTATACAGGCAAAATCAAATCGCTGGATCGACTGACACAAGAATATCCGCAATCCCAATATGTTGATGATGCCTTGTTTGAGAAAGGACGCACCTACCTGTTGATGGATAATAATTCTGCAGCATCTCAAGCATTTGAAAAACTAACGCGGGAATTTCCGCAAAGCAGTAATGCCCGCAAAGCAGGTGTTCAACTGGCATTGATCTACTTCAACAATAATCAACTGGAAAAAGCCGCCGATGCCTATAAAAGAGTTATCAGCGAATATCCGGGAAGCGACGAAGCCAAAACGGCTTTACAGGATTTGAAATCAGTATATATCGAACTGAATGACATTAATTCATACGCAAACTATGTAAATTCATTAGGTGGAAGTGTTAAACTGGAAACAAGTGAACAAGACTCACTGACCTATATGGCAGCCGAGAAACTCTTTATGCGGGGTGATAATGAAGGTGCTCAGCGGAGTCTAGCCAAATATTTGCAATCATTCCCGAACGGTTCGTTCAGTTCGAATGCAAATTACTATTTGGGGAGCATCGCCTTTAATAAAAAAGAATATGAAAAGGCTGAAAGCCATTTCAACGCAGTTATTGCAAGCGGAGACACCAAGTTTATGGAAGAAGCCGTAGCCCGTACAGCCGAAATGCAATATCTGAATAACGATTTCCCTGCAGCAGCAAAAAGTTTCAAACAGTTGCAGAATATCGCAGAAAAACCTGAAAATAAACAGGCAGCACGTAT
>JAQWBH010000546.1 GCA_028707405.1 Parabacteroides sp. | reverse complement strand
TCCAGGCGGAGTAAATCACAAATCTTTAATATATATAAATCAGCTACATCTTTTACAAGGCCTGCATCATACAAATCTTCAATTGTCTCCGGACCAATATTGATGTTCATAGCTTTGCGCGTGACAAAATGCTCAATCTTTCCCTTTATCTGTGGAGGACAGCCCGAATCATTCGGACAATAATGAGCAGCCTCTCCTTCTACGCGAATTAATAAGGTTCCACAAATCGGACAAACTTTTGGAAAAACAACCTTTTCCAAATCACTCTCAACCCTTGCTTCTTTATCCACATCCACTATTTTAGGAATAATCTCTCCACCCTTCTCCACATATACCATATCGCCCACACGCAGGTCGAGACCGGCTATGATATCGGCATTGTGCAAAGAGGCTCTTTTTACAATTGTCCCGGCAAGAAGTACAGGATCCAAATTGGCCACAGGCGTAATAATACCTGTCCGGCCTACTTGAAAAGAAACAAAGTTAAGTTTTGTTCGCGCCCGTTCAGCCTGAAACTTATAGGCAATCGCCCAGCGAGGGCTCTTAGCTGTGAAACCTAGATTTTTTTGCTGGCGTAAAGAATTCACTTTAAGCACAATACCATCAGTAGCAACCGGAAGCTTCTTGCGTTCTGCATCCCAGTATGCAATATAATCGAATACTTCCTGCAATGTGCTACATTTACGCATCACACGAGGAATCTTAAAACCCCATTTGCGCGCTGCCTCCAGATTATCATAATGTGTATCAGCAGGCAAGTTTTCGCCTAAAAGATAATAAAAATAAGCATCCAACTTGCGCGAAGCGACTATTGCAGGGTTCTGCTGTTTCAATGTACCGGAAGCAGCATTACGAGGATTAGCAAAGAGAGGTTCTTCCTGATCTTCACGTTCCTTGTTCAAACGATCAAACTCTGTCCATGGTAACAAAACCTCACCTCTTATTTCAAACTCTTCAGGATAATTATTTCCCATCAACTTAAGCGGAATAGAACGGATAGTCCTTGCATTGGCCGTCACTTCGTCACCTTGCGTACCATCACCGCGAGTAACCGCTTGCGTTAATCGGCCATTTTTATACGTGAGCGATATCGACGTACCATCATACTTTAGTTCTGCAATGATTTCAAAAGATTCATTCAGATCGCGGGCAATACGTTCGTAGAAATCGCGTACTTCTCCTTCGGAATAAGTGTTTCCCAATGAGAGCATCGGATATTTATGAGCAATAGAAGCAAAATCTTTCGACAAATCACTACCCACCCGCTGTGTCGGTGAATTGAGATCGGCATATTCGGGATGAGTTTCTTCCAGAGTCTGCAGTTCTTTCATCAGTTTGTCGAACTCGAAATCTGATATCGTAGGTGATGACAACACATAATAATTGTAATTATGCATCTCCAGTGCATCACGGAGTTCTTTAATCCTTGCTTCTACCTCTTCCATCTGAATATTCTTTTGTGCAAAAATATCAGTAAATCTTTAGTCCGGCAAACTATTTATTATTTTTTGGCTTCATATGCGACACGTAACTGCCTCTGTATTTCAGCTACAGAACCTGCTAACTGAGTTTTCATATCATCCCAGTGACATTCTATTGAAAGATTCCCCTTATAATGCATCGCCTTCAAAGCTTTAAAGAAAGGTATAAGATCATCCCCCTTCACGCCCGGAGCCGAACGTACCTCCTTCTCTGCAATATGACAATGTTTTAGCAACTTTCCGGCCTTTATCAAATCTGCAGGATCCTCATTTTCACGCATCATATGAAAAAAATCAGCAAGAACACCAAGATGAGAATTATTAACTGCCCGTGCAATATCAGCTCCATCGCTGACCGTATTTATGAAGTTCGTTTCCGAGTGTTGCAACGGCTCGATAACAATCACAACATTATATTCTTCCGCCATCTTTGCCAGCTGACTACATATTTCCGTAAACTGCCCGACAGCTTCTTCGCGACTAAAACCCTCCGGAATATTTCGAGCCGTACCACTGCCCAAAACCATCACCTTCAGTCCTATCTCATGAGCGCGGCGAATCGCGTTACGCCCATACTCCAGTAGCTTGTCCATCTTCACGTCCGGGCCGGTAAGCCTCAATTCTCCTGGAAAAAAGCCATTGCCGGAATAAATAGGCAGTACACAATATCTGGCCTTCTGCTTGTTTATAGGAAAGGCCGAGTCCGGTTTATCAGGAATAAGAAACGAACGTATGCCAATTTCAACATACGCGCATCCGGAACTCTTTAGCAAGGCTGCATTCTCAGGAGATGTGCAAACACCTATACGATTGACAAGCGACTGAGCCTGCATGATAACAAAGCTGTAAAGGAAAAAAATGGCTAACAACGCCCTTGTTCGTGTTTTCATCGTCAATATATTCTATGATTTTCTCACAAATATAGCGATTCATAGTACAAATCGAACTATCTTTGTTCTACAAATTTAATCAGTCAACAGAAAATCCGATGAAACAGCTTAAAACCGCCCTCTTTGATTTCGACGGCGTTATTGCCGACACTGAAAAGATCTACGACATCTTTTGGGATGAAATGGGTCATAAGTATCAGCTTCCTTATGAGCACTTCGCCCCATACGTCAAAGGCACTACTATATTTCAGATCATTAACAAGTACTTTTATAACTATTCCCAAGAAACTCAAGCAAATATTATTAAGGAATCTAATGACTTCGACTATACACTGCCGATACCTCCACTCCCCGGTTCGGTTGAGTTTCTGAAAGAACTAAAACAGAATGGTGTCAAGATAGGCCTGGTAACCAGTTCGGATGACAAGAAAATGGAACGTGCGCTACGACTTCTGAATCTAGAGGATACTTTCGACACGATGGTAACATCCAACCGTATCACACGCAGCAAACCAGATCCGATGTGTTATCTGATCGGCGCTTCTGATTTGCAGACAAAACCGGATCAATGTCTGGTATTTGAAGATTCGATAGCCGGTATCGAATCCGGAAACCGGGCAGGCATGCGTGTTATAGGGCTAAGCACAACAAATGCTGTTGAAGTCATTCAAGATAAAGTATATCAGGTGATTCCGAATTTCATAGGACTGACAATAGAAG
>JAQWBH010000545.1 GCA_028707405.1 Parabacteroides sp. | reverse complement strand
GAGACTCATATTCAGATGGTCGGCAAGAACTTTTGCTTCAAAGGACGAGTCATCCAGGTGTTTCTCAATATTCTTGACTACAGCATCCATAAATGGATTATCGGGTATTGCACTTTTATTCTCATTAGGAACAGCACCATCGGCCTCTGACGGTTTCACATTCATGAAGTAACGCTTCATTCCGTCGTGACGTTTCATTAATCCGTTGATTTTACTACGAAGAATCTCAATATCGAACGGCTTTGTTATATAATCGTCAGCTCCGGCTTCCAACCCTTTCAATACGTCCTCACTTTCAACTTTGGCAGTCAACATCACAACCGGTGTCTGTGCCAACTCCGGGATAGCCTTTATCTCTCGACATGCGGTAAATCCGTCTTTCACAGGCATCATCACATCGCAAAGAATAACATCCGGCTCCTCGCGCTTGGCCACCTCAACACCTTCGCCTCCGTCGCGCGCTTCAAGGATCTCATACTCCTTCCCGAAAACATGCTTCAGGAACCAACGGATCTGATCGCTGTCGTCGACAACCAACAACTTTTTACCGGTCACTTTCTTCTGCGGAACAATCTGGATCAATTCGGCAATCTCTTCCTTCTGACGGGCATTCAATTTTACCAAATCACCCTCAGGTTCGATAAACTCCACACGGCGATCCATCAGGTGCTGTTTTCCTAACCTTATATATAATGTATATACAGAACCTTCATTATCGTTGGTATTACGAAACATCCCTCCCATAGCAACGGCCATATCTTCGATCTGCTTCAAACCTCGTCGAACAGTATCGCTTTCATCCAATCCTTCGTCTTTAACAGCTAACGCGCAGTAAGCAACACTGTCTTCCTGGACAACGGATATGTTGACGCCTGCTTTTCCATAAGCGAATGTGTTCCTAAACGCATTCGTAAGCAGCATACGTAATGAAAATTCCATCTTTCGACGGTCTATCCACACCCATAAGGCAGAAACTTGCGCTTCAATATGAAAATCGATATTATTCATAACCTGCCAATCAACAAAGATATCGCTTATTTGACGAGTGATCTCTACAATGTCATAACGTGCTATACGGAGATAATCGGTCGAATCGTTCGTCTTCTGAAGACCAATCAACTGGTCCGCCAAATCCTGCAAGGAAAGCGCATTACGATATGCCGACAAAAGTTGCGTGGACATATCGTTTGAAGGATCATCATTCTGAACACAAAGAGTTAACGATCCCAGGACTAATGAAAGAGGTGTGCGCATCTCATGAATCGTATCCACAAAGAAAGTATCGTGAATGGAGGCAGCATCTTTCAAACGTGATTCGGCCACTGCCAACTTCTCGGCAGCTTCGCGCTGGACGGCATCATTCTCCTTAATTTTATGGAGGAGCAATTGCTCCATATTGGCTTTATTGGAGTTAAGAGTTGAAATAGCCACTTCCTTCTCGCTCAGCTGCTTCGTCAGTTCAGCATTCGCTTCCTGAAGTTCATCAATATGCAACTGAAATGTATTTATTTTATCCAGACCCTGCTTATACTGATTCTGCAAGGACACATTAGCAGCTACAGCCGCTTTATATTGCTTGTCAATCTCAACATTCTTCTCGGCTAATACACGGTTTTCACGAAAAATTTGATCAGAGTGACCTGAAATACTCGCGTGCAATTTGCGGATATACATAAATTCCAAAACTAACACAAACAATACTAAAACAACCGTCACAATTGCGATAACTTCACCTGTTGAACTATCGCTATTGGCAGCCATCAAATTATTACTTATTACTATACAAGCCAGTAACAAAGCTCCCCGCATGATTTTGTTCGAAATACCCATAATCCTAATAATATGCATTAAAAATAACAATTCATTCACACAAAGCTCTTACTTCCCCCAAACTAAGAGCATTACCGAAAGACCTTTTGCCCTATTTTCAATAATTACAAAGATGCACATAAAATTTTGGAATTGTATCAAAATATGAGATTATTTTAATAGATGAAGACGTTATTTTTGAATTTTGACAAAAAGTATTACCAAAAGAATCTAAACAGATACTCTCTTGATATAAAAACACCCCTTTTTGATATCATCGCCTACCACGCTCATACATCATAACACAAATAAAGGACGTAAACACATCATATATCAAAAAGAAAAAAACATTCGATCTATAAAATAATCAATTATAATATATAATGTACGCGAACATAAATTAATTAAACAGAAGTTTTGACAATGTTAATGTCTGCCATATTAAGAAGACAAGAGAAATCGGAAAGAGAATAAATAAAAGGGAGACATTGATAGTGCTGAAACCGTCATTTGATATTTTCAAATATCATATTGATATTAATACAATCTTTTATGATTCTTTTAACTTTTATTACGTAGACAGATTCTACAATAGTAGAATTTGTATGTACATTTGTCCTGGAAAGGAAAGGAATTAGTGATTAAGCCAAGCATACATTTAGGGATTTTTCAGGAGTATAGGGTTCTTTTTCTTTCAAGGGTATATTTAAAGATTCAGGGTATGAAAAAGGGTAAAATAGTTATTAGATTAATCCCCAATGCTATATTTGTTTTGATAACAAGTATATTAGGACTTGGCTATTGTGCGGGAGATGCTAGCATCCGAGACTATCAGTCGGCTTATCAAGAAGTTGACAGTGCGATGAAAGAAACAAGAAGCGCATACATAGAGGCAAGCGATGCAAATACAATTCATGTAATAATAAAAACGACCAAAAGGAATAGCGAGGAAACTCTCGCCAATATTCTGAAAGGTGAAAACAATGAAAAATCAACCCTCATGCCCTCCGCTGTAGGAAAAATAATCATCAGAAAATAGATGTGCATTTCATACATAATACGTGCATGAGTTAGGTTTAAATTGGTCTTGACTAATATCAAGCTGTTTTTAGATTACAATTAAAGACCCTCAATTTTTAATATGCATAGGCGTGCATCCGGATTGTTCCGCGTGTACGCCATTTTTTTATCAATATACTTAACTTAAGACCCATATAATAGAAATAGATGATACTTTTACAAACCAAAAAGATACTTTTACAAGGACGAATGATAGCTTCGCAA
>JAQWBH010000544.1 GCA_028707405.1 Parabacteroides sp. | reverse complement strand
CTAAAAGCCGTGCTGATTTTGAGGAATCACCGATGAGGATGCCGCCGCAGAAACGATTGTTAACAAAATATAACTTTTCATAAGTGCCCTTACCTTCATCGTAAAGTTCTGCACTCTTATATTTATTTTGTGGATCCTTTCCCGGATCTCCCACAGAAAACAAAGAGATTTTCATACCGTTAAAGCTATTCGAAGGCGTAACCGGTTGATAATCCATCTCCTCACCTGCTACGTTAGCTCCGGCTACCTTACCCATCTCCACTGCCTGGCTCCAAATCCCATAGCTTACTCCATTACATACTGCACAATCACCGCAGGCATAAATACCCTCTATACTGGTCTCCATCTTATGGTTAACCTTAATGAAGCGGTCACATTCAATGCCGGCCATTTCTGCCAACTCCGTATTGGCCTTCACGCCGGTGGATAGAATTACCATGTGGGCTTCCAACAGGGAATCATCCTTTAATCGCACCCCTGTGACCTTTCCTTTTCCTTCAATGGCAAGAGGCGCAATTCCTGTGGATAGATTCACGCCGGCTTTTATCACTGCCTCCTTTAGCAATAAAGATCCCTTTGCATCGAGTTGCCGATCCATCAAGATAGAAGACCGTTGTACTACTGTAACATCTTTTCCGGCTTTTCGCATCTCCCAAGCAGCCTCAAGTCCCAATATCCCTCCGCCTACCACAATAATCTTTTCAACCTTTTTAAGATAATCTTGAATTTGATTGATGTCATCTAAAGAACGAATAGAGAAGACTCCTTCTAAATCCACTCCTTCCATAGTCGGTATGAAAGGACGGGCTCCGGTGGCCAAAATCAACTTATCGTAAGAGCGTGTCTCGCCATTGGAGAGATTAACAATCTTTTCACCCGGATCAATTCCTGTTACAGTGATACCCAAGCTAAGTTTAATATTATTCTGCTCATACCAACCGGCCGGTTTAATATAGAAGTTTAAAAGATCGATTTCAGTTAAAATACCTTTAGTTAACATTGGCCGATTATAACCGATCACATTCTCCGACGAAATCAACTCTATTGAAGCTATTTTATTTCTTTTTCTGATTTCTTCACAGGCTATAGTCCCTGCTGCCCCGTTACCGATAATTATATATTTTTCATCTTTTGTAGACTTAAAACCCGTATCTGATTCTAGAATTTTTTTAAAATATTCTTTTCCAACACCACAAACCGGGCAAACATCCGGTGGATTGGCTCCCTTTACGATTTCACCGCAGATAACACATTTCCATGAAAAATTTTCACTGCTCGTCTCGGCAGGATCTACAATCTTTCCGGCTAGAACAGATTTTCCGAAATTATATCCAAACTCGTAGGCCTCCTGAAGTTGTCCCTTATTTGGTTTAAATTTCACCCGCAGTCCTTCACCAAAAACCTTCATCTTCAGTTGCTTCAGTCTTTGAATAATATTTGGGACACCTTCGCCGCTCCAGCCGTAGGAACCGAAGGCTGAGGCCAGCTTTCCTCCATGGGTCTTGGCAAAAAGAGAGGTGGCTATATCCCAGATGGGTTTTAAAGCTTCTCCTACTATGGTAGGCGTTCCTAAAAGAATACCATCAGCCCAGTACAATTCTTTCAATACCAAATCTACATCGGAATCCACCATATCAAAAAGTCGTACATCAATATTTCCTGCCGCCTGTATACCTTCTCTAATTTTGTTTGCCAACATAGTTGTATAGCCATAAGCGGATACATAGGGGATTACCACCGTCTTCTTTGGATTGGGATTGACTTCTGTGGCCCATTTTCTATAGAGTTCTACAATCTCTCTGGGGTTCTCCGCTAAAACAGGGCCGTGACCTGTGGCAATCAAGTTGATATCCAATGATTCGATTTTTTCAATGGCCTTCAATGCAAAAGGTTTAAAAGGTCCGATAATCATGTCGAAATAATAGCGGAGGGCTTTTAAATAATCGTCCCTGTTTACAATTTTATCATTTGTTATCCCTTCAAAGGAATAATGAGCTCCAAAACTATCACATGTCACTAAAGTTTGATCTTCCTCTATGTATGTAAATATCGTATCCGGCCAATGGAGGTTAGGTACACAGTAAAATTTCAGTGTCTTATCACCTAAACTAATTTGATCACCTTCCGCTACAACAACTGAAGTAAAATCACGATTGCAAATCTCTTTGAGAAAACTTATGGCCCCACTTGACCCAACAATTTTAATTCCCGGGTTTATATCCAACAACTGTTCAATAGCCCCTGTATGGTCCGGTTCCGTATGACTTACTATCAAATAATCAATCTTTTCAATTGGTGTAATGGATTGGATTTTTTCTACGTAGTTATCAAAATATTTAATCTTGGTAGTTTCAAATAAAGCTGTCTTTTGAGATCCCTGTAGTAGGTAAGAGTTATATGTTGTTCCGAATTCCGTTTCCATGATAATATCAAAAATCCGAAGCTCAGGATCCAAATTTCCTACCCAGTAAAAGTTTTTCTTTAGTTCCAATGTATTCATATAATTTCTCCTTAATTATAGTAGATTCTTTGACAATCATTTTATACTTCTACCCGGATTTCTTTAAAACAATCTGTTGCTTCATTCGAATCAGATTCCGGAAAAACCTAAAATTAAAAACCCTACTGCTGAAAGAACAAAGGGCACAAGAAAATAATCTTCTTCAATTATAAATCAATTTTTAAAAGAATACAATATTTTACTTTTATGGGATAGGGCATATCACAGGGAAAAAATTTTGTATTATAAACTCATTCTTTTATAATATACTCTATATTAGGATTCCCTTCTTTTCCATTATAGCTAATATAATAGTAAGTTACACCTTTTTCACCAGTGAGAGCGAGTTGGTAATGCGGGGCGCCTTCAGGCCTCATGACAGTCAAATCCAGTACAAAATCATCATCAGGATCAACGTTTTTATAAATCTCGTTAATCCTAACAGTAATAAGTCCTCATAGGGCAATCCTATGATTACAGAGAGGTGTTCGATGAAAAAGTGTATTATAACAATATGTATAATTGTGTCTTGTTTATGTATAGGATGCAGTGATAGCCATACTTTAGAAATCACTGATGAAATTGATCGGATAAATTTAAAAA
>JAQWBH010000543.1 GCA_028707405.1 Parabacteroides sp. | reverse complement strand
TATCAAGGTACTTTATTTTTGGATGAAATCGGAGAGCTTCCTTTTAATGCCCAAGCAACGCTATTACGGGCACTTCAGGAAAAAACAATCTATAGGGTTGGCGGAGTCGTTGGTTTGCCTATTGATGTACGAATTATTGCCGCAACAAATGCAGATCTTCAAAAGCTGGTTGAAGACAAATTGTTCAGGGAAGACCTTTATTATAGACTGAATGTATTGCCTCTGTATATACCGCCGCTTCGAGAACGGATAGAAGATATTCCCTTACTCATCGAACATTTTACTCACATGTATAATGCAAAGTATAAAAAAAGTATTAGCATTGAAAAACAAGATTATGATTTATTTATGAATTACACATGGCCGGGAAATGTTAGAGAACTTAAAAATTTGATTGAAAGGGTTTCAATCATATCTAACGAAGATACTATTCCCAGACATGTATGGATACGTCATTTATCAAATAACGAAAAAGATTTTAATTCTTTAGCGGAAAATAAAGAAATATCTTTGAAAGCAGCAGTTGAAGAATACGAACGTAATTTACTTCTCAGTTATATGCCAAAATATAAAAACTCCAGGCAATTTGCAAAGCTGCTTGGGACAGATAAAACAACAATTAACAGAAAACTTCAGAAATATAACATACGAAAGAATAATGATTGATATATATTTATCTGAAGATTCTAAATTATGGCACATATATGGGACGCCGTCCCATATATGTGCCATAATTCTTATACTTTTATTTAGCCTCGAAATTTACGGAATCAATTAGGTTATGTCCCAAAATAGTGCCGAACTGTAAGTGCTGTCTTTATCCTACATGCTTAAAGCGTTGAAATTTCAACACCTCAATTGCATAGATACTTGGCATCTAAATTGCTATTTAGTATATAACAAGTCATACTAACGTTTTCTATCTCAGCACATACTCTATGTATTTTGAAAGGAGGAAAAATATGAGTAGAGATACTGTAAATGTAGGATTGCGGGAACATAAAATAAAATTGAGTACTGCAGTATTCATCATGTATTGTCTTGTTGCGGCAGGTGCATTCGGTATTGAAGAAATGATTTCAGCCTCAGGTCCCGGCTTAACAATTCTGATGCTTATTTTACTGCCATTTTTATGGGCAGCACCTCAGGCTTTAGTTTCTGCAGAATTAGGTTCAGCGATTCCGGAAGCAGGTGGTTTTTACAAATGGGTTCAACGTGGCTTGGGTGAATTCTGGGCATTTCAAGCCGGGTGGTGCCGAACGCTTTCCTGTTATCTTGATAATACCATCTACGTTGTTCTGGCAGCATCCTATTTAGGTATGTTAGTTCCAATGTCAAGCACAGCAAATTATATTGTAAAAGCTAGTATTATCCTTGTTTTTACTTGCATAAATTTACGAGGAATCAAAGACGTTGGAATGGTTAGTTCGATATTATCGATGATCGTCCTGATTGCCTTTGCTGCTGTAGCTGTTGTAGGATTCGCTAACTGGAATCAGAATCCCTTTGTACCATTCATGGTACCGGATGAATCCTTAATTGTTAATGTCGGTGCAAGTTTGGCTATAGGCATGTGGATGTATTCCGGCTATACGGCCATGTCTAATTTAAGTGCGGAAATTGAAGACAAATCAGTCATTCCCAAAGGTTTATTGATTATATTACCGTTAAGTGCCTTAAGCTATATACTTCCAACTATCGGCGGACTTGCTTCTGTCGGGCAGTGGGAAAATTGGTCCACTTCCGGCGGGATCTCATTTGGAACTGTACTCGGTTATCTCGGAAGCTGGGGAACTGCAGCTTTTCTAATTGTCGCTATTTTAGCCAACATGTCTATATTCAACACTTATATCATCTCAATTTCCAGAGGTTTCTACGCTATGGCTGAAGATAATCTTGCTCCTAAATCTCTGGTAAAATGCAGTAAAAAACATGGTGTCCCTTATGTTGGTGTCATCTCCTTAGGTGTCTTTTGCCTACTGGCGTGTACATTTGATTTTACTGTTATTGTCACTATCGATGTAATGTTGTTGATGGTTGATTATATACTGGTCTGGATAGCAGGAGTGAATTTAAGAAGAATCGAGCCTGATATGCCCAGGCCCTTTAAAATTCCCGTGGGAACAAAAGGGGTTATCGCTATCGTTTCCCCCGGTATTGCAATTGCTACAATATCCTTACTATTAAATGGAACCGATTATTTCTTTGCGGGTATGATTGGGCTGATAAGCTCTCCTGTTATGTATTATATTTGGAAACGTATGTATGGTGGAATGACAAAAGTTGATCCACAAAAGTACCCAATGAACCCGAAGACAAAACTTGGATTCGGTGATTTAGACCGAATGGCTGCTATTTTTGCTATTATTGCAATTTTAGGGTTTATCGGTTGCTTCTTCTTTCCCTGGTATGAAGGTTCCTGGGGTGCAGAGTATTACATGGAGGAATACGGAAGTGCAAATGCATTTGAATTTCTGCTAAACGGAGTCAAATGGATGTCGGTTCTATATGTTACTATTTTCGTCGTACTTAAACTAATTGCCCGTAAGGTAGATCCAAAACAAATTTGATGCTAAAAAGAAAGGGGATAAAATGAAAGTATTGGTAGTCGGAGCCGGAGGGCAAGGAGCTCCCTGTGCTTCTGTCCTGGCTCGGGATAATAATATTAAAGAAATCAGACTTGCGGACATTGATCTTAATATATGCAAAAAGGTGGCTTCAAAAATTGGAAGTCCTAAGATTAAGCCTATTCAGGCAGATGCATCGGATGTTGATGAAATCGCCGATGCTGCTAAAGGGGCCGATGTCATTATTGATTTGGTAACGCCGATATTCTTTGTAAATATAATGAAAGCTGCATTGAGAGTAAACGCTCACTATGTAAATACCGCCTGGGAGGAATACCTTTATGAAGGTTACGAAGAACATGATGTAATGCTCGGAGCAAAACTAAAAATGCATGATGATTTTGCAGAAAAAGGATTAACAGCCATTTTAGGTTGTGGAATGACTTCAGGATTTGCCTCAAATGTTTTAGTACGATATTACTCAGATAAACTGGATACTGTGGAAAGTGTCCGGCTGAGGCTTGCAAAAAAAGATATTTCAATAAGTGA
>JAQWBH010000542.1 GCA_028707405.1 Parabacteroides sp. | reverse complement strand
ACAAATCCGGAAGGTACTGCCCTTATTACTGCTATCGACGACCGTAAAAATTATATCATCCGAAAGGCGCCTAACCTGTCAAAGCAGAGTAATATACTTGCTGCCAACCTGGACAGTGCTTTCTTGATAATAACAATCAATTATCCTATTACCAGCACTACTTTCATTGATCGTTTCCTGGCAGGAGCAGAAGCATACCGCGTACCCGTCACTCTTGTTTTCAACAAACAAGATCTGTTAAGCGAAGACGAATTGCACTACGAGAAAATGATGATTGATCTCTACAACAATATTGGTTATCCCTGCGTAGAAATTCAAGCAAAAAGTGGTCAAGGAACAGAAGCCTTGAAACCGATGCTAAAGGATAAAATCACCCTATTAAGCGGAAACAGTGGTGTAGGAAAATCAACATTGATCAACCAGCTCATACCCAAGGCACATCTTCGTACAGCAGAAATCAGCGAAGCACATAATACAGGTATACACACTACCACATTCAGTGAAATGCTGGAACTGCCCGGAGGCGGTTATATCATTGACACTCCTGGAATCAAAGGGTTCGGAACATTTGATATCGAACCAGCAGAACTAACCAGTTATTTCCGTGAGATATTTGAATTTTCGAAACAGTGCCGTTTTTCAGATTGTACCCATAAGAACGAACCGGGATGCGCAGTAAAAAAAGCTGTGGAAGAGCATTACATTGCAGAAAGCAGATATAATTCTTATTTATCCATGTTGGAAGATAAGGAAGAAAACAAATACAGAGAAGCCTATTGACAACCCTAGATGACATAGGTATTATTTAGTACACTAAGTAATATTTTTAGTTACCCGTCATCACGATGCCCCAACTTTACTTCATATTAAAACACTAAGTTATATTTTTATATAAAAATATAACAAGGTGATGTCATTTAGTTCAAAAATCATTACCTTTGTACGCCAACAGCTTTTATAAAAATTAGATAATATGATACAAAAAAACAATTATGTAGTCCCCTTATCATTTATAGGGATTATGTTTTTTTCATTAGGTTTTGCCTTAGGTATAAATTCTTTTTTGATACCCGTTTTAAAGAATTCTTTAGATGTAACATCCGCTAAGTCTTATTTTATAATAGGGGCGACATTTATTCCTTTTTTGATTTTTGGTTATCCTGCATCCATGACAATCAAGTTGATCGGCTATAAAAAGACAATGGCTTTATCGTTCCTGATATTTGCAGGTGCCTTCTTGTTATTTATTCCGTCAGCCAAAGAACATAGTTTTCCATTATTTTTGTTAGCTTCCTTTGTAAGCGGCACCGCCAATACTTTTCTTCAAGCTGCCGTTAACCCATATATCACGATATTAGGCCCTATTGAAAGTGCGGCCAAACGTATCAGTATTATGGGTATTTGCAATAAATTAGCTTGGCCTGTAGCACCAGCTTTTTTAGTATTTGTAATAGGGAAAAATATTGAACAAACGACAGTAGATGATTTATATCTTCCCTTTTACATTATAGTAGGAATATTTTTGATTTTAGGTGCTATATCATTGCTGGCACCACTACAGGAAGTGAAAGCAGTGGGAGAAGACGATACAAACGAGTCAGCAAGTTGTCCTTATGCAGCTAGCAAGACATCTATATGGCAATTCCCTCATTTATTATTAGGTTGTCTAGCATTATTTCTATATGTTGGAGTTGAAACTATATCTTTAGGCACGTTGGTTGACTATGCCACTAGTCTAGGATTACCAAATGCACAGATATATGCATGGATAGCTCCTATAGGTATTGTTGCCGGATACATTTGTGGTATCATCCTGATTCCCAAACATATGAGTCAGGCCATGGCATTAAAGTACTGTTCCGTTTTGGCCATTGCAGGCTCTCTTCTTGTCGTGACATTACCAGGAAATATTTCAATATATTTTATTGCAATGATAGCATTAGGGTGTTCTCTGATGTGGCCGGCATTATGGCCGTTGGCAATGTCCGACTTGGGACGTTTCACAAAATCTGGTGCTTCATTGTTAATCATGGCTATGGCGGGAGGAGCAGTAATTCCGATTTTGTTCGGTTGGCTGAAAGATGAAGTTGGAGCACAGAATGCTTATTGGATATGCTTACCTTGTTTCTTATATATCTTATATTATGGATGTTGTGGATATAAAATAAGAACCAAAAGGGCTTAAATAATATGACATTTAACGCATTAAATGTCACCGACATTTCACCGAGTGAATCGACGCAACTTTAACTTAACTAACTAATATACAGGTATTTATAATGTTTTTCGTTGGGATACCCGGATTCGAACCAGGAATGACAGGACCAGAATCTGTAGTGTTACCATTACACCATATCCCACTATTTAAAGCAAATCCCTTATCA
This sequence comes from Parabacteroides sp., assembly GCA_028707405.1. Taxonomy (GTDB): domain Bacteria; phylum Bacteroidota; class Bacteroidia; order Bacteroidales; family Tannerellaceae; genus Parabacteroides. The sequence goes on along the minus strand of JAQWBH010000542.1, from coordinate 736 downwards.
ATTTGCGGTTGCAAAGGTACTTCTTTTTTTTGATTTTGCAAATGTTTTAGTGAGAATTTTCCAAAAAAATCAAAATAACAGGTATTCTTAGCGATTTTTTCAAGATTTAGGTGTATCTTTGTGAGCATTTAGATTGCATCACATCTTATAAAAATTGAATGGAAGAAACGAAACAATTAGTAGAGTCTATTGTATCTGGAATTCAAGATAAGAGAGGTTCCGATATTGTAATAGTAGACCTCACTCATATCGAAGGAGCAATAGCAAATTATTTTATTATTTGTCAAGGGAATTCAACAACACAAGTTGAAGCTATCACGAGATCTGTCAGTGATATTACCTATAAAAATCTTAAAGAGAAACCTCTAAATGTTGTCGGTTTGGAGAATAGCGAATGGGTAGCATTAGATTTTGTTGATGTAATGGTTCATATATTTCAACCGGAGGTCCGCAGATTCTACAACCTTGAAGATTTATGGGATGACGCGCCCCTGACAGAGATTCCGAATGAAGAAGATATACAAACAGCAGTAATTTGATGCCGATAAATGTTTAACTCATTAAAAAGGAAGTTATAAAGATGGAACAAGGTGGAAATAATCCAAGAAATAATAATAATGGCGATAACCAACCAAAGATGCCACGATTCAACATGAACTGGATCTACATATTGGTTCTCCTCACTATCATTGGTGTTTTCATGTTTGGAGGTGGAGATGCCTTAGGAGGCAGTTCT
>JAQWBH010000541.1 GCA_028707405.1 Parabacteroides sp. | reverse complement strand
TTCATCCATATATGCTACAGAAAACAGGTCGTTGGATATTTTTTTGACATTGTTCTTGTTATGAGAAATATTCAGTCCTGTTGTCCATGAGAAGTCTTTTGTTTGTATTGGAATGGCATTCACACTGAATTCAACACCTTTGTTAGTGATTTCACCCACATTGGTAGTAAGCCAACCGTAGAGATATTTGGTTGTTGGCACGGCATAATCGGCAATAAGATCTTTGGTGTCTTTATAATAATATTCAACGGTTCCGGTTAGACGGTTCCTGAAGAATCCGAAGTCTACACCGATATTTGTCATTGATGTGTGTTCCCATTTAAGATCCGGATTTGCGTTACGTGTGGCGCCTAATGTATGGATTTGCTTGCCTGCAGAGTTGGTAAACCATCCTGTTGATCCGTAGACAGCTGAAGCTGTGAATACATCGAATCCCATTGAGTTACCGCTGACGCCATAACCTGCACGAAATTTCAGATCATCAAAGATTCCTAAGTTTTTGATGAAAGGTTCTTCGGATGCACGCCAGGCAATAGATGCTGACGGGAATGTTCCCCATCGATTGTTGTTTCCGAAAGCAGAAGAACCATCGCGTCGAATAGTGGCTTGTAGCAGGTATTTACTGTTGAAAGCATAGTTTGCACGGCCGAAAAATGAAATCATTCTGAGTGTCGAATAGTTCATGCTTTCGCCGTTACTGGGATTGAGCATGATTCCAATACTGTTGGTATCGATAATATTTGCCATTGTCAGGTTGTAATAAGATAGAGCATCGTTAAAGAAGCTCGATGTCGTTGCACTGAATCCGTTGTGATCATTATTTTCTTCCCAGGAGTAACCGGCCATCAGGTTGAGTTTGTGAAGTCCGTTGAACGTTTTGTCATAGTTGAAATACATCTCCATTACTTTTTTCTCATTCTCGCCTGTTGAACGAACTGCTTTGCCGTTCATTCCAACAGCAATCATTGATTTGGAAGAGTTATAACAATCATAATTCAATTGTTCGTTCTGGTAGGAAAGGTCTATGTCGTAAGTCAAGCCTTTGATGATTTCCAGAGAAGCTTTTGCTGTAGCTTGTAATTGTTTTGTTTTTGAGAAATAGGTATTCTCCTTTATGAGAGATACAGGATTATAGTACTGCGAACGCCCCGTATTTTCGAACCACGATCCATCAGCATTCCTGGTAGGTGATACAGGCAGGTAGTATGTCATTGCATCATAAACGCTTAATCCGTCTTTTGCCGCAATAACCGTGTTGGATTTTTGAATGCTGGCATTCAGATTGAACGAAAGGGTAAGGCGATCTTTCAGGGTTTTAGTTTCCAAGTAGGTGCGTCCGATGTAGCGTTCCAAGTCTGTTCCCTCAATAACTCCTTGATTTTTCAGATAATTTACGCTTGTGCTATATACTGTTTTACCGTTTCCTCCACTGATTCCGATGTTGTGGTTGAAAGATACTCCTGTACGTTCAACCTCTTTTTGCCAGTCGGTGTTACAGCCCAAATCGTCTGCCGCTTCAAGCGGGAAGTTATTTTTTGTGATATAAGCCTTATATTCGTCGCCCGACATCATGTCCCAGTTTTTTGCAACCTTGTCGAATGCGGCGTATCCATTATATGTAACATTTGTATGTCCGGATTTGCCTTTTTTTGTCGTTACGATGATGACCCCGTTGGCTGCTTTTGATCCATAGATAGCCGTTGCCGATGCATCACGAAGAACGTCAATGCTTTCTATATCGTCGGGAGCAATGGTCGATAAGGATACTCCCGGGATTCCGTCGATGACATAATAAGGTTCCATGGCTGCACCTTCACGGAGTGATGACGCGCCACGTAGCGTGACTGATGGTGTAGCGTTCGGGTTATTGTTCTGTGTTATTGTCAGTCCCGGGACTTTTCCTTGTAGTAACTGAGCCGGCGAGGAATATACACCAACATTCAGTTGATCAGATTTGACTGTGGTGATAGAGCTTGTTACGTCCTTGCGTGTCATACTGCCGTAGCCGATGACAACAACTTCATCCAAAATCTTATTGTCTTCACGAAGCATTACATTGATATTCTTCTGATTAGCCACATTAAATTCTTGTTCAATGAATCCAATGTAAGAAAAGATCAGTGTACTTCCGGAAGGTACTGCGGTTAAAGAATATTTGCCATCCGAGTCGGTGGTGGTTCCGATAGTTGTTCCTTTAACAATAACATTGACACTGATCAATGGTACTCCATTGGTATCAACTACTTTTCCGGTAATGTTTTTTTGTGCAAGCATCGAGATGCTGTACATCAAAAGAAGGCATAAGCATGTGATTGTTTTGTTCATGATCCTATAATTTTATAAATATAAGTTTTATGAATACAAAAGTAGTTAATAAGAATTCATGAAACAAAATCTATTTTACTAATTTGTTCGTCTTTTATGCTAAAAAACAAGTCAATAACATGAATAAAGATGTGGTTTCGATATTGTATAAAAAAGACCGCGACAACTGTCGCAGTCTTTTTTTACGATTTACTCTTCGTATTTTTTATTTTTGATGTTCGAGCATCAGTGTTTTTGTAGGCTGATCGCAAACTTCCGTTGGACCGAAATACTGGATCGGGCCCGGGTAAACGTAGCTTGTTGTCAATGCCCATTCGTCGCGGTGAGAGGCGAACTCTTTGAATGGCGCACCGTCCAGTTTGACTAAGGCTTTTTGTATTACAGGTTTCATTTCGCCGTTACGACGTTCCATATTCATCATCATGGTGATAGGAATACCTCCGGCAATCCAGTCATTGGCTGGGGCAGTCGTATTACGAACGGATGACATATATCCTGTCTTTCCTGCAGCAACCAGACAAGAAGCCGTGTATCCTAAAGAATAGCAATAGTCGGCATCGTAGTTTGACGGAGCAGCGCACCGTCCTTCATATCCGAAGAAATGGTGCTGAGCAGCGAATTTGCCTTTATATTTGCCTTCCGTTTTCCATTCAGCCAGCTTGCGACCAACCATTTCAGAAAGAAGTTTCTCCGTTTCGATGAGCGAGACCTGTACGTTTCCGTGAGGGTCACGTTCCAATGATAATTGGCGTGCAACCCCTTCAGGAAGTGAAGCATATAGTGTAGAATTTTCTTTAGTTAA
>JAQWBH010000540.1 GCA_028707405.1 Parabacteroides sp. | reverse complement strand
TGCGTACCGAAATATTCCCATCATTAGCGGCAACATAGTTTCTGTCATACATCCGCTTACCAATATGGCATATCAATTTTTCTGTAATGAGTCTTTCTTCTTTCATTGTTTTAACCCTCTACCTATCTCCTCTTTCAGGATCTTTATCACATGATGTGTTATGCGTGCTGTCAAGCCCCATATATGACGATTTTTGTATTGGTATATGGGAACAACGGATTTTCCCTTTCTCCATTTATAATCCTTCCTATTGATTTTTTCATATGGGAAACTCTCAATCCCCTTGGGCAACACGTCAAAGGTATAGATTTCCGGCTCTGTTTCCAATAAGAAGGACAAGGGCACTAAAAAAATCTCTTTCACCTCATCCTGATTTACTTTCATGCCCTTGACTACATCATAATCAATGGTTCCTAAAAAAGGATACATGGTAAAACCGCTGTAGGTGTGGATATAGTCAAGCTGCGCAATATATTTGATTTGTTCCGGTGAAATATTTAATTCTTCGCAGCTTTCCCTGATTGCACATTCCTTGGGAGATTCTCCTTCTTCTACCCTGCCTCCCGGGAAACAAATCTCTCCGGGTTGTATTTTTAAAGTATCAGAACGAACTTCGTAGAGTAGGTGTAATTCCTCTTCCTTTTTTACCAAAGGCATCAACACAGAATAAAATCGATAATCACTTAGTGAGGTGGGCATACGATTTTTGAATATCATTTTAATTTTTTCGATCTCCAATTTCTCCAATTGTTCCTCCGATTTGAAAGATTCCTCTTATAAGAAGATGATACCACAAAAGATGCTATTTCAAAATGATTTGATCCGGAAATGGAATATTTCTTGAGATGTTCCACATTTTATCAATATAAGCTGTGGTATAGACCTGCTCAATATAATGATAATAGTATGCTCCACGTTCTGTAAGGTGATAATTCCCCTCCTCTTTTTTTACCAGTCCCATTATCCTGCAAATATAAAATTCAACCCCGAACAGTCGATTCAATGATATCCCAAATAAATCCCGAAATTTTTCCGGACTGATTTCCATGGAATAGGCACTCCAGAATAAATAGTACACTGCCCGTTGCCGAAGCGAAAAATCAAGGGTCAGTGATGTGGGTAAATGTTGGCTTTCAATACGATGAATATACCCTTCTATAGAAAATGTATTTATTTTAAACTGATCTTTGAGTAGTGTCGTTGCAGATACTCCAAATCCTAAAAAATTATCTCGGGTAATTGATGAATATTTTTTCGTTTTAGGTTCAGCAAAGGTCCAGACTGAAGTTCTCACACGTTCGGTTTCTTCACAATATGATGCAATGGCTTTCAGCATTTTTTTCTTTTCCCGTGCAGGTAATGGTTGATCATTATTATTAGCAAAAGTAAAATCAATGAACGGATAGGTTGAGATCTGTGTAGCGCCGCCTGCAAAGGCTGTTTCAATATCTTTTAATAAGGTTTTTTCTGTCTGTCGGGGAATTCCAAAAATCAAATCCATATCTACCGTCTGAAAGCAGGCGTTTTTTATAGAGTGAAAAACCTCATCATAGTCAGCACGGCTTCTTCCCAAAGCAGAAAGGCATCCTTCATCAAATGACTGTATTCCCACACTGATCATAGTGACACCCGCGCTTTTTAACTTTGCAAGAAGAGATTCACTGATATCATTCGGATGTAATTCCACACCGATTTCACCATTTATGTAGAAGTATTTTTTCAGTGTCTGTATGATTTGATCAAGATCATCGGCCATCAAAGCCGGTGTTCCACCTCCAAAATACAGACTTGTTGCTTCTTTCTTATCTTTTTGAGTAGAACCCACCAGGTTAATTTCTTTTACCAATGCAGTTTTGTATTTTCGGGCCAGGCTTTCATCATATACTACTTTGCAGTATGGACAAAAAGAACAGATACTTTTACAAAATGGGATATGGACATACAGCCCCAATTGTTGAGTATTTTCATAGTCTAACAAGTTTAAATACTTATTTGTAAAGATGAATGGGCGAAAAGACCGTGTAAGCCAAATACGCAATAAAGATGTAAGCTTCATTTGTATTGTCCGGGCAGCGGGCCGGGTTCACTCCCTTTGATCTGCTCACCCTTATAATCGATGATACCGCCGGCGTCATCGGTCACCAGGATGCTGTTCTCATGTAATAGAATCCCTTGGAATCGAAAGGTGCTGTCCTCGCTATTCGTGTTAGTTGTCGTCCCGCCTGAGCAAGCCGAGATTAGCAGAACTAAGCCGACTACAGTTGTCAAGATACGTCCAATTCTAGCATGCATTTCTGTGCTCCTTTCAGCTAATTGGGGCATTCAGTTCTTTCACCGTGCTAATACCGATTATCTAAAAAGTCTATACTGATTTGGTCACATCCGGCGTTCCCAGATCCGGATTGACCTTCGAAGCTTTTCATATTTAACCCTCAATTTAAATTATTAACGAAATTATACCCTATTGTCAAACTAATTTTACCGCTATGTGGTAATCTTATCTATTATGGTAAATAGCTCGCCCTTTTTAATAAGTTTACTATTGCAAAACACATCCATCCCGAGCACATTTGGTTTTATCTTACAACAGCCACCCGTAATTGCGTTTATTGTACAATATTCTTCGCACTTGAACTGTATCGTCTTTTATTACAAAAACCACAAGATAATTATTTACAATTAAAACTCTATAGCCCTTCAATCTTAAACTTGCATCCTTTAAAAATGGGCATCTCTCAGGCATTTCAACAAGAGTTCCAATTTTATTGATTAAATTATCATATTGTTTAATTGCCGCATCAGGAGATAAAGTATTAATATATTCAACGGTATCTTCTAAATCATTTTCAGGCGATTTATAAATCCTTATTTTAAATTTTCCCATGGACATTTCTCCTTAGCTTTTTCGCTAATTCAAAAAAGTCCTTGCCCTCGTTATCACCTGCAATCTCGGATTCAGCTTCGGCAAGCTTGGCATAAAGGTTAAGCAACGACTGCTGGTTCTCATAAGTTTCACTCTTGAAAGGGCTGCGGATCAGCTCGTTAAAAAGCATCCACGATGCTTTTCTTTACTCTCGCTGCCCTTTCGGGTTCGAATCCCTTTAGTTGAATAACCAATATAAAAAAGCACCCCTT
>JAQWBH010000539.1 GCA_028707405.1 Parabacteroides sp. | reverse complement strand
ATCGATTGTTCCCATAATCCATGATGATTGCAGTAGGCATAAAGTTTACCACTTCCACTCATTATTGGAAATCTAACTGCAGAATCTTGTTCTGGATATAATCGATTTAAAAGTACTTTATCATCTGCAACATAAGCTACAAAAGAAATAAAATGAGACTTTTGCATTTCATGATCAAATGAAATGTAATAGTCGATATCCATTACCTGAACGTCAAGACTATGCTCTTTCATTTTCTTAGGAATCAATGCTGTTAGTTTTCTCCCACAACAAAAGATGGAGGCAGGACTTGTGCTAACTAAAATATTTCCACATAAGGGACAAACATAAAATTTAACTCTGCGTATATTCCCATAGTCTGGGGAATTAGGGTTAAGTTCCCCCTCTAACATTTTTTGAATATCTGCACCTAAGATTCCTGACAACTCTGACCAAAGCGAAGCATCTGGGCAGCCCATACCGGTTTCCCATTTGGAAATAGTTTTGTTACTAATATTCAGGGCTTCCGCCACCTTCTTTTGTGTTAAACCCTTTTCCTTCCGTAACTGTAAAATAAGTTTCCCAACCTTTGCACAATCCAACTGATTCGCCTCCATTCATGCACACTTAAATTGGATTTAGTATATCATCTGCTTAAATATCTTGCAATTATTTTTACCAATCGTACAGGTAGTTGTCTTAAATCTGTTATATCAAGAAAAGATTCCTTGCCATAAATATCACAGATGGTATCCTTATCCTGTCCAATAGCAGCTGCCAAAAATGTAATTCCTTTTCGCCTATATTCCTTTAACACCATTTGCATATCGCTAATCGCCACATCACCCGAATAATCAGGCATGGCTTTGGGTTGCCCATCACTAATGCTTATCATTAACTTTGTATGTTCTTTTGCCATTAACAATTTTTCAGACAAAATTCGTATAGCCATTCCATCGCGATTATTACTTCTACCTTGTATATTCATTAATCTGAAGCGATCATCTTGTTCTGAATGTGTAGAATCACAATAAGCATATAGCGACATCTGTTCCATCGGTGAACGATCAGCTGTATCGCCATAAATAATTATAGGAATTTTACACTGCTCACAAAACTCATAGACAGCTACGGCAGCATGTTTTGCCGCTTCTAATCGCCCAAATGCAGACATAGATGCTGATTCATCAATACGTAGGGCAACCACCAAGGATGGAGATTCATCAGGAGGGCGCTTTTTGGCATAGTATCTAAAATCTTTCTTAGCAATACTATCGGCATTGAATTGACTACCGTATAAGTGATTTTTAGAAATAGAAGTTGAATCTTCATGTATCAATAGCGGCATTGTTTTTCGCACAAGTTCCTTTACAACTGGCATTGTTTCACTATATAATTTATTATATTCTTCTATAAATTCTGGTGTAATCTCAGGTCTATGGACAATTAATCTAATCCCCTGATGATTTGTACCTGAAACCATATTGCGAATACTCTTATTTAGCTGTTTCCTGAAAGCTTGCTCTTCTTGTCTCTTTTCTTGTGTTGAGGATTCTAGTTGATGATAATATGGATTGCCATCTTCACCTATATCAGTACTTTTAGTAGTTTGTGTATCCTCTGAAGCCTTATTAGAATGCCCTTCACTATCGGCTGACTTTCTAAGTGGAATTGCATCTTCACTGATTGGAACATCTTCCGTGTCACTTATTGTTCCATCATCCCAAGTACGAATCACTATAGCGTCTTTATTATTCTGTTTTTTTTTACGTGGTTTGAAATTTTATCTAATTCTTCCATTATCCCTTGCTTTAAAAGCGACTCTTCTAAAATTTTAATTTCATCAGAATCTGTTGTTATTTTATAAATTACTTTTTGGTACAAAGATTCAATTATATCAATACCATTTGCTACTGAATCTACCCAGAAAAAATATGAGCGCATTCCAGCAACACCTTTAATTGCATTAGCTCGTGCCGTTTCATCTAAAATAACTATGACATTTGCCAACAATTCTAAAACTTGCTCATCTTTAAATCCTGTCTTAGCTATAGCACGCTCTATCATTACCTTAATAGAAGGTAAATCCATCTTTTCAACGTGTTGAATACGATCTCGAAGTGCTTCATTAAGAAGGCGGGTTCCATTATATCCTCTATTTGTAGTAATTATCGCTATAAAATCAGGATGGCGCTTGATTATGCGTGTTGGTAGATTTATTGTTCCATCTGGCTCCAAAGCAGAGTTTAATGCCATAAGAACAGCTGCATCACGAATAACAGTTGGTTCTTGAATCTCCAATAGATATCCATTTTCAAAAGCTCGCACAATTTCTGATGGATAAAAGTTGTATGAAACATCTTTCTCACCAATTTGAGATTGTTCTTCTCCAGATAGTACTGGTAAAATAGCACCAATGATATCCGACTTATCCATATCAGCAAAACATGTAACCTTAGTATACGGTAAACCAAAATTGGCCGATAATGCCTTAGCCATCTCAGTCTTTCCTGATCCTGCATCTCCTTCTAATAGAATATTTGTTATTTTCATCTCTGTATTATTCCAGTTTCTCTTTATTTCATTGCTAACACGAATTTCTTGCTCACTAATTTTATGTGATAATGGTTTTTTCCAGACAAGCTTTTTCTCTTCTTCTGTCAATTGTCTATCTGGTGACAATACCCATTGTTCATTCATTTTTAGTACCCCATTTCTTTTAACATTCTGGAAAGAACTCTTAGTCGTTCACCCAAAATTTCTCCTTGATTGTTGATAATATGTGTAAATGTTTGTATTTCTTCATCAATATTTTGATTTTCAGTGCAGACTGATACCGTCATGGCACTTCCTTGTAATCCAATTCGCTCGATACAAGGACTATCTGGATTATATAGCTTAGGATAACGATAAGCCTCCTTAAAATGGAGAAGTCCACTACAAATAAAAATTGTCATATCTAACACCTGATGAAGTGGCAAACTGGTAGCCAATTCTGTTGTTTGATCATCAGTCATACTCCACACCTTTGCTATTATTTCTAATGTTTCGTTTTCTAATGAAAGTATTTTTGTCTGAGATTTATACGCACGATAACCATCAACTTTATCATAATCTTTTGCGACAAGTACAGCTGTATAATTGTTTTCCATTATTTA
>JAQWBH010000538.1 GCA_028707405.1 Parabacteroides sp. | reverse complement strand
TCCGCAAGTCAACAAAATCTGCAAATGGTTGATTGTATGCGTAATCAATTTTTCATGGAACAAATAACCATTAAAATAAAGCTGAACGCTGATTGCTGACAGCTGATCGCTTTAAAAAATATGAAAGGAATAGTTCTTGCCGGAGGCTCCGGCACCCGATTGTATCCAATCACCAAAGGGGTTAGCAAGCAGCAGCTGCCCATTTACAACAAGCCAATGGTATATTATCCTATTTCCGCTTTAATGTTAGCAGGGATAAGGGATATACTGATTATTTCAACCCCCGAAGATCTTCCCGGTTTCAAGCGCATGCTGGGAGATGGTTCTGATTACGGAGTGAATTTTGAATATGCAGAACAGCCTTCACCAGACGGACTTGCACAAGCCTTTATTATTGGTGAAGAGTTTATAGGAGATGATACTGCTTGCCTTGTTTTGGGAGATAATATCTTTTACGGACAAGGTTTACCCCGGATGTTACAGCAGGCAGTGAAACATGCAGAGGAGGATCAGAAAGCTACTGTATTTGGATATTATGTAAACGATCCGGAACGATGCGGTGTGGCTGAATTCGATGACACAGGCAGCTTCCGACCATTTCGTGAGAGCCTATCACGATACATACGGAATGCCTTGTGTCATCTCCAACTGCTCTAACAACTATGGTCCCTACCAGTTCCCCGAGAAATTGATTCCACTCTTTATCCATAACATTCGCAACAAGAAAGCTCTTCCTGTTTATGGCAAGGGAGAAAATGTTCGCGACTGGCTCTATGTGGAAGATCATGCCCGTGCAATTGATGTCATTTTTCACCAGTGCAAGGTAGGAGAGACCTACAATATTGGCGGATTCAACGAGTGGAGCAATATTGACCTGATCAGGGTAATGATCAAGGTTGCTGACAAGATGCTGGGCAACCCCGAAGGTACATCCACTGAATTAATCACCTATGTAACCGACCGGGCAGGACACGATTTGCGATATGCCATCGATGCTACCAAACTTAAAAATGAACTCGGCTGGGAACCATCGCTGCAGTTTGAAGAGGGAATTGAGAAAACAATAAGCTGGTATCTCGATAACCAGGAATGGCTGGACAATGTGACCAGTGGTGAGTATCAGAAGTATTACGAAGAGATGTACGCAGATAGATAGAAGATAAGGATGACAGTAATCGAAACGGAAATTGAGGGTGTAGTAATTATCGAATCTAGAGTCTTGGCCGATGATCGGGGATATTTTTTTGAATCATTCTCTCAGAAAGAGTTCGAGGAGAAAGTATGCAAAACCACTTTCGTTCAAGACAACGAATCAAGATCAACATATGGAGTTTTAAGAGGGCTTCATTTTCAGAAAATGCCTTATGCGCAGTCTAAGTTGGTTAGAGTAGTAAAAGGAAGCGTATTGGATATCGCAGTAGATATTCGCAAAGGCTCGCCCTCTTTTGGTAAGCATGTAGCGGTAGAACTTTCAGAAGAAAAAATAAATTTTAGATATCAATGAGCATATTTGCAGGAAAGACCCTAATGATAACCGGTGGAACCGGTAGTTTCGGTAATGCGGTTCTAAACCGTTTTCTCCGCACTGACATTGCGGAGATTCGTATTTTTTCACGTGATGAGAAAAAACAAGACGATATGCGTCATGATTATCAGGTTCGCTATCCCGATGTAGCACACAAAATCAAGTTCTATATTGGCGATGTCCGTTCCTTGGAGAGCGTACGTAGCGCCATGCCCGGTACAGATTATATCTTCCACGCAGCAGCATTGAAACAGGTACCCAGTTGCGAATTCTTCCCAATGGAAGCTGTTCGTACCAATGTCATAGGAACAGACAATGTCTTGACAGCAGCCATAGATTGTGATGTTAAATCTGTAATTTGTCTTTCCACAGACAAAGCTGCATATCCAATTAATGCAATGGGTATTACAAAAGCGATAGAAGAGAAGGTAGCCGTAGCAAAGAGTCGCAATTCCAGAAATACCAAAATCTGTTGTACCCGTTACGGTAATGTAATGTGCTCACGTGGTTCCGTAATACCACTCTGGATTGATCAGATACGCAAAGGAAATCCTATCACCCTTACCGAGCCAAATATGACCCGTTTCATCATGTCATTGGAAGAAGCAGTAGACTTGGTGCTATTCGCTTTTGAAAATGGACAAAATGGTGATATACTGGTTCAGAAAGCTCCTGCATGCACCATACAGACTCAAGCTGAGGCAGTATGTGAACTGTTTGGAGGCTGTAAGGAAGAGATCAAGGTGATCGGTATTCGTCACGGAGAAAAGATGTACGAAACCCTGCTCACCAAAGAGGAGTGTTCCAAAGCCATGGATATGGGTAATTTTTACCGTGTCCCTGCTGATAACCGTGACCTGAATTATGATAAGTTTTTCACAGAGGGAGATGTGAAAAGTGTCACCATCGAGGAATTCAATTCAAATAACACCCGCCGTCTGAATTTGAAAGAGACAGTAGAAAAGATAGCATCCTTGGAGTATATCCAGAATGAGCTAAATGGCATAACCAACTTTGCAAAATAAAGTCATGAAAATCTTAGTAACAGGAGCCCGTGGCTTTGTAGGCAGAAATCTCTGTGCACAGCTATGCAATATCCGTGACGGTAAAGCACGCTGTTACGGTGACCTGACTATTGATACAGTCTATGAATACGACATAGACTCTACACCCGCCGAACTAGATGAAGCCTGTGCGAAATCGAACTTTGTCTTCAACTTAGCCGGAGTAAACCGTCCAAAAGAACAGTCGGAGTTTATGACCGGAAATTTCGGTTTTGCTTCTACACTTCTGGATACTCTGAAAAAATATGGTAACAAATGTCCTGTGATGCTTTCCTCTTCTCAGCAGGCATCCCTGACCGGACGTTTCGGAAATAGTGAATACGGTCGAAGTAAGAAAGCAGGTGAGGGCCTGTTCTTCGATTACGCAAGAGAGACTGAAGCGCAGGTATTGGTATATCGCTTCCCAAATCTTTTTGGTAAATGGTGCCGCCCCAACTACAACAGTGCTGTGGCCACTTTCTGTAACAATATAGCAAATGACCTACCTATACAGGTCAATGACCCTTCTGTAGAGTTGGAACTGCTTTACATAGATGACTTAGTTGAAGAG
>JAQWBH010000537.1 GCA_028707405.1 Parabacteroides sp. | reverse complement strand
CGCAGGATCGCCTGTTCTTCCGTGGAGGTTGGGTATTCCCGCAGGGCCCACACACAGCGGAAAGTATTGCCGCAGATGAAGTAATCGGTGCTAAATTTGATGATGGAGGGCGATATCATATCGAGGAATTCCTGAATACGGGCATCCTCCTGCGCAGGCGCGTTGGTTTTCGGCTGTTTTGCCATAGGGCATTCTTCCTTTCTGAGTTGATTCTGAATATAAGAAAAGCCGCCACATTCCTGTGACGGCGCTGAACACTCTTGAAACAAAATATGGTATAATAGTCTCAATGCAAAAGTTCGTGTTATTTTATATGATCGGCAATTTTAATCGTGGAAATAATCGAAACATGATATAGCTCAATTGATGATTATTTGCGTATTTGGAGAAAAGGAGATAGCCAATGGATTACATATTTATGACAAGGCCATTCTGGTTTGAGCTTAATGTACCAAATTCAATAGTTAGAGCGAAATATAAAGAATACTTTGGAGGAAATGACTACTCCATCGAGAATAGAGCAGAAGCTATTGCTTTACTATCTACAATCACAGGAAGTATTCAGGATAAGATGATGATTCGGATGAAGTGCGAAAATATTAATCTGACAATAAAGGACTTATACAAAATATTAGACGAGTGTTTTCATTTCTATATTCGGCAAAAAAACGCACGACACGAAATGTCTGGACTAAATGTCAGCACTGCATCAATAGGAGATACTTTTGAGCAAAACCGTAATATGTCTCGCAATGTTATTGATGCGGTTAATTTATGGTTAGAAAACTGTGCTCTTTATCAGACTGATTTGACTAAAGAATATGATACAAAGTCGTTTGATGTTGATTTTGAGTTGTTTTTGGATATGTATATCTATGGTCTTGCATCCCAAGCTTTATCCTTACTCTCAATGAGCCAAAAATTTGGCGATAAGGAAATGTTTTATGGAATATCTATTACTCCAAATAGGGATGTTCCTGCGGAGGTAATAAAATATCACCCCATAATTTATTTCAATACTTTGTTGACGGGAAATCAAAATGTTTTCGACACAAATGGCGAACTAAAAAATGCTGATCAATCAGTATTTGGCAAAGGATTTTTCGAAGAGTATAATATTAAGTTTATTAACTCATTAAAAGTAATGAGTTCTTTTCAAAAATATATGTTATCAGATGGAAAAATAGCTATGACAATTATTGATAAAGACCAGTTCATAGGCGAAGTGGGACAGTATTCTAATAACTTGGTTGACGGAAATGCATTTTTTAATACATTTGTTTTAACAAAGGAGAACGTTAAAGATCAAGTGAGAAAGAATGACCCTATTATTTGGGTGATGAATTCAAATAAGTATAGACACGAGTTAAGACCATTTATTTGTTTAGATAATGACCGGGTTAATATTTCGTATTGTGCTATTGAGCAGGCCAAGCAACTTTGGGTATCAATTTTTAATAATGGTGGAATGAGTTACTCGAATTGCAAAGACAAATTAACTGCAACTATTGAAAAGCGTAATGAAGAACTGTCAGTAAAGTTAGTTGATATTCTCAGAGAAAAGCTGAGAAATCATTACACAGCTTACTTTGATGAGATTGATGTTCAATATGACAGAATTTTCGGAAGCAAGCCCATCAATTACGGTGATTTTGATTTAATTTTTTATACAAAGGAAACAAATGAGTTATTCCTGATTGAAGCCAAATTTTTCTCTGATTCATTAAATAATAGCGGGATTATATCTGACTATGAAAAGCTCTATAAAACTGATGGATATTATGACCACTGTAGAAGAAGATATGACTTAGTGCTTAGTGAACCACAAAAGATGGAAACTTTTATTGGGGCTCAAAAATCAGTAAAAGCGCATTTTCTTTTTGTTTCTTCAAAGCCTTTAGATATAGAGTTTCAAGATGATGATGGAGTGGTTAGTTTTCCTTGCTTATCAATATTTGATAAATATTTAGAAGGAAAATTAATTGTGGATGAAAATGATAGCATTATGCGCCCAACTCATGTAATTTAGTATAAGCCCAACTGATCATTATGGAGCAAAATGAGAAGCTGAGAGCTTATGCTCTTGACTTCCCAATTTTTTTGCCGTCTCTCACAAGGCCCTTGACTTTTCTTTTGATCAGAGTTGATATAGACACCAACGGGAGTTGCCCGGAAAAATAAAAGCGTCATGGCAGGCTGATATGCTGAGAACATATCAGCCCTGCGCAAAGGTGAACATACCACCCTGCACAACCGTAAACGGCACCACGACAAGGCTATTGTACCTTGTTTTTTGTGGCGGCACAAGAAGAATCTTTCGCGCGTGCAAGGGTAGCGGGCAGAGAAGCCCCGCCTTTGCCCGCACTTTTAAGCGCCGGAGATTCCCGACTTCAAAGAAAGGTCGGGGTAAAAATGAACATTTTTCAGAATCCTGAGGATCTGCTGGTTTCCAAGGAAACTGAACAGCCCAGTTCCATCACGGATCTCCTGCTGCTTACCACGGATATCCGGACGAAGCTCGGCGGGGAGGGATATCTGGTGGAGAGCTACCTGTCCCATTTCTTTCAAGCGGTCATCGCTTCCTCCAGTCAGGAGGCTGTGTCAGACGGGTATGAGGTGTCATCGGAGCTGAGAGACCTGTGCTTTTATGCTCTGGATGCAGTCTCAGGAAATTCGTCTGAGCACAAGCACCGCCCGTTCCAACTGACCAACACCGGCGCAGAGGCAGAGGAACATCCCTTTTACCCGGAGGTAAAGCAGAATTTTGAGGAACATTCGGATCAATCTGCACAGCGGTTTACTGTCGTGAACCGGCATTACGCGCTGCTGGCGGAGAAATTCCTCCAATACGCCATGTCCCGGTTCCTGTCGGATAAAAGGGATAGCATCAGCGAAGTTCTCCAAAACGCTGATCTGAACATGCTGTATGACAGAATTTCCGCTGTCGTCGGAGAGCCCCCGATGGAGCGGATTAACCGGATGCTGAAGGAGCAATTTCTTGCCGTTCCCGCTTCCATGGGATTTTCCTATGGGCTCTCCTGCGCCTTGCTGGACAGTCTGGTTTATGAGGACAGCGAGACGGGGAAACAGGTGTTTCAGCTTCTGATGGATGATTGTTCCGAAAAGCTGAAATAAGCTGTCA
>JAQWBH010000536.1 GCA_028707405.1 Parabacteroides sp. | reverse complement strand
GTTTCCCCGCATCATTACATGATAATAATTAGTTGGACTTTGAATTCTTGCTTGTCTTGGCATATTGTTCACCTCTAGTAATATTGTACCACTTCAAGAAAATTAAAGCAAAAAGAACCGTCCCCTATGCTTTCTAACCATGGAATTACTATTTTATGAAAGTTTTCTCTATCAATCAGATATCTGCACTGAGAGTATGGATCGCTATAAGAATCTATCGAATGAGGCGATAAAATAAATGCTTCTTTAAATCCGGCATTCTTAACACACTTGGCAACTCCATCGGAATGCTCTCCGAATGGATATGCCAAACATGTGGTTTCAATACCCAGTTCCTTTTGAATAACCTCTTTGCTTTTTTTAATATCTTTTTCGAACTTGTCAAGCATGTTTTCATCTAAAAACTGTGCTTTGCCATCTTCCAAATAGTGCATATCATATGTATGGGATCCAAAAGAAGCCAATCCGCTGTCGTTCATTTCGTGCAGCTGTTCCCAGGATGCCATCTCAAAATTATTGAAATCCTTATTTCCAACTTGTCCCGCAATAATAAACAGTGTAAATGGTATTTCCCTTTCTTTTAGAATTGGAAACGCATTGTTGTATACAGAAATATCTACATCATCAAAGCTTATAAATACACATTTATCAGGAAATACTCCTTCCTTCCTGAATTCGGCAAGTTCCTCCGGAGTTGTAAAATACGCTCCGGATTTAATCAGATAATCCATTTGGCTGCTGAATTCATCCTTGTAAAGAGAATAAGTTGTGAGTTCTTTGTTATCTGTGAGCTTTTCAATAACCTTATCCCAAATGCTGAAGTCTCTGACTCGATGATAGTTCAAAGCAACGCAAACATTTTCTTTAGGAATCGATGCGTAAACATCATTTGCTTTAACATCAGTATTGAGCGCCAATGTTAAAACCTTTGCAATTATAGCAATTATCATGACCATCAAGCATGTCATTATCAGCTGCGGTAATATTTTTTTTCTCATTCCTCATATCCTCTTTTTATTTCTATTAAGCCTTCTAACCAGCTTGGACAAAATCAGGAAGGCAACTCTATTTCTTTAATAGGGTTTTTTTCAAAAATAACCACTTTTTCTTTTTTTAGCCTTTCATAGGTTATAGCATCAACTAACTTTAAATCACAGATTTCTTTATCTGTTGTATCTCCAGGCCTAGAGCGCCTGTTGAGTTTCCCAAATCTAGCTTTATTGTAGTATTTCCATGAAAGCAATGATACAAAGAATATTAAAAAAATAATAAATGTCATTGCTAAAAACCTTCGAATATCATTATTCGATATTTTAAAACTGATTTTTAGCAATCTCATAAAATAGCTGTTGTGATACAAGCAAGCGCTTATAAAAAAATTAAATACAATAAATATGTAACACCACATAGCAATACTGAAAACAAATGTAAATACTTTATGGATTACTGATTGCTTTGACTTTATAAGAAATTTCTCTCTCGAATCTTCTTTTTCAATTTTCTCTACAAACTGCTCCTTGTTCCTCTGTCCGGGGAATTCCATGTGGCATAGCCTCCTTTTATCCTGGATCTGATAGACCTTGGGATTGCAGTAATTACAACAAATACATTTACCATCCAATACACCGTAGGATACCATGCGGCACACAAGTAATACTTTAATACATTGTCATACTTGGAATCATTAAACAAGGATACGGATAACTGAATGCAACTCAGCAATACCATTGCAAATGAAGAAAATGACAACCATACTATCAATTGCTTCAAACTTGTTAAACTGAAAATTAAATATATAACAGTTATTAACCACAATACTGACCAAAGTATGCTGAATATTTGCTCTAGATAAACCGGCCATATCCTTCTTTGCCGCCAATCTTTAAAAATATCCCAATGCTTTAAAACAACTTCTTGACTGCCTTGAGCCCACCTCACCCGTTGCCTCCATATTCCGGATAGGGTTTCTGGTACAAGCATCCAGCATAAAGCGTAGGGCTCATATCGAACATCCCAAAATCTCTTTTGCAGTTTCCACGAAACAGCTATATCTTCAGTAATCATGTCACGATCCCATAATCCAACGTCTACTAAGGCTTTTTTACGAAAAGCAACAATAACACCGGAAACCGTCATGATTTTTCCCAATACCCTTTGAGTTCTCTTTATAGAACCAATAATCGAAGCATATTCAACTAACTGTAATTTGGCTAAAAGTGTATCCCGATTCCGAATTCTGGGATTTCCGGTAACAGCTCCTACTCTTTCTCCTTTGTTTAAAAAATGTCTTATCAAGTAGTATGGAGCTTTATCATCCAGCAATGCATCCGAATCAATACACAACAAATACTCCGACACAGCGGCATGTGCTGCAATATGTAAAGCGTTCGCTTTGCCTTTGTTTTCATGGCAACTGATTACTCTGAGACAATCATATCTCTCTGCCAGCTCAATTAGTACATTTTCTGTAGAATCGCGGCTCCCATCATTTACTACAATAATTTCATATTGTGGATACGAAAGCTTCGACAGCCATTCTATCGTCTCAGCAATAGTCTCTTCTTCGTTATAACAAGGAACCAAAATACTGATTTTGGGCCAATTATAATCTTTTATATTAATCTCATTATTGTCATCTTTTTCAAGAAAAATAGCAAAAATAACAGCCCCTGCAATCCAAAACAGAGACATTGTAAAAGGATACCAAAAAATATAACTTTGAACCACTTGCATAAAAGGCGGAAAATCATTAAATAACAACATATTACACCTATTGTACTTATCACTTACTAATTGTATTTTTCAATTTAGAAATACATTATATTGAAATGCTACTATACAACTTATAAAAAAGCAAATAGTAATTAATAGCACGGCAGACTTGGATTATTCCCTAGCTTTCTTCCCCTCGAAGCGCCAGGGAGGGAAGCGCCAGGGACGGTTCTTTCGAAGCGGCAGGGACGGTTCTTTCTGCTTTTTTATTGTCTAGTCTTTAGAATTTCTTATGTTCGTTCTAATTAAAGATATTTTCCCTATTGTTTCCCCGCATCATTACATGATAATAATTAGTTGGACTTTGAATTCTTGCTTGTCTTGGCATATTGTTCACCTCTAGTAATATTGTACCACTTCAAGAAAATTAA
>JAQWBH010000108.1 GCA_028707405.1 Parabacteroides sp. | reverse complement strand
TTACGAACATCGTTCAAACACTGATAAGCCAATGCATCGGGGGCATCCGTACGGGCTTTTGCCTCTGCGTAAGTCAACAGGATATCGGCATAACGCATCATAACGATAGCACGCGTATCATACCAATTAGCTTCTTGTTCCATATGAGTCTTCCACAGACCTCCAGGTCCATTTGCATCCCATTTCCAACCTTCAGAAAGTTCATCAGCCCACCATTTACGATAATAGGGATGTTTGCTTGAAAAATAATCATAAGTAACATGAGTTCCACCTTGAACATAAAAATCAGTAACAAATGTGAAATCCTTACGTTCGCCTGCGGGGAAATGCTTATAAAAATAATTCTCGGCAATCATCAAATTCCAGCCACCCAGTTCAACAGGACGAGATGGATTTGGAGCTCTGACTGAATACTGAGGATCAACCAAACTATGTTCAACCCATATAATCGCTTCATCAGGTGTTTTGTCATATGCCGTCCAGTATGGATCCCATATTTCATAAAAATGATTGCGTAAGGCGTAACCATAAGTAGATGCATTATCAATAACTTCTTTAGCCTTATCGCGTGCTAAAGCATAATATTCAGTACCGCCGTTAACAGGAAATCCGGCCATTTGCAAATAGACTTTTGCCAATAATGATTTTGCGGCACCCTTTGTAAATGCACCACCTACTTTATAAGTGGCGTTAGACCAGGTTACGGGCAACCATTCTTCTGCAAACTGCAAGTCTGAAATAATCAACTTATACACATCGGCGGCTTTCGAAAGGGTCAGCGTCTTATCCGCCTCAAAGGCAGTAGTAACTAATGGAATATTATTAAAAAAACGTACCAGCCAAAAATACGTAAACGCACGTACGAAATAAGCCTGAGCAGCGTATCCGTTCAATTCGGCTTCTGTCATTGATCCATCAGCATTGTGATAATTATTAATGATGGAATTAGCTTGATTAATAGCATTGTAACAACGTTCCCAAGCCAATTGAATATCATTATCGCCGCTGGTTGAAATGTCGGCGTTGATTTCCATTTCGTTGAAACAAGGACGCGTAGTAAAACCCAACATATCATCAGCACTATTAAATTTACACTCAAGGCTCTGATATGGACGGTCCATAGCGTGGACCCATATCCAATACATGGAATTTGTCATCATCTGTAATTCTGTCGCACTATTAAGAAAATTTTCCGGGAACAAACTTCCATTTGGTGTCTCTTCCAGAAACTTGCTGTTAGATTCGCAAGATGTTAATGCAACTAATATAATTGAAATTACCAATATTGTCTTTTTCATATTATTCTGTATTTGATATTCATTAATATGTCAATGATACTCCAAAAGAGACACTCTTAGGATTAGGATAAGCAAACCAATCCATACCGGCATTAATATCGCTGCCAGCCGAAGAACTGATTTCAGGATCATAACCCTTATATTTCGTAAATGTCAGAATATTTTGAGCACTAACTGATAACTTAATATCGGCAAATGGACACACAACCTTCGGAACATGATATCCTAAACTGATATTGCGCAATTTAACATAACTACCGTCTTCCATATATTGTGAAGAAATAGGATTTAGTTTATTCGTATTTCCTATCTTGGCAAACTTCGCTTCCGGATTGCTCTCATTCCAACGGTCACGTGAATCACGCAATTTATATACTTGAGAAATGTCAAGACGTTCTGACGTCAACATATAAGTCCAGTTAATTATATCACGTCCATGAATACCCTCAAATAGGATATTCAAGTCAAAATCCTTGTATGTCAAATGATTATTCAGACCCCACGTAAACTTAGGATTCGTATGACCAATAACTTTACTATCATCAGAAGAATAAGAATGATCACCATTCACGTCTTCATACTTATAATCGCCAGGTGTCTGACCGAACTTAGCCGCCTCGGCAGCCTCGCTTTTCTGCCATATACCCAAATATTTCAAACCATAAATAGTGCCGATGGGTTGTCCGGGTAACAATACAAACGGACTTAATGCCGTAATACCTGATCCATAATTCTCACCATAAATAATTTTAGACTCACCAAGATCAAGCACCTTATTGTGGTTGATTGCACCATTAAAGTTCACCTCATATTGCAAATCCTTTGACAAAGGCCAATTGTAATTGATATTAAACTCAAATCCTCTATTTCTGACAGAACCTACGTTTGAGATAACAGTACTCTTGCCGTATTCCGAATCGGCACCATTGTATGCCGGTACAGAAACCGGAGCCAGCAAATCAACTGTTTTCTTATTATAATAATCCAGTGAAACCGATAAGCGATTATTAAAGAACCCCAGATCAAGCCCCAGATTGGTCTGTCTGGTTGTTTCCCATTTCAAATTAGGATTACCACCTACGCGTGCAAAATATCCGGCCTGATCTGAAGACGTACCCCAACTATAACCACGAGAACCTAATGTATTATACGTAGCATATGAATCAATAGCCTGATTTCCCGTTTCACCCCATCCGCCACGAATCTTAACGTTTGAGAATATGTTTTGGTTTTTCATAAATTTCTCTTCGGTCAACTTCCAAGCTAATGAGAATGATGGAAAATAGCCAAACTGATTGCCTTCCCTGAACTTTGAAGATCCATCAGAACGGAAATTGACTGTTACAAAGTAACGGGAAGCGTAATTATAATTCACACGTCCGAAATAGGATCTCAACGCGCTGTTACTAAAGCCCGAGCCGACGCTGATATTTGGTGCAGCCAAGCCCAGATTATACCACTTAACCGATTCTATTGAAAGGGCATTGGCAGATCCGGACAAAGAATTATATTTACTTTGAGTTTCCTCCATACCGGCCATAGCCGAGAAGTTATGCACTTTAGCAAAAGTCTTGTTGTAAGTTAAGTAAGCATTAACCAGCCAGGATTTATTTTCATAAGAATTCTGAGAAGCTGTTGCCGTAATACCGTTATAATTTTTACTTTGGAAATCACGGCTTCCTCCTGTACTAAAGCTTACCGATCCCTTGGCATTCAATTCCAAGCCATCAATAATCTTAATCTTCAAATTACCTATGCCGTTTCCCGAATTATTATAATTTGTATTTTCCACTGTTGTCAACAATAATGGATTCAATAATGTACCAGTCATATTTCCCAGACGATTCAATGTAGTGCCATCTTCTTCATACAATGGTTCTGTCGGAGCCCATAGCAATGCAGCCAAAATTGGCATTGCCGTTTTACCTCCGCCTTGAGCCATATCCGCATTTAAATTATTATTATGATTTACATTAGATTCAAACTGGACTGACACACGACTACTCAAATCCATATCGATTTTCGCATTCAGACCATAACTTTCCGAATTGGTATTCTTGATAGTACCATCCATCTTTGAATAACTTGGAGAAACGTAATATTTAGCGTTCTTGCTTCCACCCGAAATAACAGCCTTATAATTCTGAGACAGGCCTGTACGGAAAATCTGATCTTGCCAGTCTGTACCGCCATTCGCCTTGTATTTAGCTATCTCATCGCTTGTAAAGTTATATGCACCTACACTATTATTATATTCTGCAAATTCGCCTGCATTCATCAGATCATAACGCTGTGGAACCGTATCAAATGAGAAATTCGAATAGAACTTTAAAGTCGGCTTTCCTTCCTGTCCACGACGAGTCGTTACAAGAATAACACCATTTGCACCGCGCGAACCATATATTGCTGTTGCCGAAGCATCCTTCAATATTTCTATCGATTCGATATCGTAAGTATCCGGCATATCTTCATAATTTCCATCAACAACAATCAAGGGATCATTACCTCCATAAAGAGAATTTGCACCACGAATACGTATCGTGTTACCTTTCCCCGGAGCACCATTCATTCGCCTGACTGTAACACCCGGAGCACGGCCGGAAAGAATAGAATTGACTGAACTGTTAGGTTGGTCAATAAATGACTTGGAGGCGACTGACGTGACCGATCCTGTCAGGTCACTCTTCTTCATCGTACCATAACCAACCACAACCACTTCATCCAATAAGGCATTATCTTCAAGTAAGATCACCTTCAGATTATTCTTTACTTTTAATATCTGTGTCTTATAACCAATATATGAGCATTCAAGAGTTGCCGTTGGTACTACCGATAATTCAAAGTTTCCGTTTGAATCTGTTACAGTTCCTCTGGTCGTTCCTTTTACTACAATATTAACTCCCACTAAGGGCGATCCGTTTGAGTCGGCTACCGAACCACGAATCATTACATTTCGTATATCTCGTTGTAAAGATATAGGTTCCGGCCTGCTGTTGCTATACTCCGCCTTCTTTACAATAATCTGCCGTCCCTTAATAACGTACTTAAAGTCACTGTTTGAAAAGATTTCCCTTAAAATTTCATCAACAGATTTATTTGTCATATTCACATCGACTTTTTGATTCAAATCGACTTTTGAACCCTGATAAATAAAAAGATAATTGCTGTGGTTCTCTATATAAGAGAAAACTTCTCCTAAGGTTTTGTCCTGTAAGTGAACCGTTAACACTTCGGGTGGCATTACTGCCGACATGTTCATTACTATTGCCGGACATGAGGTTAAAAATGCAGTTAAACAAGCCAACCTTAAAAATTTAATATTTACATAACCAATATTTCTTATGTTTTTCATACCTTTGTATTTTAATTCTTTAAATGCAAGTTTAGGGAATTGCTTTAATCGGATAATACGCCCAATATTATCCGATTTTCCATTATAACAATTTATTGTTTCATAGGCATATCTATTTTCATGATTATACTTTATTTATTTGGAAGAGAAATAATATCCTCCTCCTTCTAATTTATTCATCTTCAATGATGCAGACTCCTTCACAATATCAAAGACGGCATCTGTAGATTCAGCCAAATCCAATTTACCCGAAAGAACGAGCTTTTGCACATTCTTATCATACCACACAGGAACTCCATAGTATCTCGACAGATCATCAAGAATTTTACTTACACGATCATTTTGCAACAACATCATATCATCTTTCCAACAAATATATTTTGCCACATTTACAGCCTTTGTCGTCATAACACCTGATTCCAAAGTTAATAGCTGAGATGGATTAAGAATTGATTTTTCATGTGCGGCTTTAACTTCCACGCGACCTTTAACAAGAACCACCGATATATTACTATTCTTATATGCCGATACATTCAGCACGGTTCCTAAAACTTGGATATCACAACCGACAGTCTTAACAACAAAAGGAGCTTTCTCATTGCGAGCAACTTCCAGATATATTTCACCTTCGACTGCTATTTCACGCTTGTTTCCCTTGAATCGCGCAGGATAAATAACCCGGCTTTCAGAGTTAACATACATCATCGTACCATCAGACAGCATCAGATGCATTCGTTTTCCTCTCGGAACAACAATCTGATTCAAATTCTCATGAGTTGATTCGGAGCCACCATTGTTCAAAGATTGAGCGGTTTTCTTTTTTCCACTATCTACAATGACATTACCCTCGCGATCATAATGGACAATCGATTCATTTTCTATCTGTACTTGATTTTTATTGGAAAGGAATAATGATATCTGCTTAATACTATCTGATGTGATAGAGCTATTTTGCAAGATGGAAAGCACTGAAGGTTCATGCATCATTCGCCAGTTTTGCCAAGGGAGCATCACAAACAGCAAGACCATGGCCGCTATACTGATGGCTGTGAAATAGAAAGACAAATTACCTTTTTTACGGTGAGAAGTCGTTTCCACTTTATTATTACAGTCATCAAGATCATGACCATCATCAATCAACTTTTCCACTTCTTTCCAAGAGTTTTGAATTTCAGAACTTTCAATTCGCTCACTCTTCTTTATTACTAAAAAGAAACGCTTTAACTGATCGATGAGCTGCTCATTTCCTATTTTCAAATATCTATGCACCTTCTATTATATTACATTTACAACATTAGTACAGAAGGACAAAATAAAAGTACTCAGTAGGGTCTTTATTTAACACATTCTTTTATAAACGAGGAAAATAACCAGCGGAAAGGACAAAAAAAAAGGCTATCTTCACAGACAGCCAATCTTCATTGTTAACCTTAAATCTAATACCATGAAAAACACAGTGCAAATATACAGACTTTCTGGATACTTGTATCATCATCCACCAGAAATTATCATCAGCTTAACCATGTTTAACAAAAAACATGTTGTACAACATAGTTATTTAAAATATTCTTATCATTACTCATGAAAAGTGAATCAACATAACAATAAGTAATATACCCTGTTTATGGTATTTGCAAAAATATTGAAATACAATATCTTTGTATCATAAAATAAAAACAACTAATTAATTAAGAGTATGTCAAAAATTGCAAAACAACTAACCGATTTAATCGGTAACACTCCCCTACTGGAGTTCACAAATTTCAATGCAAGCAAAAAATTACCTGCAACAGTCATCGGTAAACTTGAATACTTCAATCCGGCAGGAAGCGTCAAAGACCGTATTGCACTGGCAATGATTGAAGATGCCGAACAGAAAGGTGAACTCAAACCCGGAGCAACAATTATAGAACCGACCAGTGGAAACACCGGTGTTGGGTTAGCTTTTGTTTCAACAGTAAAAGGTTATAAACTAATTCTGACGATGCCCGAAACAATGAGTTTGGAGCGCCGTAACTTATTAAAGGCATTAGGTGCCAATCTGGTATTAACCCCGGGAGCCGAAGGAATGAAAGGAGCCATAGCTAAAGCAGAAGCTTTACATAACAATACACCAGGGTCGATCATCCTTCAACAATTTGAAAATCCGGCTAATCCGGCACAACATGTTAAAACAACCGCGCAGGAAATATGGAAGGATACAGATGGAAAAGTAGATATTTTTGTTGCAGGTGTTGGAACGGGAGGAACAATAAGCGGTACCGGTAAAGGACTGAAAGCGCATAATCCAAATATAAAGATTGTAGCTGTCGAGCCCAGTGCTTCTGCTGTTCTTTCAGGAGGCGCCCCCGGTCCTCACAAAATTCAAGGTATTGGTGCCGGATTCATTCCAAAAACATACGATCCTTCAATCGTTGATGAAATCATCCCTGTTGACGGAGATGATGCTATCCGTACTTCGCGCGAACTTTCCAAAAAGGAAGGTCTGTTAGTTGGCATTTCTTCCGGTGCAGCCGTATTTGCAGCCGTTCAATTGGCTAAACGCCCGGAGAACAAAGGAAAAATAATTGTAGCATTGCTGCCGGATACCGGCGAACGTTATCTTTCTACTGCCCTCTACGCTTTTGAAGATTACCCTTTATAAATAAAATCAATCCTTATATCAAATAAAATGGCGCCGAAATTATTTATCGACGCCATTTTTCATAAACATGAAACTAAATCTTCCTTAACTAAAATGCTTTTCAATTTCAATAAAGCCCGATATAAAAGATTCTTGCTCGATTGATAATTAATATTCAAAAGAGAAGCAATCTCCGAATGCTCAAGTTCCAGTGCAAAATACAAATAAAGAATCTCCTGTTGCCTCGAAGGTAAAGTTTTTAATGCCTGATGAATAGATGAGTAATCATTAGGAAAACTATCACTCAGCGCTGAAGGAAGTAAGTCTGAATTAGATGAAAGCAAATCATCCAGGCACGGAAGAATAAAATCATTTCGCTGCTTTTTAGCCTCTAAGGCATTATATAAAGTATAGCGGAAGGCTTTCAACAAATAACTTTTCACTGAAGCCGTCGTCGACAAATGTTCATGATTGCGAATCAGTTTAACAAAGAAATTCTGAATGCAATCCTTCACTAATTCAACATCCGATGAAAACTTCCGGCCATAGTTGTACAACATCGCATAATATCTGTTATACAACTCCTCAAAGGCTTTCCGGTCACCCGTCAAACATTTCTGCCATATTATTTCATCGGCCTCAGCACTCATTATTTCCATTTTTTACATTCATATTCACACGCTCAATCAACCCCAAAACTCACATTCAAGCATTGCGCATAGTGTATGATAAATCGGAAGATGATACTCTTGCACACGATAGGTCTCGAGAGCCGGAACCGTGATTGTCACTTCACAAATATCAGCCAACAATCCTCCTTTTTCGCCCGTCAACGCAATCGTATGAATCCCGAAAGTTTTTGCCACCTTGCATGCATTGACAACATCATGAGAATTACCCGAAGTAGATATACCTATTAATACATCGCCTTTTTTACCGTATCCAAAAACCTGTTGAGCAAAAATCATATCTGAAGAGACATCATTTAAATAAGCGGTATTCAATGCGACCTGGTCAGTCAATGCCAAAGCCGGAACGGCCTGTTGCAAGTTCTCTGCCAGCATCGTGCCCTCTTGTGGGAACAGAGACAGCAAACGATTACGCTGTCCTTCGGACAAAGGGCGTTTGCACTTGAACGATTTCATCAATTCGCCGACGATATGAGACGCATCCGATGCACTGCCCCCATTGCCGCAAGTCATAATCAAACCACCGCTTTGATAACACTCGCGCATCACATTGAAAGCAGCAAGTATACAATCTCTGCAACCCGTCAACTCCGGATAATTGCCGAATAATATAATCAACTCTTTTTCAACAGAAATTTTCATACTCAATACCTTATAATAAATACGAAGCCACTGAAAGTGCAGCTATATCACCTATCTTCTCTCCTAAACCGGCCGGTACAATCTTGCAGACAGATCTCGAATACGAAAGGGTTTCCTTTTCAATCACCCGAACCATCTCCGGTTCTATCAAGTCTTTCGAACGTACATAGATACTGCCGATAACGATAACCTGAGGATTTAATATATCAATCAGCATTGAAAGCATCCGCCCCAGATACGCACCGCAAATCCGATAAACTTCTATGGCGAGAGGATCACCGTTCATAGCCGCTTCAGCCACAACTTTCGCCGTCAATGACGACACTTCGCCTATCGTAGGACAGAATGCCACATGTATTCCCTGCTGAATTTTCTCCATCACTTTGGTCCGGGCAAGTTGTGCAATACCATTCCCGCTACAAAACCCCTCACACGAACCTGCCTTGCCATAACCGACAGGTCCAAAGCTTTCAAGACGTACATGTCCCACTTCTCCGGCCATATCATTGGCTCCAACATAAAGCTTATTATTCAGGATTAATCCCGCCCCCATACCTGTACCGAAAGTCAGGAATATGACATCCTTATACCCTTTACCGGCACCATACTTCCATTCCGCTAATGCACAGGCATTCGCATCATTCTGTAATCCGGCTTTCACATGATAACGTTCTTCCAGCAAACTGACAATAGGAATCTGATCCCAACCGGGCAAATTCGGAGGTGAAAGGACTACTCCTTTTAAACTATCCAGCGGACCACCGCAACTAACACCTATCGAAGCGACGATGTCAGAGGCATCCTTTCCTCCCAATAATTCGTCGATTGCAAAAAAAATATGCTTCAATGTCTGATCGTTGCCTTTCGTAACCTCTGTCGGAAAAACCACCTTCTTAATGATCCGGATCGAATCATTCTCTTCTATCTGTCCCGAAGTGACTGCACATTTTGTGCCACCCACATCAATTCCTACAATTATTTTTTTCATAACGGCTCTTTACTAACAATTTATTCCTCCAGCAAATTGACTTCGCTAATAGACTGCCGCGAAGCATTACAACGCAGCGTTTTGATCTCACACGGTCTGAAACTCAAGTTCCAGCTGGCGCTTTCCGTGATAAAATCTATTACGGCATCCGTCATCTTCCCCCATGTTTCAACTAAACGGATAATAATATCATCACCCATCTCAGACTTCTTGATGGACGAAATAATGACATTAGGTACATCAATCTTCAGGAAAGAAGCCTTTAATGGCAAATGCCCTTGATGAATACCCTGATAAATAGAAACAGGCTGCGAAAGAAACTCTTCACTCATACGCGGAATATTTGCTTCTTGCCAGTTTCCTTTATGAGGAACAACGGCCATGCGGAAAGACTGTATTCCCTGATCCTGCCATACATATTCCTTATCAGGATGAAGTTTTGCCGGATTATGCTGCGCATAAACAGCAGCTCGTGCAATAGAAATCCGCATGTCGCTCCCTTTCACATCGTAACCGTACTTCGAATCATTAATCACAGCCAAACCAAACACTGAAGAAGCAATGGAGCCCGTAATATCGATCCAATGTTGCCCCGGATTCTCATAACCGTTTGTTTCACGCCGGATAAAACCATAAGGTACTTCATAGGTCGAAACCGGAGAATTGATATTTGCAGGGAACGAAAATTTCAACATCTTCAAGTGTTCGTGCCAATCCAAAGTAACATCCGCATCAATACGCCTTGAACCTGCATACAAGCACCAATCTATTGTCAAAGTGGATTTCCCGTAAGTTGTGATCACACGCGTCACAGCTCTCAGCGGACCGTTCTCAAGCACTTTCACCGAAGCATCACCAAAGGCCCCCACTTCGTCTTCATAGCTTACTACATCGTGACTCCAGGTATCACTGGTATCGTTAATTACTACTGCGCGACAACCTCCTTTACCTTTTGAGAAAAGCTCCTTCCCTATCGATTTATCAAAGATACCTATTGTTCCATCCGAGGCGAAAGTCATCTTATAAAACTCATTTTCCAAAGCAGCTCCTTCAGCTTTTACAGGATAGTCGGTTTTCAGCGGTGTTCCTCTGACGATACGGAACTGTTCATAGCCCATCGGAGGCAAAGTCGCTTCAAACACGACCCCTTTGCGATCGCCACACTGCGACTCTCCCAAAACCCATTGATGAAGCAATGATCTTCCACTAGAATCCACCACATTCGAATCTTCCGGTTTTTCATTCCAGCTAAAATCATAATGTATATCCGCTTTTACTTCCCAGGCATGTGGATTAAAAACTACCAGATACTGAGCTTCTTTATCGGTTGCCGGAATTTGCCACTCCAGCTTCTGAATAGCCAAAGCTTCAGCATCATGAGCCGTACTGATAGCAAAACCATGAGCCTCGGTTACATCTTTCTTATAATGCGAGACCAAAGCTGTTCCTGCCATACTATCATGGAACTGCATAAACAGCAGTTTTTGCCAGGCTGTAGTAAAATCATTTTTCGGATAAGCAGCCTTCCACACATATTGCCCTATTGTACAAACCTTTTCGGCTTTCATCAGCGCTTCTTCTGCCAGGCTGTTTCCTCTCTTTAAAATACCCTCAGCCGTATAACACCCCACAGAATGATGCTGTAAGTCATCTTTCACATCCGGAAGTGATAACGTACTGTTTGACCGCATCTTTTCAAAATACGTATCCAGCCCTCCGTAAGTAATATGCGGAGCATTTTTATCCTTCCTTATTTCCTCAATATTTTTCAGATTCTCTTTTGTCGGACCTCCTCCATGATCACCAACACCATAGAAAGCCATAAAGGTGTTCATCGGCTGCTTCGGTGCAATCGTCAGAATCGCATCCATATTTTGACGAACGGAATTGCCTCCGTCGCCATAACTATTCTGAATACGGTAAGTCAAGACACGCGTCCCATCAGGCGATTCCCACCAGAAAAGATCCGCAGGAATTGTTTTCTCATGGGCGGCAGGACGCATAAAGCAATAGTTGTCCATACCCTGCTTGGCAATAATCTGCGGCA
The DNA here is from genome assembly GCA_028707405.1 of Parabacteroides sp. Lineage (GTDB taxonomy): Bacteria > Bacteroidota > Bacteroidia > Bacteroidales > Tannerellaceae > Parabacteroides. The sequence continues at coordinate 1,475 of JAQWBH010000108.1, read as the reverse complement.
GAGTACCCGGATGACCAAATGAATCCGGATTAAAAGCGACCTTTGCACGTTTATTCAAAAGCTTTTGAAACGTAAGCTGTCCATACAAGCCTTGTCGTACTAGTGATTCGCCGCAAGGAATATTGACATCCGGTTCAACCCACCAGCCGCCGACAATATTCCAGCGTCCTTCTTCCACTCGCTGACGAATTTCTTTCAACATCTCAGGATCATTATCGGCAATCCACTGATAAAACTGTGCCGAACTGGCTGTAAAACACATATTCGGGTTTTCTTTCATCCTGTCCAGTGCCGAGCGGAAAGTACTGTGAACAACAGCCACGCCTTCCTGCCAACGCCACAACCAGACCGGATCAATATGTCCGTGACCAATCATAATCATATTGTACTTCGAGGCATTCTTCGCCCACGTGGACTGGGGATCAGCCGCTATCAGCGAGTTAAACGGAGTCAGGGCGACAGCTGCCACTCCTAATGCTGTACGATTGATAAAAGTTCTTCTTGTCATACTACGAGTGTTTTCCATATACCTTATATTTTATTGTTACACATTTCACAATTAATCACCAGCGATTCAACAGGAAGCGTCAACTTCTTACGCTTGGCCATGATACTGTTATAGATTATACGAACCGCATTCTTCCCAATTTCTTCAACAGGCATCTTTGCAAATTTAATATTTGGAACAATGAGGCGGAAAGAATTCACTTCATGAATACATGCATAACCGAACCTGCGCATGTCAATATTACGCTCTGCCATGTAAACGAATGTATCCATTGCCATTACATGAGTTGCAAAAAAGAAACCGTCCACGTCGGGCACTTCAGTAAAAATCCGGTCAAGCATGGCTGACACCTGTACATTCAAATGGGAGAACTCGACAGTTCCATACAATCGTTTGTCAAAAACAAGATTATTTTCTTCGAGTGCTTTCTTGTATCCATTGCATCGCATACCCATGATTTTCAAATAAGGGTTTGTCAGCAAAATCGCAATCTTTTTACAACCGTCATTAATAAGACTCTGCGTCAGATCATGGCTGCATTCTTCATTATTAATCAGAATATAATTGGTGTCCAGCGTATCAAAATAACGATCGAACAATACAAAAGGATACGATTCCTTCATCAGGAGTTCTATCTGAGTTTGCGAATACTTGGTTGGTGCAATGATGATTCCATCTACATGCTTAGCCTTGAACATTTGAATCATTCTGTCTTCGCGTTCGATTTCAGATTCCGAACTGCAAATCATCAATGTATAGCCATAATTTTCTGCTTCCAGTTCTATCGCTTTAGCTACCTGCGAATAAAAAGAGTCGGAAATTGAAGGCAAGATCAGACCAATAGTGCCCGTGATTCCCGTATTTAATCCACGCGCCAACAAGTTCGGATGATAACTGTTTTTTTCGGCATATTGAAGAATCTTCTTACAAGTAGATTCGCTGATGCGCTTTTGCTCACCTTGTCCCG
>JAQWBH010000535.1 GCA_028707405.1 Parabacteroides sp. | reverse complement strand
TTTGGTATATACTGTTAGGCATAGAGATCATTCCTTTCTGTTGTTTGTTTGTTTAGAATTCTATTTTAACACAGAAACTGATCTCTATTCTATTATCTATATTACCAACAACTATTTTACACTATCCACAACTGGACAACCTACCCCCAGCGCTGTAAAGAAGGCTGTATATCCTAGCGATGCTATGGAAGCGTCAAAAAATATATTTGATTTTTTTATTTCCCCTTTTGTCTTGTAATTTGCGACTGTGCCCCATCTAGGCGCGGTAGCATTACGGTATCTTACCTGCGCTGATTTAAGGATGATATCGTTGTTGCCACTCTCAACTTTAGTATTACTTTCTTCACGCGAATAAAATGTATCTACAACCTGAAGCCTATCTCCATTTATAGTACATGTATTATCTGAAGAGTTAACTACAATTATCGTTGTATTGCCATCTTCCTCTATTGTGAGCTCAGTTGTATTATCATCCAAGTACCTTTCTATTACTTTGGACTTGTACAAATCGTTATCGAAATAGTAGATATTTCCTTTTTCTATTGGGATTACAGATTCAGCGGTACTATAATAGTCTCTTACGCCGCTTGGAAGATGTGTTAATACACTGCTTGTTGCTATTGTTTCTCTACTATAATCATTCATATCAGCATAGACCAAGTTTGACATCATTGTTGTCCCAACTATCACAATACTAATAATTGTCGCAACCGTCCTCCGCGAAATTATTCTCATCGTTCTTATTGAAAAACGGGTTTCACCTTTATACTTCATATTATCATTCTCCTTTAATTATATTATGTACAAAATAAATTAATTGTTTTCAAGATTGATGATTATAATTTTTTCTCTCTTTTTACCTCTTGCGAAGACACACAACCGATTTTTTTATACCTATAGCTGACAGTACGTCACAAAGCGCTAAGGCATCACAAATCCCCCTCAATCTGATATTCAATAAATTGATCTTTCTAAACATTATCACATATCCTTATGTATGTCAATAACATATATTGATTTATTTTTTATTATATGATATATTATCTATATTGCAAAAGGATGGTACCATGAATAGCAAAAAAGATGACAAACAGCAAGATAAAGTGTTCAACAATTTCGAAGCGCAATTCAAGAAATCTACGCTTCCTATGGTGACTCTTGCCATGCTCTCGGAAAAAGAAATGTATGCCTATGAGATCATGCAATATACCCTTGAAAGGAGCGATGGGAAATACAAGATGCCTTTACTCTACACAACGCTTGGTAAGTTGCAAGAGCAAGGTTATGTTGTAGAGAGCCGCAAGGAGGTAACTCCGGATAACCGTGTTCGTATTTACTACAATATAACAGATGCCGGACACGAACACCTGACTATGATGTCGAAACACTTTTCCATGATGGCAAACACAGTCGATGAGCTGATCAATGACAGCAGAAAGGATGATACAGATGGAGCAAAATAACATTAAAAAAAAGTATATCAAAGCAGTAAAGGATCATCTTTGCAGCATCGCACCGTCTAAAGACTTCATGGAAATGCTGAGTAATAACATTGATGAGTTCATGAGCGCGAATCCAAACTGTACTTACGATGACATAATCGATCAATTCGGCGAACCCGAAGATGTAGCTGAAGATTATCTAAGTGAATCAAAGGAATCTCTGCCCGGCAAACTCATAAAGAAAAATCGACACAAAAAATGGATCATAGTTGTACTTGTTATTGCACTCATCGCCGGGGGATTTTATCTCTGGGACATGCATATGAATGACCAAGCAAAGGCCACCATTGTCGTTACTGTCGAATAGCACTTATTGATTTGGAGGAACATTATGAAAAGAATCGCAACAGTATTATCATTATCTATTTTGGTTGTAGCCATGCTTGCTTTCCCTGCTTACGCAGAAGACCCAGCAAATGTATCTTCAACTTCTGATACGCAACTAGAATTATTCAGTGATGGTTCGTATGCTATAATCGATACAACTATTGAATACGCAACAATATATGATCAGGAATCAGTTGTCGCTACAAACGCAATCGCAGTCGCGTCTACATCGTCTACCAAAACAGCATCCGCCACATACACATATTACTCGAATTCCGGTGACAAAAAATGGTCGCTTACCGTTACTGGTCGTTTTTCCTACAACGGTTCTACATCGAAAGCCACTTCAGCTTCGGTGTCTCATAAAATATTCGGAAGCGGATGGTCATGTTCGGATACTAGTCATTCGATATCTGGTGCTACAGCAAAAGCCACTGGAACTTTCAAATACGGGTTTTTAACAAAGAATGCTGCCATAGGCTTAAAGTGCTCAGCAAAAGGCACAATAACAACGGTTAATTATTAATACTGAATTATCCCCAAAAGCTCTTCATCGTTAAGAAGAGCTTTTTTATAACTACTTTTCAGACAAACTAAAGGCGGGAATCGCTGAATATGATGATCCATGCCTGTTGAAAAAAGTCTCATTGTTAACGAATAAAATAGTGTTAAATATTGTCTCTGTTCACTTTTTCACAAGCGCACGCACCAGAGGCGATTTAGCATCCTTGCTCCGTGGGCGTGCACTTGGGAGACCTAACCCGACGAAGGATGAGTCGCTGGTAGGTCCCCTGTCAGAAGTGCAGGAGCTTGCTCCGTGGCACTTCACGGCTCGTGTTCGAATCGCTACCATTCTATGTGCACCACTAAAAAACCCCTTCCTCTCGGAAAGGGTTTTTAGTGGTGCACCAGAGGCGATTCGAACACCCGACGCACGGTTTAGGAAACCGACGCTCTATCCCCTGAGCTACTGGTGCAGGGTATTTACGGGCCGGCGTGATATCTGGAAAGGCGAGGCGCATATTGCTGACCTCATGGTTCTTCACGGATTTTCGCAGGTCCTTGTCTATAATATCATTATTAGAGGTAAATTTCAATCAAAAATTGGTAAATTAATGGTTGATAAGAGTTGCGTTATATAGTACAATTAAGTCGAACTTTGTTAGAAAGTTAACAAATGCGACGGTCGGCGCCGCGGAAGGCCTCTATTGCCGGAGACGTAAACGCCAGAACAGCTATCGCAAACAGTATTATATAATGAAAGGAATTCTTTATGTATAAGGTTTCAGCACTGGCAGAAGAATATAAGAAAAAGTTAAT
>JAQWBH010000534.1 GCA_028707405.1 Parabacteroides sp. | reverse complement strand
AGATCAAGGAGATTACAAAAGCTATAAACGGTCTTAATAATGATCTCAAAGTTCCCTTTTCTATGTTTCTCAGCGGCTATAAATACAATGAGATCGCCGAGAAACTGGATATTCCATTGGGAACAGTAAAAAGTCGTATCTTCTTTGCTCGTCAGGAGTTACAGAAGAAGTTGAAAGATTTTCATAAATAATATTTAGAAAATCTCTTAAAAATAAGCGGGAATGTCGAAAGATGCTCCCGCTTATTTTATTACTTTTGATCTCGATTTATAAAAGAAACGAGATGAGAAGTTTTGCTAGTGATAACAATTCGGGTGTGCATCCCCGAATAATGGATGCAATTATTAAGGCTAATGATAATCAAGCTCTGGGTTATGGAGACGACCCTTGGACAGCTTCTGCGGAAACAAAGATAAAAGAGGTTTTTGGTGATCTGGCTTCTCCATTTATTGTATTTAACGGCACCGGAGCCAATTCTGTCGCTTTACAGGCTGTTACACGCCCTTTCAATAGTATTTTGTGTGCTTCAACTGCACATATCAATGTAGATGAATGCGGAGCTCCCGCTCGTATGACGGGTTGTGCTTTTGTAGCGATACCAACACTTGATGGAAAACTAACGCCGGAACTAATCCGTCCGCATTTGATTAACTTTGGCGTTTGCCATCATTCACAGCCCAAAGCCGTTTACATATCGCAGGTTTCTGAACTGGGAACAGTTTATACCCTTGATGAGGTTAAGGCTATTGCTGATTTGTTGCATGAGCATGATATGTATCTTCATATGGATGGTGCTCGTCTGGCTAATGCCTGTGCGTATCTAAATTGTTCGATGAAAGCGGCTACGGTTGATGCCGGCGTTGATATTTTGAGTTTTGGAGGAACAAAGAATGGTATGATGATGGGAGAATCGGTTGTATCATTCCGTCCTGAAATCAGTGTAAACTTGCAGTATTTTCGTAAGCAGTCGGCTCAACTGGCTTCGAAACTTCGATATCTTTCTGCTCAATTTATTTCCTATTTGGAAAATGATTTGTGGCTGGAAAATGCCAAGAAAGCAAATAAGGCAGCATTAAAACTGGCTTCTGTTCTGAATCAATATCCACAGATCCATTTCACACAGAAAATCGAATCCAACCAGCTTTTCTTTACGATTCCACCTGAACAACTTGAAAAGTTACAAGAAAAGTATTTTTTCTATATGTGGAATGAGAAAATAAACGAAGCGCGTCTGGTTACATCCTGGGATACGACTGATGCCGATATTGATGACATGGCACAAACGCTCTCTGAAATATTTCCTGCCTGATCATAGGCAAGCATAGTTCATATATAATAACCCATTAGTGGAATTAGTGCATAAACAAATAATCTGTCTATTGTATTTGTTTGTTGTTCTAGTGAAATTTTTTGTACATATTAGAATAAGTTTTAGCAAATGTAAAGATATATTTTTGTAAACCTCCCTATATTTTTATCGATTCATATATATGAATCGACCGTTCCATATAATATGAATCGATCGGCTCATATTATATGAGACGATCGTTCCACATATGTGAGACGATAAATAAGCGAGTACAAACAGAAAAATTCTTCCGAGTTCGTGCAAAACTTCTTTCGCAGAAAATGTAAAACTGGTTATGAATAAGATTTTACAATTATCAACGCCGGAAGAAAGCAGGAGATATATTTTTATCTGCTTATTCTTTTGGTTTGAGTATTTTTATATAGGCTGATTCTTTTGTATAAGGTTTCCATTCCGGTAAAGAAGAATCGTTAGGGTCTCCTGTACGAGCAAAATTTGTCCAATAACTCATAATCTGTTCGCTCAGATCATAAGCGCTTGGCGGAAACGGTCGCCAGCAGTTTTTCAAAGTGCCGAATACGAACCATAGCTCTGACGAATGGAATGCTCCTGCATTGTCACCCGGAAGCTTATAGTCGAAATGATAAACGTAGGCAGGTTTTCGTCCTTGTTTTTCAAGGAGTAAACTCCAGTTGGAGGCAGCTTTGGCCATTGTTTCGGGGGCTATATCATCGGTAGTGTAGCCGATCATATAAGGGATATTTAGTTCATCACCATCGTTTGCTGCTGTAGTTAGATCTTTAGGAATCAACTGATTGTCGACATTTGGACGAAGCAGTAGACTAAAGTGTTTTTGTTCTTTCATGTAGTCGTAATAGAGGCCTAGTAATTTTTCGGCCGGATAAGCCCGCATTGCTTCAAGTGTTGATATTCCGGCATGGTCGAATATGGCTTTGCCTGAAGCTTCTGCACTTTCCTGAGTGATGGTATTAATGATGCCGCTCAGTCCACCGCCACTTTGAATGATAGCTCTTTGTATATATCCTTTACTGAGAGGCGAAGAAACGAGAACTTGTACGCTTCCTGCACCTGCACTTTGTCCAAAGACAGTTACGCAATTCGGATCACCACCGAAGTGTTCAATATTCCGCTTAACCCATTTGAGAGCAGCCAACTGATCGTATAATCCGTAGTTTCCGCTGCCGTAACCGCTTTCGGATGTAAGCAACGGATGTGCCAGAAAGCCTAACATTCCCAGACGATAGTTAACTGTAACCAACACGACATTCTTTTTTGCCAACGCATCGCCTTCAAATTCAATTTCATGACCAAAGCCTCCGGTGTATGCACCTCCATGGATCCAAAGCATCACGGGCATCTTTTTTGACGTAGCTGGAGCTGTTGTAAAGACATTCAGATACAGGCAGTCTTCACTGCGGACAGGGTCTCCGGCTTGATAAAACTCTTTTACATAGTCGATACCTGCTCCATTGTTAGCTCCTACAGGACCTCTGTCAGCTTGCAATGAAGCGGCGCCGTACTGATCGCATTTGCGAATGCCTTTCCAACTTTTGACCGGTTGTGGTTGTTTCCAACGCAATTGTCCAACAGGCGGGGCGGCATAAGGAATTCCTTTATAGATGGCGATTGAAGGATCTTTGTCGCTATAAACACCGCTTATTTCTCCACCGTCTATTTTTATAACAGGAGCCTTTGCTGATTGTTGTGCCCAAAGTCCGATGGCTGGGAACAGACACAATGTTGACAAGATAATTTTTATTACTTTCATGGTACGTCTGTTTTTAAGTGATATATATATAATAATGTATAGCAACAAATGTAAT
>JAQWBH010000533.1 GCA_028707405.1 Parabacteroides sp. | reverse complement strand
AAACTGAATTATGGTGCCATATGGACAATTATTAGCAAACCCCATAGCTGGTATCTTCAAACGGCATTTGGCTCAGGGATTTTATCTCTTTTGTTTCTTTTAGCTATGATTATTTGGTATGTCGCTAAGACATTTTTAAATAATATAAAACATAATCCTGCTCCGGATTTATTTAAAACACAGGAAGTAAATCCGGAGCAGGAATCTGAAAAAACTTATATTTTATCTGCTTGCATCCTTTTGTCGGTTTTAGGCTACTGTGCTGCCGGAATTTTTAATGACAGTACGGTTGCCGTTTCCCCGATATTCTGGATGCTCCTTGGGTTTGGAATCCGCTTGATGTGGATGAAGCCATCAAGGGATAGGGTATAGTTTCTGCCTTTCCTCAAGGATTTCTCCTCATTTCATCAGTAGCAGGAATATCAACAGCAGATTTAGAAAAGCTCTTTATAAATTCTTCTATTAAGCGCTTCTTTTCATCCTCACTCTCCTTAATAGACTCCGGAGTAGGAGGTAAATCTCGTGGTTGTAATTCTTCTAACATCTGTTCGAGCAATTTTTGTTTTTCTTCAAGGTTCTTTCTTCTCATTTCATCAGTTGAAGGAATATCAACAGATTTAGGCAGGCTTTTTTCGAATTCTTCTATTAAACGCTTCTTTTCTTCCATGCTCTCCCTTATCGATTCTTCCGTTGGAGGTATGTCCTCTGCAGCAGGTAATTCAAATTTCGCTTCATCTATAAGTTTTTGTTTTTCTTCCATGCTCTTTCTTATAGAATCCTCCGTTGGTGGTACATCACTCGATAATGGCTCTTTTATATTTACTATTTCGATGAGTTTATAGTCTTCTATTTCTACTAAAAGAGCATCATTAACTTTTACATTACTTGGCCAATTCATTAATAAATTGTACATCATTGGCCATTTGCCACCATTAGAATTTTTAGTCTCATATTCGCCACCCGCATTACCATATAAAATTGCCTCTGGCCAAATCAAAATAAAATTATCCACAATAAATTGTTTATTGGAATCATAACTTTTTTCGTTTATAGTTTTAATACACTTCTCAATAAGCGCTTTCTTATACCCATCGTCTCTTATCTCTGGAATATCTTTTTTCTGCACATTACAAATCTCTTCCATTAATAGAATTTTTAATCGATCTTCTTTTCCATTCGAGTTCATAACAATATTTTGTTCCTTTTGTTCCTTTCTTACAGTGTTATTTAAAGCAGATGCTGAAATAACACCTATAAATAGTAATACAATAATCGTGAAGCATACTATGATCTTGTTGACAGATTTCATAAATTACACATCCTTTCATTATTCCGTTATTTTCTAATTAAAAGGTAAGTTACCAATCTCTATATCCACAATCGCTGCATATTGGTTCAAATTCGGATGGATAGTAATGAGTATAATCATAATGAGATACATATGAATCCCCGCAATAATAACATTCATATTCATATTTTTGACAAATACTTGATGTACATACATTCACCCAACTTCCGCTATATGAATGATTTGCATATCTAGTATAGCCACAGTCATTACAGCTTGAATCACATTCATAACTCCAATCATGGTCATAATCACTATAAGCAATATATGAATTACCGCAAATTTTACATCTATATACGTAATCTTTGCAAATATCTGATTGAGATACGTCCACCCATCCTATTGCGGTATATGAATGACTAATTGTTCTTGTATAATTGCAGTCATTACATCTTGTATCACATGCATTAGTCCATGCATGGGTTGTATCTATAACCCAATCAGAATATGAGCAATTATTACAAACTATTTTTTGTTTTTCACATTGTGATGCTGTACTAATATCTATCCATGAACCAGAAGGTGACAAACTATGACCGGGCGCTGTTCGTGAGTATCCGCAACGTGTGCACGTACTATCTGTACAATCATAATATTCATGAGTATTATCAAAAATCCAATTAGAATATGAACAATTATTACACCATATTTGCTGTTTTTCACATTGTGATGATGTACCAACAGCCACCCATGTTCCATACGATAAGCTATGACCGGGTGCTATTCGACTATATTGGCATTTGTTACATGTAGTATCTGCGCAATTAGTGTATGCATGGGTTGTATCTATACACCAAGTCCAATACGAGCAATTGTTACAAACATTTTTTTGTTTTTCACATTGTGATTCTGTACTAATATCTATCCATGCTCCATAAGGTGACAAACTATGACCAGGTGCTATTCGGGTATAACCGCAAATATTACAAATAGCATCTAAGCAATCTGTCCAACTGTGATTACATCCGGGAGATGGTATTGTAAAAGTTTTTGTCATAGGAGGATAATTAAAGTTGGATGTGTTATAACCAGATGGTAGTTCAGGCGGCCTATAATAATAAGACGGATAGAAAGCCTTTTTATCATAAACTTCTGTATCGTCACGGTAACCGACAAGATAATACTCAATTGTTTGTCCAGGTTGAGGATTCTCCGGTAATCCTGAAAAATCAAATTTCCATAAGTTTTTTGCTGGATTAACTGGTACCATTTGATTTGGGTTACTATTCCATGTACCGTTACCGATTTTATAATATAATTTTATATTTGTTACATTTTTGGACCAGACATACTTTTTGAGTAAGCATAAATATATAATGAATTACCATTGATATACGGTTCTGAAAAAAAGTCACAATCTCTGCCATAATTATAATCTTCTACATGATCATATAAATTAAATAACTTATTAGCAGGATAACTGGATGCTTCATTGGCACACCAGCTGATATGCAGATGAGCAGGCGTATATTCCTTAATTTCATCAACAATACCAATTGTCTCGTTATATGTAACCTCTTGGTTGATATATAATCCACTATCTGGTACAATGTGACGGTAAAGGACAATAAAGTCACCATGTTCAATGAATACTGTGCCCATTTGCCCACTCGTATCCCAATCTATACTCACTACCTTGCCATCTGCAATGGGATAGACATGAGTCCCTGCGTTCGCTTTAATATCCACCCCTCCATGTGGACTTGTTCCGTTAGTTTTTCGTGGCTGATTCAATTTACTTATTATTCGATAAAAAATTTCTACCTCTCCAAATTTATCAGTGCGAAATGGTGATAATGCTTCAAA
>JAQWBH010000006.1 GCA_028707405.1 Parabacteroides sp. | reverse complement strand
ATGGCAGCTTTACAAAGGGTACAGCATACATGCTTCTTGCCAAATTGTATCTGAATGCAGCTGCATGGGGTGTAAACTCTTCAAACGCTTATACAAATGTAATCGATGCATGCGATAAGATCCTAGCTTTAGGCTATTATCAGCTGAATACCAATTGGAAGGATAACTTCATCGTTCAAAACCAGAATTCTAAAGAAGCCATCTTCGCTGCTTGCTTCTCAAGTAACGATACAAACGATCAAAACCAGATGATGAACCGTACATTGCATTACTTAGACAATTTAGCTTTAGGTGGTACTTACGGAGCTTGGAATGGTGTTTGTGCTCAACCGGATTATGTAAAGGAATTTGATACGACCGATCCTCGTTACAGTGGTTCATTTTTGACTGGTCAAATGTATAACAAAACAACCGGTGAAGCCTTGGTTACCGCTCACGGACGTTTGTTGAATCATACTGTAGATGTTACTATGATTCCGGGAACGGAATACGATGGTACAACATGGGGATCTGTCAACCAGGAAGATGGCGCACGCTGTTTCAAATGGGTTTATGCTTCTGATTTGTCGAGTGCCATGGAAAATGATTACCATATTTTCCGTTTAGCAGATGTATATCTGATGAAAGCCGAGGCCATTCTGCGTAATGGTGGTAGTGGTGCAGAAGCAGCTAAATACGTAAACATTATTCGTGAACGCGCTTATGGCAACAGTAACCATGACTATACGACAGTTGACTTAAATAAGGTTATGTTAGAACGCCGCTTTGAGTTTGCATGGGAATGTATGTCTCGTCAGGATGATATCCGTTTCGGTGTATTTGATGAAGGCATGTGGAGTTCATCCGGCTGTGCCAGAAAAGCTGATGACTATCTGAAAATATTCCCTATTTCTCAAGATGCTTGGCAATCAAACAGCAACTTGACACAGAATCCGGGATATCCTTCATTTGGTAATTAATTCAAACTTAAATATTATGAAACGATTAGTATTAACATTAGCTTTTACATTGCTCTCAATAACAATGTTTGCAGGAAACTACATTTCAAAAAATGTAGAGCCCTATGCTCCAGCATTTGCTGGAACATATACAGATCCTGAAGAGTTAGAAGGTTATGTCGAAGTAAATGGTGTTTTCTATTGGATCACTAATTCAAATGACATTCTATAGTGGATATTAGAAACTTTATTTTTCATTTCATAATAACAAAAAAAGAGGCTTGTTTCAGCAAGCCTCTTTTTTTTGCCTAAAACGTCAGGAAGATCAAGAACATACTACATTTAACTATTTATTGTCCTACTGAAACATCCTATGCCAAGCATATATTAAGTTTCAGTAAACGTAAAGATATATTTCTGTAAATCTCCCCATATTTCTATCGTCCCATATAATATGAGACGATCGTTCCATATTATATGAGACGGTCGGCTCACATATGTGGAACGACCGTTCCACATATGTGATTCAGGGAATAAGTGAGTACAAACAAAAAGATTCTTCGGAACTTATACAAAAATTCTTCTGCTGAAAAGATAAATCCAATGCCCATAAAACTGTCATTTTTACCGCACAACTGCCATTTTTTCCTTATTCAGGCTTTGGCATATGATTTGAAGTATATATAGTGCTTTCAGATTAGAAATAAGACGAAAGCAAAAATAGATTGAATGTTTAACTAAAATAATTGGAGGACTGTATTATGACACCGATGAGAAGAAATCAAAATTGGTTACCATTTGTTTTCAATGATTTGTTTGACAATGATTGGATGATGAGGGCTAACTCTACAGCTCCAGCTATTAACGTAATAGAATCTGATAAAGAATATCACGTCGAAGTGGCTGCCCCTGGAATGACGAAGAACGACTTCAACATCCGTATCGATGAAAACGACAATCTGGTAGTCTCTATGGAAAAAAAGGAAGAACACAACGACAACAAAAAGAATGGTCGTTTTCTGCGCCGCGAGTTCTCATACAGCAAATTCGAACAGACAATGGTTCTGCCGGAAAATGTTGTAAAAGACAAAATCGAAGCCAAAGTTGAAAATGGCGTATTGAGTATAAATATTCCAAAGAAGACCGAGGAAGAAGTCAAGAAAGCGGCTAAAATAATTGAGATCAAATAACCTGTTCGGTTATAACACAAAAAATGGTTTACTCTGCGGAAACGTGGTGCAAACCATTTTTTATATGTACAATTATAAAACCCGGATCAATCAGATTTGATAACGGATGTATCCTTAGACTCTTCCACAGGCACAGGCTTACCATTAATAGGCAATGTAAAATAGAATGTAGATCCCTTGCCTAATTCAGAGATAGCAGATATCTGTCCACCCATCTGCGAAACCAAACCTTTACATATTGCCAGCCCCAAACCAACGCCCTGTTTGCGTCCGTCCAGCTGCACAAAACGGGCAAAAATATGCTCCAGCTCTGTAGATGGAATTCCGCAACCCGTATCAGATACATAAAAACGAACCATTTCTCCTTCTCTCTTATAACCCATGTGAATCGAACCCTGTGAAGTATTCTTGGCTGCATTGGTTAGCAGATTTATCAAAATCTGCAAAAAGCGTGTCCGATCAATATTTATGTAAATATCTTCGCCCCCATCATTTACCAGTAATATATCCCCACTGATACGCATCTTTACCGTACTATAAGCCTCATTCATCAGTGTCAACAAGGCGGTTTTCTCATAAACAAACTTCATCATGCGAACCTCAATCTTTGATAGATCCAAGACATCGTTTATCAGATTTAACAATAATTCATTATTACTTTTGATCAAATTAATATAAGTATCACGCATAAGAGGATCGGTCTCGTCTCCCAACAAATCAGAGAATCCCACTATCGCATTTAGTGGTGTACGGATTTCATGAGTCATGTCAGCAAGAAAAGCCGACTTCATCTTTTCTGCCGTCTCTGCGCGTTCTTTGGCACTAATCAGCGACTGCTCATATTCCACATGCTTTTGGCTATCAAGAATAGAACCTACAATAAGCACCGGTTTACCATCAGCACCTCGTTCCAATGTTTTACCTAAGACTTCGAAACTATGAAACACCCCCCCATCGGTCTTCATACGGAAGTTCATTGTATACTCGTCCAGATTCCTGGAACGTATTGTATTGAAGAGCAAGAAAAAATCCTGTGAATCTTCCGGATGCGAAACCTTTGCCAATCCCAGACAAATATGCTGATTGTGTTCGAGCAACTTGTTTATCTTCCCATAAAACTGAAAACAATGATTACAATTTATCTTATCACAGGAAGCACATTTCCGAAAATCAAAAGAATAAAGAACTACATTCGAATTGTGAAGTGCCAGTTCTACCATTTTACGAGTCTGCTTCAACTGTCTAGATAACAACTTATTTTCCTGTTCTTTCTGCTTTAATTTTGTTACATTTTTAATATGGGCTACAACAAAACGATCTTGTATTGGCACACAGCGAAGATCAAAATAGACCATATGAGTCAAATGACCGGGAATAACTAAATCAACATCAACCGTATCCTGAGTATCAAAAGCCTTCTTTATTGATTCACGTATTTTTTTTTGGCATAATCAGGATAACAAAAACCCGGCACATCGCCAATGTCTTTATTTAAAGCCTCTGGAGTAATACACGTCTCGGAAGAATAAGCGATAATATGAATGATTTTAAAGTTTTTGTTAATAAGCAGGATTGTATCGGATGCACCTTCAAATGATTTAAATGATATTGACTTCATATCATCCGATGTACTAGGATTATGATCATCCAGACTCAAAACATAGCCTATCAACTGCTTTTCAGAACCTTTCACAGGCGTTATTAGATAATTCACAGGAATTTTACCGGATACCACATCTCCCTGAAGTAAACGTTCTATCTGAAACTGAGAAATAAAAGGAAAATCAAATATTCTTTGTAAAACCGAATTGCTAACATCTGAAATATGAAAAACATCAAGTATTACCTGATTTGCACACAATAAATATCCTTTTTTATCATACAACGCCCCACCCTTCGAATTGTTCGAAAAAAAATCGAACATCAAAAATTGCATCAATTCTGTATCTTGATTAAACACCATACCCTTCTCATTTATAAGTTTCTAATAATGCCTTAGATAAATTCGGACAGAGCTATTCAATAAATACAACATAACCACAAAAGTAAATATAATCGACTTAATTGACAATTATTTTTGATACAATTTTGAAACAATTTTGAATTTTCCGAAAACAACTCTTGAAATAATTCAGAGAAAATACAAAACAGTTTCTTATAAAAACGCTATATTTGCGTATAGATTACAATTAACAATATAGACAAGATGAAAACTAAATTTATTCTTTCTCTACTAAGCCTTATTCTTTGTGTACCGGCTTTTGCACAAATTGACTTCAATAAATACTTTGAAAACAAAACGCTTCGAATTGATTTTGCCCTGAGTGGTAATGCTCAAACACAATCTGCTGCCATCATTCAGTTACGCGAAGAACCTGTCTGGGGTGGACCGATAAAGAACCTCATTGACAAATTCAACTACGGAGGTTATTATGTAAATATATACGATAAAGGAAGTAACAAACTTATCTACTCACGCGGCTTCAATACGTTGTTCGAAGAATGGCGCACTACAAAAGAAGCTGAAACAGAAACCCAGTCGTGGACAAACTGTGCCGTTACACCTTTTCCTAAATCCAAAGTCGTAGTAGAATTGACGGCGCGCGATAAAAAAGATATGCAATTTCATTCACTATTGAAAATGGATGTTGACCCGGCAAGTATCTTTATTGATCGGGGAAAACTTAAGGAAAACAAAATCTATCAGATACAAAATAACGGCGATTCTAATGAAAAAGTCGACCTGGTATTTATTGCCGAAGGCTACACCGCCAATCAACAAGAAAAGTTTGTCGCTGATGCCAAACGATTTACCGAAGCTTTATTTGCGACGCCTCCTTACACTTCACACCGCAGCGATTTTAATGTCTGGGCTGTAGAACTTGTATCAGAAGAATCGGGTACAGATATTTCGGGTAAAGGGGTATTCAAAAATACGGCGCTGAATACAGGATATTACACATTTGGTTTGGATCGTTATCTAACGACCCGCGATATCAAGTCTATTCGAGACGCCGTATGGAATGTGCCCTGCGATGCTATCTTCCTGCTCATTAATGCCAGTACTTATGGAGGAGGCGGAATGTATAATTTTTATGCAGGTGGAACTGCCGACAACGAGCGTACACCGATGGTATTCACACATGAATTCGGACATAGTTTTGCCGGTTTGGCTGATGAATATTTTTCTTCGACAGTTGCTTATCAGGATTTCTACAACCTAAAATATGAACCCTGGGAACCAAACATCACCACGCTGGTGAACTTCGAAAGCAAATGGAAAGATTTACTTCCTGTCGGGACTCCGATTCCTACCCCGCTTACGGGCCAATACAAAGACAAAGTAGGCGTATTCGAAGGTGGCGGATACATCTCAAAAGGTATTTATCGTCCGATGGATCACTGCATGATGCGCGATTATGCACCGTTCTGTCCGGCCTGCAGTCGTGCTATTGTCAGGATGATCGATTTTTTATCGGATAAGTAAAAGACAGAAAAAGAACATCACGATAAGGTAAAACTATATGCGGGCATTTGCAAGGCGTTTCAGTTTTTATTTGTACATTTGCAGCCCAATATAACAATCCTGATAAAATCTATTCAATATGGCAATTTACTTAGACGATGTATCAAGGACTTTCGGTGAATATTTACTGATTCCCGGACTGACCACGAAGCAGTGTCTTCCATCAAATGTTTCACTGAAAACGCCGCTTGTCAAATATAAGGCAGGCGAGAAGCCGGCTATTGGACTGAATATTCCGTTCGTATCGGCAATCATGCAATCGGTATCCGGTCCTGAGCTTGCTATTGAACTGGCACGCAATGGAGGTTTATCGTTTATCTTTGGATCTCAACCTATCGCAAGTCAGGCGGAAATGGTGAAGAAAGTAAAAAAGTTCAAGGCAGGTTTCGTTATCAGCGATTCGAACCTGACGCCCGAACATACGCTGGCCGACGTCCTTGAGTTGGTTCAAGAGACAGGCCACTCAACTATCGGCGTCACTGATGACGGGACACCCAACGGTAAACTACTGGGATTGGTGACAGGACGAGATTATCGTCAGGAAAAGGATTCGCACGACATGAAAGTGAAAGACTTCATGACCTCATTCTCTAAACTTATTGTTGGATACTTGGGTGTAACACTGAGCGATGCCAACCAGATTATCTGGGAGCACAAGCTAAATGCACTACCTATCATCGATAAGGAACAAAGATTGCAATACTTCGTTTTCCGTAAAGACTACGACAGCCATCGTGACAATCCACGCGAACTTTCCGGTGAAGATAAGAAACTCATGGTTGGTGCTGGCATCAACACGCGCGACTATAAAGAACGCGTTCCGGCATTGATTGAGGCAGGTGTCGATGTACTTTGCATCGATTCGTCCGATGGTTATTCGGAATGGCAACAAGAGACCTTGCACTGGATCAAAGGACAATATGGCAATAAAGTTTGCGTGGGTGCCGGTAATGTAGTCGATAAAGAAGGCTTTAATTATCTGGTAGATGCGGGAGCCGACTTTATCAAAGTAGGTATCGGAGGTGGTTCAATATGTATTACCCGTGAACAAAAAGGCATCGGACGTGGACAAGCTACAGCGCTCATTGACGTAGCGGGTGCCCGCGACGAATATTTCAAGCGCCATGGTGTATATGTTCCCATCTGTAGTGATGGAGGGTTGGTCCATGATTATCACATGGTTCTTGCTCTGGCTATGGGTGCCGACTTCCTTATGATGGGACGTTATTTCGCACGCTTCGATGAATCGCCGACAAAAAAACTGACCATTGGCAACCGCTTCGTTAAGGAATACTGGGGCGAAGGTTCAAACCGGGCAAAGAACTGGCAACGTTATGATATGGGGGGTAAAGAGATGCTGAAATTTGAAGAGGGTGTGGACAGTTATGTTCCTTATGCAGGAAAAATGAAAGACAATCTGGACATAACCCTTGGAAAAATCGTAGCGACCATGTGTAGCTGCGGGGCAATCGACATCCCGGAACTCCAAGAGAATGCCAAAATCACACTGGTTTCGTCAACCAGTATTGTTGAAGGCGGAGCACACGATGTCATCCTTAAGGATCAAAACTGATTAATATAAAAAACGCCGTTTCTTCAATACCGTATACAACGCGGAAGAAGAAACGGTGTTTTTTCATTAATGAAGGCCGTATGAAAGTCATATCGCTTACCATATTCCGTAAAAAGAATGTGTGACAAAGGCTATTTTTTAAATATAGTATTCCCCAAGTTCGTGCCAGATCAAAAAACGCAAGAGATCGAATAAGCGTTGCCTCACTTATAATTCGCATTTTCTGGGTATTGCTGACATTATTAAGTAGAGTCACCTTATCTATCACCTGATTAGCCTGATTCACTGTTGAATAAATTTCACTATTGGAAACATAATTGGCCGGTGTTTGATTCAATATTGAATCGCAGGACGTCTGTATCAATAATAATCCCCAAATGGGCGAGGTGTAATATATTTTTCTTTTCATACAACTCTTTTCTTTAAAATTATAAATCAGGTTTATACCAAAAACAAATTGCCTGGGTTGAGGCAGAATAGCGAAATCAAGCCCTTGTACTGTTCCGTTCGAATAATCAGCCGCCGTATTCCATTCCGGATCAGCTCCTGAATATCCTGTAAAAGTCAAAAGATTCGTAGCATTTATATAAAAACGTATCTTTTCAGCACCCAGCCTTTTGACAAGAGTTTAAGCAAGCTATATCCAAGAGAAACATTACGAAGACGCAGAAACAATCAGACCTGGAGCTTGTCCTTGAATCTGTTCATTAAAACTAGTAGAAACCGTTGATGTGATATAATCTGAAGTAATAGTTGAAATGGCACTTGTTCTGGAATTACGTTTTGTCTGGGTATATCCAATCACCACTACTTCATCCAGTCCCAAAACGTCTTCACTTAATATAATATCCTTTAAATCAATAATGGCTTTTGTTTCTATCCTTTTTACAACGGGTTTGTAACCAATATAGCTAATTACAATCTTCAGATTTTGGTTAACAGGAATGTTTTTCAATAGAAATGAGCCATCCATATTAGAGATAGT
Source organism: Parabacteroides sp. (assembly GCA_028707405.1). Classification (GTDB taxonomy): domain Bacteria; phylum Bacteroidota; class Bacteroidia; order Bacteroidales; family Tannerellaceae; genus Parabacteroides. The sequence goes on along the minus strand of JAQWBH010000006.1, from coordinate 41,403 downwards.
ACCGATGTCGGTGTTTTCTACTTGAATAGTTGCACCAATAATAACATCTCCTTTATTATCTTTGATTGTACCTTTTATGGTTGACCCTTGAATCGGGTCGTCACTTGCATAGGACAAACCTGTTGCTACCGTATATGTTATTAGTGTAAAGAATATATTGCGTAATAATTTCATTTCCTTTTTTATTTATGGGGTTATTAGTACTGTCGTTAATTAATACTCTGATACTCTTTAATATTGTCATACTTGGACAACAATACATTCTATTAAAATTCATTGCTTTCATTTTTTTACTTTTTAATTTAATAATAATATACTTTTTACAGCGACAAAGGTAAAGAGACGCCTTGTAGAGGGCAATCCCATCTTTAAAGCATTTTTCTACCATGATTATGGTATTGCCACGTTCATGTTCTGTTTCTAACTTTTCAAAGTTATGACATAAAAGTCCTAAACGATCTTGAGTATATATGGAAATAAAAATATAACTGCATTTTGTTTCTAGAAAAACAGAGATAAAGCGCGAGTCAAATATATTTGCTTATGGTCGAAACTTATACTACCTTTGGCAACATAAACAAACAAAGTGATTGATTATGGAAATTATTGAACTAACAAAAACAGCGTTTATCGACAAAATAGGCAATTTCGAAACCACGGACTGGAAATACATGGGCGATAAGCCTTGTATTGTGGATTTTTCGGCTCCCTGGTGTGGATTCTGTAAGCGTCTGGATCCAATACTTGCAGAGTTTGCACAGGCGTATGACGGGCAACTTTATATCTACAAAGTAAATGTAGATAATGAAGAAGACCTAGAGAAAGCTTTTAACATACATACTATCCCAACTCTCCTGCTCTGCCGTATGGATGGAACACAGGAAATGATGCTGGGAACAATGGGCAAAGCGGAACTGAAAAAGATTATTGACGAGAAAGTACTATAATCGGGATTTCTTTTAATTGCCGGCAACAAGTGACAAATGGTTTTAAAGGTATCGATTCGTTGCCGGCAATTGCTTATCCTACTGGCGTACCGTTATATGAAAACAACCCTGCTTGCGTTCATGTTTGACGTAGCAGCGATTAGCATTGCGCATATCGCGTAAAACCATAGCCAGGACCATCTTTAAATGATCATTATCTATATTTAATGTATCTTTCTCATCAAGTTTAGTATAATGTGCCCAAGAAACATCAAAGGTCGTTCCATAACGATGAGCGGAATTCTCCGAAGAATTGCCATTTTTCCTTTTCAAATCAGTCACATCGTCAATCGTTCGTGTTACACTGGTAATCTGTATCTTATATAATGAAGCATTCAGATTTGTAAGCGTATCCTGAAATGCCCGACCAATATCTTCCAAGAGTCTGGCGGCAGAAGGGATCAGATAGGGAAAAGAGTGTTTCAGATCTTTTAAGTCGATATACTCATCTGTCTTCACTTCCGTCATCTGCTTTTTTAAAGTTTCAGCCTCTTCTCGTGTAGAAGCCGGTTTTATTCCCAACCGCTGTGCCTCCGCCAGATGCAGATCATTCAGATCCTGAAAATCGCGATTATAGCTTCCATTATACCAGATACGTTTCAATTCTCCTCTTTCCTTCTTGCATGAAGAAAATGAAATAGTCATAGCCAAAATTGTCAGCCAGATAATACAGAATATCTTATTTTTCATTTTTTACACGGATTTAGCGGACAAAAATAAAAAATTCTTTTTGACATATGAAACACATTCAATAAAATAAACAATGAGCCTTTTATATTAATGAAAAAGAAATGTTTCGGTTGGATGCAAAGAAAATTATATATAACTTTGCAACTGTTTGTGCTAACAATACATACAATAAAACATGAAACATTTAATCATTATAGCCGGTTTACTGTTCAGTCTGTCGCTCATAGCTCAGACTAAAGTAGAAAAGAAAACAGCTATTAAGGCCAATGACTTCGGCGTAACCTATTCCTTGCCAAAAACGTCGCTGATCATTAATGTTGAAGTCATCAAGACCACATGCAAAGCGGGTCCATACTACAAATATGCCGAAAAGTATATAGGCGTTAAAGATGCCATTACCAGTAACAAGGTGTATTACGAACTGAAGAATGTAACGGTAGAGAATAAAGGGATTCCCGATAAAGATAACACTTATGTAGTGAGTTTTAAGCCCGGCACAGTTGCCCCTTATGCCTATCTCACCGAAGACGGTCTGCTTTGTTCCATAAATACCGAATACACGCCACCTTCTATTCCGGCACAAAGCGCTACCAAATCTTCAATAATAAAGACCAACGATCCTTCAGTTCTATCAGAAGAGATGCTGATGGCCGGTTCCGAAGCCAAACAAGCCGAAGTGGCTGCAAAACAGATATACCACATCCGCGAAAGCCGCCTCAATATCGTAACAGGCGACGCAGATAATCTTCCACCCGATGGTGAAGCGATGAAAGTGGTTATTCAGCAATTAGATAATCAGGAAAAAGGACTCACCAACCTGTTTGTCGGTGTCTGTACAAAAGATACCAGTGAATATGAAGTAACGGTCGTTCCTCATGATGATATGAACAAGGAAATCCTATTCCGCTTCTCCAGTCAATTAGGTATCGTCAATGCCGATGATTTGGGAGGAGAACCGATCTATATGGATCTGAAGGCGACTGAACGTGCGCAGCAGTTAGACCCTAAAGAAGCCGAAAAGAAAGAGAAGTCACTCAAAGGCCTTATATATAATGTACCGGGAAAAGCTACGATAAACATCAGTTTAAACAAACAGTCTCTTTACAAGGGAGAAGTGCAGATTACGCAGTTCGGAAGTCGTGAAGGACTGGCACCGGTAATGTTTGAAGACAAAAAAGCACCTGTCAAAGTACTGTTCTATCCTGAGACAGGAGCGATAAAGCAGATCATCCAGTAAATCGAATTATAACCCATAAAATTATATTTCATGTTCGAAGGACAACCTAAAGGTCTATATGCCCTGGCTTTAGCCAACACAGGCGAGCGATTTGGCTATTATACAATGCTTGCTATTTTTACACTATTCTTGCAAGCGAAGTTTGGTTTTGCCGAAACATCCGCACTACAAATCTACGGCGGTTTTTTAGCTGCTGCATATTTCATGCCATTGATTGGCGGTATCTTAGCCGACAGATTTGGTTTTGGGAAGATGATTACTACGGGGCTGGCCATAATGTTCATTGGCTATGCGCTGTTGGCTATCCCGTCCGGAATGGGAACAGTCGGCATTGCCAGTATGTTCGGAGCCTTGTTTCTCATAGCTTGTGGTACAGGTTTATTCAAAGGGAATCTGCAGGTTATGGTTGGTAATCTTTACGATAATCCAACCTATTCACAAAAAAGAGACACAGCTTTCTCTCTTTTCTATATGGCAATTAATATAGGTGCTTTGTTCGCTCCCACAGCTGCCGAAAAAATTACCGACTATTTTATGACAAAGGCTCATCTGATATACGATCCGGCTATTCCTGCCTTGGCACATCAGTTACAAGAAGGAACCATCAGTGAAACCGGACGGCAGACATTGTTAACGGCGGCCAATCAGATGAGTGATGCATTTGCAACACAAGGAAATGATTTGGCTCAATTCGGCAATTACTATATCAGCCAGCTCTCCACCTCCTATCATTATGCTTTTGCTGTTGCCTGCATCTCGTTGATTATCTCGGCTGCAATATATTTTGGATTCAGATACACATTCAAGAGTGCCGATTATAATTCGAAGACTGCCAAAAACACCAATCATGTTGAAGAAGTCCTAACTCCCAAAGAAACTAAAGACCGTGTCGTAGCATTATTGCTGGTTTTTGCGGTTGTCATATTCTTCTGGATGGCATTTCATCAAAACGGAGGCACAATGACGCTGTTCGCACGTGACTATACAAACAAAGCTGTAACCGGAATTACTCGATTCGGATTCGATGTATGGAATCTTGTCTTGCTGATTATCGTCATCTACGGCAGCTTTTCTGTCGCTCAAGCTAAAGAAACAAAAGGAAAACTAATATCCGGTATTGTAGTTCTCGTTGCACTAATTGCATTCTTTATAAAATATGCCAATATGCCCGAAACGATGAACATACAGCCGCAGATCTTCCAACATTTCAATCCTTGCTTTGTCGTTGCTCTGACTCCTTTTTCCATACTGCTTTTCGGAACTTTGGCTAAAAAAGGAAAAGAGCCGTCGGCGCCCCGTAAAATCGGATTGGGAATGTTAGTAGCAGCGATCGGATTCAGCATCATGGCTGCAGGAAGCGTTGGGCAGGTCTCGCCTGCAGACTTGAAAGATGTTGGCGGTGTAAGTCAAGCACTTGTTTCTCCAAGCTGGTTGATATCCACCTATCTGGTACTCACATTCGCCGAATTATTGCTTTCGCCGATGGGTATATCTTTCGTATCGAAAGTAGCTCCGCCCAAATATAAGGGAATGATGATGGGAGGTTGGTTTGTTGCCACAGCCATAGGTAATTATGCAACCTCAATCATCGGTCACTTGTGGTCATCACACTTGGCTTTGTGGATGGTTTGGAGTGTTCTCATAATTCTCTGCTTGTTATCAGCTCTGTTTATGTTCTCCATCATGAAAAAGCTAGAAAAAGTAGCAAAATAATCTATATCGTTTCTTTTAAAAACGGCGTTTAGAGGGCTTAAAAAAAACCTTTAGTCGCCGTTATCCGATTACCATCAAAAGCTAAATTAGGTGAGAGAGCTATATAATCGGTGAAGAGTTCATGGTTGATCATAGCTTCTAGTATAAAAGATGCTCCCAAAGAATGACCTACTGCAATGTTCAGGCCGGTAATGTTCTAAACAGGTCTTTCATATCTACTATTTAAATGCTATGAACTCATTAATATATACGCAAAAAAATAACGCCAACAAGATTAAAATAAACTTGTTAACGTTATTTCTAGGGGTGAAAGATGGGACTCGAACCCACGACCCTTGGAACCACAATCCAATGCTCTAACCAGCTGAGCTACATTCACCATGTTATCTTGTCAAGTATTGCTCTTTCTAAGACGGGGACAAAAGTAGTACTTTTCCTTTAATCTGCAAACATTTTCGTTCTATTTTTTATCAAATTCAACAAACAATATGTTTTGGGTTAGAAAGTATATACTTTTTTTAATTAATCATATATGGCCTTTTTGCCAGCCAATAATGTATTGCGCATCAATGAGACAATTGTCATTGGTCCTATTCCGCCGGGGACAGGAGAGATATAGGAACATTTAGGCGCCACTTCATCAAACTTAACATCTCCGGTAAGCTTAAATCCACTCTTAGTCAATGTACTTGGCACACGTGTCGTACCTACATCAATAACTACTGCACCTTCTTTAACCATATTTCCTCTAAGAAATTCGGGGACACCCAAAGCAACAATAATAATATCTGCACTGAGACACATCTCTTTCAGATTCTCTGAACGACTATGGCAAACCGTAACTGTACAATCACCAGGATAGGCTTTTTGCAGCATCAGTGTTGCCATTGGCTTTCCAACAATATTACTGCGTCCAAGCACTACACAATGCTTTCCTCGTGTAGGTATCTGATAGCGACGAAGTAACTCGAGTATCCCGGCAGGCGTTGCCGACACAAAACAAGGCAACCCTATTGACATTCTTCCTACATTGATTGGATGAAAACCATCAACATCTTTATGATAATCAATAGCTTCAATAATCTTTTGCTCATGGATATGTTTAGGCAACGGAAGTTGAACGATAAACCCATCGACATCATCATCGCGATTTAGTTCGTCTACTTTACCTAAGAGCTCTTCTTCTGTCACATCGTTTTCATAACGAATCAACGTCGACTTAAAGCCTATTTCATTACAGGTCTTAACTTTGTTAGCCACATAGGTTTCGCTACCTCCGTCATGTCCTACCAATATAGCGGCCAGATGAGGAATCTTTCCACCCGCAGCCTTAATCCGAACTACTTCTTCAGCCATCTCTTTCTTCATCTGAGCTGAGACAGCCTTCCCATCTAATAACTTATAACTCTGCGCTTCCATATTATTCACTTTTATTTCTTCACTGTCGGAAACTTACGACTTCCGGGTTTGACGGTTGTAAGCATATGCATCATTTTACGTGTTTCGTCAAACTGCTTAATTAATTTATTTACTTCCTGGATAGAAGTTCCACTTCCATTGGCAATGCGTTGGCGACGCGAACCGTTCAATATAGCCGGATTGCCACGTTCACCAGGAGTCATTGAATAAATAATAGCCTCAATACTCTTAAAGGCATTATCATCAATATCCACATTCTTCAAAGCTTTGCCAACACCCGGGATCATCGAAGCAAGTTCTTTCAGATTACCCATCTTTTTGATCTGCTGAATTTGTGTGATGAAATCGTTAAAATCGAACTGATTCTTGGCAATCTTTTTCTGTAAACGTTTGGCTTCCTCTTCATCGTATTGTTCTTGAGCGCGTTCGACCAATGAAACAATATCTCCCATACCAAGAATACGATCTGCCATTCGTTCGGGATGGAATACATCCAATGCATCCATCTTCTCGCCTGTACCAATAAACTTTATTGGTTTATCAACAACCGTACGTATAGACAAAGCTGCACCGCCGCGAGTATCACCATCTAGCTTTGTCAATACAACGCCTTCAAAATTCAAACGTTCATTGAACTCCTTTGCTGTATTAACAGCATCCTGCCCGGTCATTGAATCGACAACGAACAAAGTTTCATCCGGTTGAATAGCTTTCTTGATAGCAGCAATCTCGTTCATCATCTGCTCATCGATAGCCAAGCGACCCGCCGTATCAACAATCACCACGTCATTGCCTTTGGCACGAGCCTCTTCTATAGCATGTTGAGCTATCTTAACAGGATCCTTACTCTCCAATTCCATGTATACTGGAACACCCACCTGCTCACCAACAACACGCAACTGCTCAATAGCGGCAGGACGATATACATCACATGCAACCAACAATGGCTTCTTATTCTTTTTAGTCTTTAATAGATTAGCCAGCTTCCCAGAAAAGGTAGTTTTACCGGAACCCTGCAGACCGGACATTAATATGACTGCCGGTGCTCCTTTCAGATTCAGTTCTGAAGCTGTACCACCCATCAGAGTAGCCAATTCATCATGAACAATCTTCACCATCAACTGGCCCGGCTTTACCGAAGTAAGCACATTCTGTCCCAAGGCCTTTGTTTTTACGGTGTCAGTAAAACTTTTTGCCACCTTAAAATTAACATCAGCATCAAGCAACGCCTTACGAACATCTTTCAAGGTTTCGGCAACATTGATCTCGGTAATCTTACCTTCGCCTTTTAAAAGTTTAAACGATCTGTCTAACTTTTCGCTTAAATTCTCAAACATAATTGTGTATGTATATTTATATTATTCTAGAATAAGTCGCAAAGGTATAAAAAAGGATGCAATCCTCTAAATCTTTTTGCCTTGCCAATTACCTTTTTTCAAATAAATCATACTCAAAAACAACATTCCCAAATAATATACAAGCTCCACAGTAAAACAAATATACACAGGTTTACGTAAATACATTCCTAAATAATAAATACTTACAGTATAAAATACAAGTGTAACAATCTCAATCCACAAAGCCGTACGTGTATTTCCGGTGCCTGAGACGCCACTGAAAGCGATTGTACTCAATGAACTGATCAGCAAAGCTGCGGATATGACATAAACAGATAAAACGGATTCATTGATCAAGGCCTTTTCGCTTGTATATATTGAAACAATGGACTCAGGAAAAAGACAAACAATTACATCGATCGCTGCAATAATATAAAAGGAAATTTTTGCTATATGCCTAATTACCGAAATAACCTGATCCGTATGCCCGGCTCCAATAGCATTACTGACAAGCGTATTTGTAGTCGTCGCCAAAGTATTAATTGGAATCATCATGACAATATAAATACTGCGAACAATGTTAGCAATAGCCAATTCGCGTTGTCCTAAACGCTCCACGGCAATGAAAAACATAAAGAATGTGCTCATGGATATAAAATACTGCATCATCGTATATATGGATATGCCAAGTACACGCTTTAGTAGTCCTATCTGAAGGGATCCAAAACGATTAAGTCCATATTTCCTAATGTCGACTGTCTTAAATGTGCATACCAGCAAAAAAATCATACCGATTGCCTCCGACAATACAGAAGCTATAGCCGCACCTTTAATGCCCATCTGGGGTAAACCTGCATGACCGAAAATCAGCAGATAATCGAGCAATACATTCGCCAAAGCCATAACAATTGCACCGTAAGTCAGCACCTTCGTACGCGTAATACCCACATACAACGCCCTGAACATGATATTTACAAAAGCAAAAAAGAACCCAAGAACACGCCAATCAAGATATTCCATCGTTGCACTCCAGATCACATCCGATGAAACCAATACGCGCATAATCTTTCCACCCAAGAGCTGAGACAAAACAAATAAAAACGCAGCCAGCAGCTCAAGGAACAATACTCCCTGAATCATTACCGGACCCACATCCTTATAATTGCCTTCGCCATTTCTACGAGCCATAACAATCTGAGACCCTGTACTAAATCCAAAAGCAATCGTAAAGATACAAATATAGTACAATCCACCCATGGCCGATCCTCCCAAAGCAACCTCACCGACTCTTCCTAAAAAGGCTGTATCGGTCACATTAATCACATTCTGGGCAAGAAGGCTCAGGAAAATCGGATAGCTAACATCCCATATCTGCTTATTGGTATACATACTTGTATTTTCTATATTCACACTCAAAATTCCACAAAAAAAGCTCGCCATCTTCGGTGAGCTTTCTTTGTATTCTATAAAGTCTGCTCCGACGTCAAATCAGTTTATTCGTTAATGTATCAGGGAATATGATGGTCGGCTTAAAAATTTTCGCCTCTTCAAAATCCATCAATGCATACGACATGATAATGATCACATCGCCAGGCTGAGCCTTGCGTGCTGCAGCACCATTCAAACAAACGACACCCGAACCACGCTCCCCTTTAATAATGTAAGTTTCAAAACGCTCACCATTGTTATTATCCACAATACTTACCTTCTCGTTGGCAATAAGATTTGCAGCATCCAGCAGATCCTCATCTACAGTTATACTGCCGATATAATTCAGATCGGCTTGAGTAACTGTCACACGGTGAATCTTTGATTTAAGCACTTGTATCAACATAAATATTGCTAATAAATTTAGAACATCAATATCACTTATTATATTTTATATTATCTATCAGACGAACGTCACCACAATAAACCGTGATGCAACCAACCGGATAGGTTGTGTCAGACCAACTATTTATGGCATTCATCGTATTCCCGTCCACAATTTCATAATATTCAACTCGCATTACAGGATCGGCGTTTATTGTATTTATGACATATTCTTTAACCTCCTGAACGCTCTTTTCGGGTACAAAGTTAGTACTTTCTTTTAACGTACGTGCAATTAATGGTGCTTTTTGACGTTGTTCCGGTGTTAAACGCACATTTCTACTGCTTAAAGCAAGTCCGTCAGCTTCACGTATAATCGGACAAGCATTAATTAATACAGGGATATTAAGCTGCTTTACCATTGCCCTAATAACAGCCACCTGCTGAAAATCTTTTTCACCAAAATAAGCATTATCCGGTTCAACGATATAAAAAAGTTTGCTGACGACCTGCGCCACACCATTAAAATGCCCCGGACGATAAGCACCCTCCATAACCGAAGAAACTGTACCGAAGTCGAACTTACGAACATCCGGTTCCGGATACATTTCCTGCTCAGATGGCGCAAACACATAATTACAACCAGCTGATTCTAAAAGAGCGCAATCCTTATCCAGCGTACGGGGATAAGTGACTAAATCTGTTTTATTATTAAACTGCGTCGGATTGACAAATACACTGACCACACACACATCGTTATCTTTTCCACAACGTTTTACCAGACTTATGTGCCCATTATGCAATGCACCCATCGTGGGGACCAAGCCGATCTTTCTGTTTTTCTGTCTTTCTTGGGCAAGATAACCCTTCAATTCTTTAATGTTATTTACAATTTTCATCTTTCAGATGCTTTTTTTGACGGTACAAAGCAAGTAAATAATTACCGTAAATGAAAGAAAATTTGTATCTTTGTGCCGTTTTTATAAATCAATGTTAGAATGGATGCAAAAAAAATCTTGTTTATTACTCAAGAAATAACGCCATATCTTCCCGAATCTGAGATTGCTACTTTATGCCGGAATCTGCCGCAAGGCATTCAGGAACGTGGTCGCGAGATTAGGACGTTTATGCCAAAGTTTGGGAATATCAATGAACGGCGTAACCAGTTGCATGAAGTAATTCGTCTTTCTGGTATGAATTTAATCATTGATGACACCGATCATCCTCTGATTATTAAAGTTGCGTCAATTCAAGCAGCTCGCATGCAAGTATATTTTATCGATAATGAAGATTATTTTCAACGGAAACATGCTATTTGTGATGAATCTGGAAAAGAATATGAAGACAATGATGAAAGATCGATCTTTTATGTACGTGGCGTTTTGGAAACTATAAAGAAATTAAGATGGATTCCTGACATCATTCATTGTCATGGTTGGATGTCAGCTCTTACACCACTATATATTAAGAGAATGTATGCAGATGATCCCGGACTGAAAAATGCAAAAATCGTCTATTCGGTTTACGATGATGACTTTCAGACTCCCTTTAGAAAAGAATTTGCCACTCAACTGAAAACAGATGGCGCAAAAGAAGTTGATATCAAAAGTATAAAAAATAAACCTACCTTTGTGGGTCTTAACAAGATTGCAATAGATCTTGCTGACGGCGTTATACAAGGCAGTAAAACTATCAATCCCGAATTGGAGGCTTATATTGAAAAGAAAAAAAGTGAATACTTTTTACCCTATCAGCCTGCAGATGCTTATATTGATAAATATAATGAATTTTATAACAAAGTCTTAGAGAGATAATCAGAATGTAATGTTGTCGTTTAGCTTCAAAATAAAAGAGAAATGAAAATCAAGCTCGTAGTACTACTTGGCCTAATTCTTGGAATAACGATTTTAGGTGGATGTAATGATAATCTGACAGAGGTGGGGATTAATACTATGCCTCCGACCGACGGCGTGGAAGCTCGTGCCGATACATTTTATATGACATCCAAAACGCTGATGTCCGATTCTGTCTATGCACGAACAACAGCAGGAGCATTGGGCGAATTGGTTGATCCCATGTTTGGAACATTAAAATCCGACTATTTATGTCAGTTTTATTGTCCGGATAACTTCAGTTTCAATCATAAACCTATTAATGGGAAAATTGATTCAGTCGAATTCAAAGTTTTTTATAGATCTTGGACGGGTGATTCTTTAACACCTATGCGCGTACAATTATATCAAGTCACTACTCCTCTTCAAAAAAATTATTATACGAACATTGATCCCAAACAGTTTTCCGACATGAAAACCTCACTTGGAAGCAAAACCTATACAGCTCATGACATGACGGTATCCGATTCTATTCGTACCTCGGGTTCGTTCATGCCTAATATAACTGTACGTATGCCAAAAGACTTTGGACAACACTTTTATGATGAGACCATTAATCATCCGGCTTCATTTGCCAATCAGGATGCCTTTAATAAGTTTTTCCCCGGCATTTACGTAACAACAACTTTCGGCACGGGCAATATTATCAATGTCTATTCGTCCGAAATGTTTATTTTCTATAAATATATGACCACCGGATCAGCCGGACAAGACTCTATTGTAAAAACATATGAAAACTTTAATGTAACAAGTGAAGTAATTCAGCTCAACAGATTTAAAAACTCTAATATTTCCCACTTAATACAGCCTAATGATTCGGTTTCCTATTTACGTAGTCCGGCCGGTGTATATACAGAATTTACTATTCCCTCAAAAGCTATCGCCACCGTAATCAATGGAAGAATCTTAAGCAATATGAATCTTACGCTGAAAGCTTTTCCTCAAGACGATTGGGATTTTGCCTTTGAGCCTCCATCGGATATATTGATTCTGCCAAGCGATTCGGTTGATAAATTCTTCAAGAATAACCAAATAGAAAATAATAATACGGCATTTCGTGCCTCCTACTCGTATTCTTCGCGTTCATATGACTTTAGTAATATTTGCAATATTCTTAAAGATCATATAGAAAAAGCCCCGGATAAAGACCTCCGGGTAAGTATTATACCAATAGAGCGTAAAATCGGGTCTACTTCCAGCTATTATGGCAGCTCTACTTATACAGCGGCCATTAATAATTACCTGGAACCATCCGGTGTGAAGTTACGTACCAATAAAGAAGCGATGAGACTTAGAATTGTTACCATCAAATACAAATAACTTATAAGACTTATAAATAGTTAGGCACAGAATTGAAAGTTACTTTTCAATTCTGTGCCTAAACTATATTATACAGTAATAACTTTATTATACAATAACAGTTTTCACTTTAGAGCCGTTTTTTCTTTCTTTTCTACCTTTTCCCTTTTTTTTAGTCTATCAATTTCTTTGTGAAGACTTTCTATCTCTTCTCCTTGATTTTTGATTGTAGTAAGTAAAGAATTCAGTTCCTCGTTTTCTATCGTTTCAGGGAATTCAGCCTTAACGCGAACAATGAAATCAGACAACACATTCATATAATTATTAAATGCATCATAAGGATTATCATATGGGCTGAAGCCTGTCCCCAAATGCTTGGTACTCATATAATAGAAATGATCACTACTCTGAAGATAGTACCAATCCTGACGAATACGCCGTGTTTGGCTTAGACGGACGCGTCCACAAATTTCATTTAATTTACGAAAAGCCTCCTGTTGTAAAGTGTTACCTAGCCATGAACTACAATCTCTTTCCTCATCCACCCATGAAATAGGATATGCGACAGAGATTGAATCAACCGGTTTCATTAATGCGAATACTTCTGAAGGAGTAGAAAAACTAATTCCCTTTTCTGCAGCAAAACGCGGCAAGGCTTTAAAGAACTCAAATATTCCCGTTTCAGCAGGATGTAATGAACCGAGCACCTCATAATTCATAAACAGGTTTATAACCTGTTCCGATTCAGGAGTATCAGCAATCCATCTGATATATTTATCAGCCGTTAACGGATACTCGCTCCAATTATAGTTTGCAAACCTGTCGGATAGATCCTCGCTGAAACGATCATTTTTCAGCAACAATTTTAAATTTGACTCCACCATTGATGAATAAACGTAATTCGGGCTTTTCCATCCCAAAACATGCTTAGCACCTTCCGTTAACATTCCTCTATAACCCATCCCATACACCAACTCTGAAATATCATCCGAATATATTAATTCGGTATTTCGAAATACCCTTGGCCTAACCCCAAAAAGCGTCTGAATCTTATCTTCCTGTTTTTCAACCTGATGCTTGAATTCTGCCGGATCACCCAAAGAAGCAAGCGAATGCGCGTACGTCTCAGAAAGAAACTCAACATTCCCCGTTGCCGCTAATTCTTTAAAACTATCTATCACTTCCGGTGTATATATTTCCATTTGCTCCAAAGCCATTCCTGAAATAGAAAAAGAAACTTTAAACTTGCCACCGCTCGACTTAATCATTTCTAGCATAGTCTTATTCGCCGGCAAATAGCATCGATCGGCTATACGGTGAATAATTTCTTCATTCTGAAAATCATCGTAATAATAATGATCATTACCAATGTCAAAAAAACGATATCTCTTCAGACGAAACGGCTGATGTATCTGAAAATAAAAACAAATTGTCTTCATAATATATCAATGTTTTATTACTATCAATTATTTGTTTACCAATGTGTCATATATGCGACGGATCTTTTGACCTGCATATTCCCATTTGATATTATCAACTTCCTTTTTCCCTTCTTCCTGCAAAAATTTATGCAAAGCCGGATAAGTAATGATAGAATACATGGCATCTGCCAGTGCTTCAATATCCCAATAATCGACCTTGACTGCATAATTTAATATCTCGGCACATCCCGATTGCTTCGAAATAATACTTGGTACGCCACACTGCATAGCTTCCAATGGCGATATGCCGAATGGTTCCGAAACCGAAGGCATCACATACACATCACTGGCTTTGAATACCTCATAGACCTGTTTCCCTTTCATAAATCCGGTAAAATGAAATCTATCGGAAATATCACGCTTAGCCGCCAGCTGAATCATTTGATTCATCATATCGCCACTTCCAGCCATAACAAAACGTGTATGTGGAGACTTTGCCAACACTTTTGCTGCTGCTTCTACAAAATACTCAGGTCCCTTTTGCATCGTTATACGGCCAAGAAATGTAACAATCTTATCCTTAACACCTTTTTTATCCGGAATTGATAAAATTTCCGGATCCAGCGGTTCTACGGCATTATGCACCGTTGTCACTTTGGCCGGATCCTGATGATATTTTTCTATCACAGTCAGGCGAGTCAGGTTGCTTACCGTTATGATATGGTCGGCATTATCCATTCCATTCTTTTCTATGGCATACACACTCGGATTCACACTTCCCCGACTCCGATCATAATCTGTAGCATGAACATGTACGACCAAAGGTTTGCCACTAACATTCTTGGCATGAATACCCGCAGGATAAGTCAGCCAGTCATGAGCATGAATTATATCATATTGCTCTGTCCGAGCTACAACACCCGCCACTATTGAATAATTATTAATTTCTTCCAAAAGATTATCCGGATAGCGTCCGGAAAACTCCAGGCAACCCAAATCATTGACATGCCTGTAACTAAAATCAGCATAAATATGATTACGGAAATCAAAATACTTCTGTGGATCCATCACCTTTGACAGCCTGTTCCGTACATAATCCATATTCACATCACGCCAAACAATCGGAACGTTATTCATTCCTACTATTTTCAAGAAACTCTGGTCTTCATCTCCCCAAGGTTTTGGAATACAAAAAGTAATATCCATGTCAGGCTGTAAGGCCATACCACGAGTCAATCCATAACTTGCCGTTCCTAACCCTCCCAGAATATGTGGAGGAAATTCCCATCCAAACATTAATGCTTTCATATCGGGTACTTTTTATTCAGCACTACATTTTTTCAATAACTCAACCACACGCAAAATTGCCGCTACATTCGTTGCAAAAGAAACAGCACCTCGTCCTGTGAATGGCGGGTTGCCATCAAACAACTCCGGTATTGTACCTATACAATGCAATGACATTTCTTCTTCCATACTAATCAACATCCGCTCGGCAAATGATACTCCGCTCATTCCAAACACCCGCAGATAAGCTTCCAGATAAGCGCCCAGCAACCAAGGCCAAGCGGTACCTTGATGATATGCCAGATCTCTATCATTGGGCGAACCAAGATAATAAGGCTTGTATCCTTCACTCTTCGGACTTAGCGTTCTAAGTCCCTTAGGTGTACGCAACTCTTTTGTTACGATATCCAGCACAGCCCGCTTCTGTATTCGAGACAACGGAGAATAAGCAAAAGCGACTGCAAATATCATATTCGGGCGTACACTCCAGTCTACTATCGAACCATTTACATAATCATACAGGTAATTGTAACTATTTACAAACGTTTCCACGAATGAAACATTCATTTTCTTAACCAACTGATCATATTTTTCGACCGGTTTATCGGCATACATTTCAGTATAAAAACATAGAGCATTATACCAAAGCGCATTAAACTCAACAATATATCCACTTCTTGGAACAACAGGTTTTCCATTAATTGTTGAATTCATCCAAGTAATAGCCTTGTTGCGTCCGTCTGCAAACAGCAATCCGTCGTCCATCAGTCTCATATCCGGATGTTTCTGATTATAAATATATTCCAATATCTCATAAACGAACGTACCGTATAAATCACGGGCTCTATCCAGAGAAACATCTTTAGCATATTGCTGTATCGCCCATATTGCCCATAAAGAGACATCCGGTTGATCGATTTCTTTAATTACCGAATCAGGTTTACCCTCTTCCATAAATGTCCGTATAGCAGGCATAGCCGTATTCATAATCTTTTCGAATCGCACAGAGTCATCTATAGAAAGCGTACATCCCGGTAACGCAATAAACAAATCGCGTGCTCTTACCTTAAACCAAGGATAACCAGCCAGCAAATAAGCATCATTTTCAGTGGGGCGAAAATAGAACTGCTGTGCCGAATTCTTTAAACAATTATAAAAACTGGTGCGTGGAGTACGTACACTCACCTCCGTTTCATAAAGGCTTCTCAATTTGTTGGTAACGACCGAAGTATCGCCTGCACTGAATATAATGGACTCTCCTTTTTGAATAGGTAACTCAAAATAACCGGGAACATACAAATCCTCTATATAAGGATATCCTCTTTCCTGTTCTTTGGGATATTCAATGCCTTTATACCAATAAGGTTCAAACACAAATTTCAATTTTTTGCTGAACTGCATATATAACTCAGGGAATCCTTCATACATGCAAGTTTTAATCCCATTAGGCACTTCCGAAAAAGACTTGTTTACTTTATCATTCTCATGCGTCAAATCATTTACACTTCTAAACGCCAAAAACGGACGAAAGCGCAAAGTCGTTTCCGAATGAGCATCTTCCAACGTGTACTTAATCATAATGCGATTCTCATATAAAGAAAAGACCTTTTCTTTTGATAAAATAACACCACCCACACGATAGACCGTACGCGGAACTGTATCACAACTGTATTCACGAATGTATTTATGCCCTTTAGGACTGAAATTATTGCCTTCATACTTATGCAAACCCAGATTGAACGGTGCGCCATGCTGAATAACTGTTTCATCCAGCGAGGAAAGCATAACAAAATTATCGTCGCCCAACTGAGGAACAGGCATAACTAACAATCCATGGTATTTTCTTGTATTACAATCGACGACCGTTGTGCAGTGATAAGCTCCTTTTCTGTTGGTTCGAAGCACTTCACGCGCTAATGACTCCTCGAGATTTATCATTACTGTTTTGTCAAATTTTAGATAGCTCATCTCCTTTTAGTATTAAGTAATATACTATTTGACGAATTTAAACGTCCTGATTATTTTGACCAAAGTTATCACATAAAAAACAAAAAAACAAATTCATTTTTATTTTTATTCAGGACTATCATGCCGGATTAAAAATTAAAGTCATGATATATAAACAATTCCTTGAATAATACGACAACCCAATATGTTAAATAACATATTGCCCTTTCCTTCAAAGAATAACCCCAACCCTAAGAACATTTGATAATAAAGATCATTTTCAAGCAGTCAGTTCCAATAAAAACAGAAAAGATAATAACATAAAAAAGCAAACCAAATTATAACATCCGTTCTTAAATATATGTACCTTTGCAGCACGTTTAGAAATAGGCTAATTTAGAAAATGTGCAATAAAAAAAATAAACAATTCGAGTTAGACAAGCGCTATTTGCGGATGGCGGCTGTATGGGCTGAAAACTCGTATTGCAAACGGCGACAGGTCGGTGCACTCATTGTAAAAGACCAGATGATTATATCCGATGGATACAACGGTACACCTTCGGGGTTCGAAAATATTTGCGAAGACGAAAACAATGTGACTAAACCCTATGTTTTACACGCAGAAGCCAATGCTATTACGAAAGTAGCTGCATCCTCCAACAGCAGTAAGGGAGCAACAATTTATATTACGTCGGCACCTTGCATTGAATGCGCCAAACTAATCATTCAAAGCGGCATCATGCGCGTTGTCTATTCAGAGAAATATAGAGTAGAAGATGGCTGCGATCTATTACGCAGGGCCGGCATCACTGTTGATTTTATTGATATACACGAATAAAAAACTTTCATTACATATTATGGATAAAAATAAAAAATTAGTTATATGGCTTCCTCTCATCATCGCACTGAGCTTGGCCTTAGGTATTTTCATTGGGAATCATTATCTAATGCTTTCTCAGGGAAAACGCCATTTATTCTCCAGCGGAAATAAAATCAATACCATACTTGATATTGTTGATGCCCAGTACGTGGATACCGTCAACATGAAACAAATGGTTGAAGATGTTATTCCAAAAATTTTCAGCGAACTTGATCCGCATTCCGTATACATTCCAGCCAAAGACGCACAGCTGGTAAATGAAGATCTGGAAGGATCTTTCAGTGGCATTGGTGTTTCATTCAATATGCAGACCGATACTATACTAGTTGTATCTGTTATTCCAGGCGGTCCTTCCGAAAAAGCGGGACTACGCCCATTCGACCGAATCATTACCATTAATGGAAAAACATTTGCCGGCAACAACAGCGATCAGGGAACTATCATGAAAACATTACGTGGAGCCAAAAGCAGTACGGTCAAACTGGGAGTAAAACGTCGAGGCTATTCGGACCTTCTGTCGTTTACGGTGACACGCGGCGACGTTCCGGTCAGTTCTATTGATGTAGCCTACGAAGTCAGCAAAGGTATTGGATACATCAAAATAAGCAAGTTCGGGCGAACGACATATAATGAATTCATCACAGCAATTGCTAAACTCAAAAAAGCAAACTGTACCTCATTCATCATTGACTTGAGAGGCAATACCGGCGGATATATGGAAGCTGCCACAAACATGGTCAACGAATTCATGCCCGATAAAAGACTTATAGTTTATGCCGAAGGCAAAGCTTTTCCGCGCAGAGATGTCTATACGAATGGTACCGGTACCTGTCAGAATGCTCCCGTAGTTGTACTCACCGACGAATTTTCGGCTTCCGCAAGCGAAATCTTTTCAGGAGCAATACAAGACAATGACCGCGGTCTGATCGTAGGGCGCCGTACATTTGGCAAAGGACTTGTTCAATCACCCATAGAACTGAGTGACGGTTCTGAGATCAGACTTACTGTGGCGCGTTATTATACGCCATCAGGGCGTTGTATACAAAAGAAATACGAGCTAGGGAAAGACGAAGAGTACGAACAAGATATCTACAACCGATTCCTTCATGGTGAATTCGACTCTGCCGACAGCATCAAGCAAAATGCTACGGAAAAATATAAAACGGCTATGGGTCGTATAGTTTATGGAGGAGGAGGCATTATGCCCGATATCTTTATTCCTCGCGACACAAGCGGGATCACCTCCTATTTTACAAATGTAATTAATTCCGGTACACTGAATTTGTATGCTTTATATTATTCAGACCGTAATTATACTAAACTCTCATCATTCAAGAATTATCAAGATTTATATAAATACTTGCAAAAACAGCCTTTATTATCGGGTCTTACCACTTTCGCTGCAACTAAGGGTATACCTCAACGTCCTACCCTGATTAATATCTCCAAGCGATTGCTGGAAAAAGGTGTTCAGGCCTATATCGTTCGCAATTTCTTTGATGAAGCCGGCTTTTATCCTATATACCAATCTGACGACGTCACACTCAAGCGAGCCATTGAGGTATTGAAAGACGGAAAATCCAATCCGACATTAAACGGGAAGAAAAAAAGAAATGGAACTGTATGAATCAAAACAATTATTACGTAAAGAAATAGCTGCACTTAAGCGTATCTATACAAAAGAGAACTTACAAAAGCGATCAGAAGACATTTTGCGCTTTTTGGAGAAGACGCCTCTTTTTCAAAAAGCGCAATGCATTGCCTTATATAATGCCCTTCCGGGAGAAGTACAAACAGCTTCCTTCATTCACAAATGGTATAAACAAAAACAGATACTTCTTCCGGTTGTCATAGGTCATGATCTAAAACTTCTCCCATATAAGGGAGAAGCATCGCTCAAGGCCGGAGCTTTTGGTATCATGGAACCAACCGACGACGGTACAGTTATTCCTGATGATGACATAGATATGATAGTGGTACCGGGAATTGCTTTTAACAGAGACCGGGACAGACTAGGGCGAGGTAAAGGATATTACGATCGTCTTCTATCCGCTCTTAAAGCCTCATCCGTAGGTCTTTGCTTCGATTTCCAACTCAAAGATCAAATTCCGGTGGAGCCGTTCGACAGGAAAGTAGATTTAGTGATTACTGAAAAAGAGGTTATCTGAGGATAATATTTCGGAGAAAAGGCTCTCCTATTGCTGCATTCAAACTTCTGATCAGATGTTCGCGATTCAGCATCAATTCATTCCGCAATACAGACGACGACAGTGACACATAAAGAACATGGTCGCGTACATATATACTTTGCGTATAATTCGCAAGGCCCGGACTTAATTTATTCTTCCACGCATCAATTGCACTTGCCTCCAATATCTTATTATAAAAGGCAGGATTCTCAGAGAAAAACTCGCGAATGGCTTCCCCTACTGTTTGTGCGTTTCTTCTCTTCATATTATTCCTCCAGCGGTTTAACATTGCCTTGCTCAACATGGAACAAAGCATAATCATGGTTGATATTTCTCAAAATATCATCCAGATATTTACGATTTGTATCTGTAATAAAAATCTGTCCGAAAACATCACTACTCACCAATTGGATAATCTCCTCGACCCTGTTTTCATCCAGCTTGTCAAATATATCATCAAGCAGTAATATCGGCTTTGTTGATCCTTGTTGCGTCAAGAATGCAAACTGAGCCAACTTAAGAGCAATCAGAAAAGTTTTATTCTGCCCTTGCGAACCTATGCGACGTACCAGACAATCATCCAGCGTCATTTCCAAATCATCTTTATGTATACCGACAGAAGTAAAACCCATCACACAATCGTGCTCCCGACTTGAAGAAAGCATATGCAAAAAATCACCATTCTCCAATTGCGAGACATACTTCAGTCCCACCTGTTCGGCAGAACGGCAGATCGTTTGGTAATAATCACTGAAAACAGGCATAAACAACTCCACCAACAGACGACGATTGTTATAAATCTTTTGTCCATAAGTATAAAGCTGCATCTCAAGCGCTTCATACAAGGATATATTAGCCGATTTATTCTTAAGCAAAACATTCCGTTGCATCAAAGCCTTATTATAAAATATTAATGCATTCAAATACGATTTATCCTGTTGCGAAATAATCATATCCAAAAAGCGACGACGTTCTTCGCTTCCTCCTCTTATCAATTCCGAATCGGCAGGAGAAATCATCACCAACGGCAAAAGCCCTATATGATCCGAAAGCTTGTCATACTCTTTTTTGTTTCGCTTAAACTGTTTACGCTGCCCCCGGCGTATAGCACAAAAGATATCCTCATCATGTCCGTCATAATCATATAAGCCCTGCAACACACACAACTCTTTATCATGATGGATAATCTGACTGTCAGGAGTATTGATATGGCTCTTGCAAAAAGACAAATAATGAATAGCATCCAGCAAGTTAGTCTTCCCCATTCCATTTTTTCCAAAGAAACAATTGATGTATGGAGAGAAAGAGATCTCACACTGCAATATATTTTTATATCCTAGAGCCGTTAGCTTTCTGAGTATCATCTGAACTATATTAATCGCACAAAATTAAAAAATATACTTCGAAGTTAGATTATATCATCAAAAAAAACTATTTTTGCGCTTTGAATTGCTAAAGGCAAAAGAATTGATAATAATAATAAAAAACAACTATAACAGATTATGGCTACTAAGGACAAGGACACCAAGAAAGACAAAGAGTTAGAGGTCGAAGCATTTGTTTCGAGATCTGAGCAGTTTATTGAACTACATTTAAAGCAAATCATAACAGGTATCGTTATTATACTTGTGATTGTAGGGGGAACCTTCGCATTCAAATACGGTTATTTAGTACCAAGAGAGAAGAAAGCAGCTGCTGCAATATTTAAAGGTGAAATTTATTTTGCAAAAGACTCATTCAACTTGGCTCTCAATGGCAATGGTGCCGACTATGAAGGATTTGCAAAGATTGCAGACGTTTATGGCCATACTACCGCAGGTAATCTGGCAAAAGCTTATGCAGGTATTTGCTATTTTAAGTTAGGTCACAACGAGAAAGCTTTAAAAATGCTCAAATCATTCAGTGGTAAAGACAATATGATTTCGCCGGCTATTGTTGGTCTGATTGGTGACTGTTATGTAAACATGGGTAAAACGCAAGAAGGCATCTCCTATTTTGAAAAAGCCGCCAGTGAAGCTTCTAACGAAGTAGTCAGTCCTGTCTATCTTAAAAAAGCAGGCATTGCATATGAAAGCTTAAAAAAATATGACAATGCCATCAAGGCTTACACTTCAATCAAAGAAAAATATTTTAACTCTATAGAAGCAGCTGATATCGACAAATATATCACCCGTGCAACTTTCTTAAAAGGGAAATAACAAACTATATTCGTATATGGGAGAAAAGGATGTCTCACTTTTTAAGACATCCTTTTCTATTTAAAAGAATACATTATGGCAACAGCTTATCAGAACTTATCAAAATATGATTTCAGCAGTGTTCCTGACGGATCGGACCTCTCTATCGGTATTGTTATAGCCGAATGGAACCGCGTTATCACCGAGAAACTTCTCGAAGGTGCATGCAACACTTTGGAAAAACATGGCGTAAAAGCTGAAAACATTTTCATTAAACGTGTCCCGGGAAGTTTTGAACTGACTTATGGCGCCCGGAGAATGGCAGAAACAGGTGAAGTCAACGCTGTAATCATCCTCGGATGTGTTATAAAAGGTGAAACGCCGCATTTTGATTATATCTGTGCCGGAGTTACACAAGGAATTACAGAATTAAATCTCATGTGTGATATTCCATTCATATTTGGACTTTTAACTACCAACGATATGCAACAGGCAGAAGATCGTGCAGGAGGAAAATATGGAAACAAAGGGGATGAAGCCGCAGTTACAGCATTGAAAATGGCAAAAATTTAAGTTGCAACTATTGCAGGATTCAAAATAAGCAGTATCTTTGCACCGCATTTCAGAGAACTGGGCAGTTACCAGAGTGGCCAAATGGGGCTGACTGTAACTCAGCTGACTTACGTCTTCGGTGGTTCGAATCCATCACTGCCCACAACACTGAATTCCAATCTCAAAAAACTACACATTTATTCCTTTACCTATCTTCTCAGGTTAAAATCTGTTCTTAACAGAAAAGGAGTTCCTTTTAAATGAAAAAGAAAGAAATATAATACTCAAATAAAAAAATTACATGTCCATATTAACTTTGTTCATTTCTACCGCAGCGGCATTATCCGGTTACAGTGACAACTCTTTGCCGATTACTCCGACAGTAAAAGATACTATCAAGGCGTCACAAACAGTTACAGTGCAAACAAATATCATTGCGCCTGAAGGCTATCAGCTGGTTTGGCATGACGAATTCAATGACACCTCGCATGCTGAAGGAAAATGCACAATGCCTAATTCAGATTGGGAATATGAAATAGCCAAACCCGGATGGGTTAATAATGAGTTACAACATTATGTTCCGGGCATTACCCATACCGGTGATACATTAGCTTTCATCAGCAATGGCACACTAAAACTCATTACAAAAAAGATTGACAAAGAGGTATACTCCGTTCGTTTATATGCGAAGAAATCCACAGGTTTCAAATACGGTTATATCGAAGCCCGCATGAAACTGCCTACAGGCATAGGTACATGGCCTGCTTTCTGGATGATGCCCGTTCATTACAACAACGACTGGCCTGCCAGTGGCGAAATAGATATCATGGAAGAAGTCGGATACGATCCCAATGTGATCGTAGGCAGTCTACACGCCGCCTCTCATTATGGAAGTTCTCCGGCCAGTGGCAGAACCACCTGCAGTACTTCTCAAAAAGAATTTCATAAGTATGCTGTAGAATGGACCTCATCAAGAATTACTTTTTTTGTAGACGACAAAGCTTATTATACATACAACAACACAAACAAAGGTCATGCTGATTGGCCTTACGACGCCCCTTTCTATATCATCCTGAATATGGCATGGGGTGGAAACTGGGGTGGAGCGCAAGGTGTTGATGAATCAGCATTGCCTACAACCTATGAGGTTGATTACGTAAGGGTGTTCCAAAAAAATTCTAAATAGCCGCAAATTCTACAGTAAGAAATCATTTAACAAACACCTGTTTCCTATCCGCAACGAACGTTCGTGTGCTGACAGAATAATCACCGCCTTTAGGATTTTGATAGATCAGGTCGATATAAAAGGCCCGGAAATCTTTCTTAGGATATTTCAGCAAACTCTGCACTTCTGATTTATTCTTCTCATTAATAAGAATATTGCTGCTTGTCCAGACCGACTTTCTGAAATCGCGTGTTGGAGAAGAGGCCACCCATAACTTCGCTCCAAGCAACTTATCCGGAGTCGTCTGAACCAACAAATTTATCTTTCCTTTTTTCTCAGAAAGAGTCCATCCGCATTTCGGATATGCCTGCTTATCAAGAGTCAGACTCAAGAATGCACTAAGCGCTTTCATCACTTCCACCTTATCCCCCATATCGTGTCCGGCATTTACAGCATAGTGAATCAGATTATATCCAGGGATGCCGTCGTAATAATGCTTGACCGCATCGACCGTCCAATACGGATCATTGGTTGCAAGAATAATCATCTTCGGCTGAGTAAGGTTTTCGCGATATGAGTACGGATCAATCATTCTTACTATTATGCTTCCAAACTCACTTTTTGCCGATTGTGGAATACCAATCCTGACGTAATCCTGAATCTCTTCACTAAATGCACCGTACATTTCTTTCTGATACTCTAACGTTGCCGGCATATTCAACATATCAATTACCATTGGAGCAATAGCCACTACACGTTGATCCTGACTTGCGGCAGTCAACCATGAAGTCCATCCTCTTTTAGAAGCACCTGATACAACAAACCGGTTTATCTGACAGTTACTTTTTTGAGCAACGAACTCCTGTACAGCATCCATTGCTTTTCTTGCACTCTTAACCATAGGGAAAAGCAACGGCCAGGAATAATCATTACTCGTACGAAAATGATCCAAAGTGTAAGCTATCAGCGCATCTTCTACCAGTCCTCCATATAAAGCCTGATTAGGAACCTGCCTGATAACAGCGACAACCGCTTTATTGCGGTCAGCCATATCCGCCATAAATGCGGAGATCTTATCCTCCTTAGCCGTTATATTCGGCAATCCGCTCTCAGCCAGCGAACCGCCATTAACAAACAGCAAAGCGCCGTCATAATTAATACTATCGGGAACAAACACAAGAAGTTCATGTTTCCATAACAATCCCTGCCACTTCTGTGAAATAAGCAGAAGAGAATAAACCTCTGCATTATTCACCTTATACGAGTCTTTTACTTCCCATGCATACGTTTTATCTCCATTATTCATATAATCCTGCAAAGCCGTAGCCGGCGTACTCTTTTGTTGTGCAAATGCGAAGTTTGCAAAAAGAATTAAAAATAGAAAAACTCTAATGTGTTTCATGTGTTCAAATATTTTATCGTTCAGACAAAGGAATATAGCTTTTACACTCCAGAATATTCTTATATGCCGGACGGATGATACGACGTCCTTCAAAATTCAGTTCTTCCATACGATGAGCTGTCCACCCCACGATACGGGCCATAGCAAAAATAGGCGTGTAGATCTCAGCAGGTAAGCCGATCATCTCATAAACAAATCCTGAATAAAAATCCACATTGCTGCATATTGACTTCGTACTCTTACGTTGAGCTGTAACACATTTGATTCCCTCCTGCTCAAGTAATCGTAAGAAATTATATTCTTTCTCACGTCCTTTTTCTTTCGCCAAGTCACCGGCAAGTTTTTTCAGTTCTACTGCGCGCGGGTCAGAAAGGGTATACACAGCGTGACCAATACCGTAAATCAATCCGCTCTTATCATAAGCCTCTTTATTAAGTATACGTTTCAAATAGGTATCAATCTCATCAATATCATTCCAGTCGCTGATCTGTTCCTTGAGATGATGGAACATATCAATCACTTTTATATTGGCACCACCATGAAGCGGTCCTTTCAGCGAACCTATTCCGGCTGCTATTGACGAATAAGTATCAGTACGTGTACTGCTAGTAACACGGACAGTAAATGTCGAGTTATTACCGCCGCCATGTTCGGCCTGGATTATCAGCAGCAAATCGAGCATCCTGGCCTCAAGCTCCGTATAATCAAGCTTGAGCATATAAAGAAAGTTTTCGGCAATAGAGAGGTTATCCTTGGGATGACGTATATGAAGCGAGCGTCCCTGTCCGCTATGACGGTAAATATTATACGCATAAGCGATAATCGTCGGGAAACGCGCAATCAATTCGATAGACTGCCTCATCAGATTATCGCGCGATACATCATCGGGGTTAGGATCGAAAGTATACATCTCAAGCACGCTGCGGGCGAGGATATTCATGATGTTGCTGCCTTCCAGATCTATAATATGAACAACGGTCTTATGATCGAGAGGCATATTATCATTGACCAGTTCCCTGAATGCAACCAATTCCTCCTTATCAGGAAGTTTACCCGAAAGGAGCAGGAATGCGATCTCTTCAAAACCAAAACGTTTTTCCTCGAGCAAAGGGGTTACCAGATCATCAAGTTCATAACCGCGATAGAATAACTTCCCTTCCGTCGGTTTCAGTTTACCATTCTCATCGCGCTCATAACCAACAACATTACCTACATTCGTCAACCCTACAAGCACTCCTGTACCATCCTCATTGCGTAAACCGCGCTTTACTCCAAAACGTTGAAACAAATCATTATCTATCTTGAACGATTCTTTCACTGCATCAGATAGTTTATAAATCAAATATTCTTTTTTCATACACTCAGCATTTATAATATTCCAATAATCTTATCAGCGAAAGCTATAGTACCCAACCGTTTGCCATGTTGCATAAACTGTGCCAAATCATTAGTGGCATAACCTTCGGTGAAAAGTTTTTCCAGGGTATACGTTATCAATTGACCGGCTTCTTTCCAGCCCATATAATCAAGCATCATCACTGCCGACAAAATCATCGAACACGGGTTAACGATATCTTTACCTGCAATATCCGGTGCAATGCCATGAGTTGCTTCAAAGATAGCATGACCTGTTATGTAATTGATATTCGCACCGGGGGCGATACCGATACCACCCACCATTGCCGCCAACTGATCGGAGATATAATCGCCATTCAGATTCATCGTAGCTATCACCGAATATTCCTGCGGTTTCAATAAGGTATTCTGCAAGAAAGCATCGCAAATGCAATCATCAATAACTATCCGTCCGGACTTAAGTGCATCGCCAAACTCCCGTTCCGCCAATTCATAGCCCCATTTTTTAAAGCCCCCTTCCGTGAACTTCATAATATTTCCCTTATGTACTAAGGTTACCTTATGCAAATTATGATCAAGTGCATATTCAATAGCGCTACGAATCAGACGTTCGGAGCCTTCTTTCGAAACAGGCTTCACACCGAAAGAGGACGTTTCCGGAAACCGGACTTTCGTAACCCCCATTTCCTCATGAATAAACTTGTAAAACTTTTTCGCTTCAGATGTCCCTGCCTCCCATTCTATGCCTGCATAGATATCCTCCGTATTCTCGCGGAAGATGCACATATCGACCTTCTCAGGATGCTTCACAGGCGATTCAATGCCATGGAACCATCGCACAGGGCGCAAACAAACGTACAAATCAAGAGTCTGTCTCAGAGCTACATTCAGAGAACGTATTCCTCCACCGACAGGCGTCATCAGCGGTCCTTTTATTCCGACAATATACTCTTTAAAAGCATCGAGAGTAGCCTGCGGCAACCATTCGCCTGTAAGTTCATGTGCTTTTCCTCCAGCCAGCACTTCTTTCCATTCTATTAAGCGCCTGCCACCATAAGCTTTTGCTACAGCCGCATTCACCACTGCCTGACATACAGGAGTAATCTCCGCTCCTACACCGTCGCCTTCAATAAAAGGAATTACCACTACATCCGGCACATTCAATTTTCCATTAGTCTTCGTTATCTTACCCATTCTTGCCCGTAATTACTATATTTCCATTTTCACCTTTTCAAAAAATTCAAAGCCGAACCATGCTTAAACCACTCTATCTGGGTCTGATTATACGTATGTTCTGCCATAAACTCCTCTTTTGTTCCATCCGGATGGTTAAGTATAACCTTAAGTTTGCTTCCCGGTGCAAGCCCGGTCAATCCTAAAACAGATATCTTATCTTGTTCACTGACCTTCTTGTAGTCGTTTTTATTTGCAAACGTCAATGCCAGCATTCCCTGCTTCTTCAGGTTTGTCTCATGAATACGGGCAAAACTTTTTGCCAAAATCACCCTGACATTAAGAAACCGGGGTTCCATCGCAGCATGCTCACGCGAAGAACCTTCTCCATAGTTGTCTTCTGCCACAACGATCGACGACAACTTTTGTTCCTTGTATTGTTTAGCAACAGCAGATACAGCTTCATAAGCACCGGTGAGTTGATTATAGACCATATTTGCCCGTCCGTTGAATGCATTCACGGCACCCATCAGCAAATTGTCGGAAATATTCTGCAAATGACCGCGGTATCTGAGCCAGGGTCCTGCCATAGAGATATGATCGGTAGTACATTTACCGGCCGTTTTTATAAGTAAAGGCATGTCAATATAATCCTTTCCGTTCCATGCGTCAAACGGTTGCAAACGTTGCAAGCGGGTCGACTCCGGATCGATAACAACTTGAATATGGTTTTCACCACCCGGGGCAATAAAACCTTTATCTTTCACTTCAAACCCTTTGAGTGGGAAGTCATAACCCTTCGGTTCATCCAACCTAACCCATTGGCCCTCGGTATTCATCAATGAATCTGTTACCGGATTAAAATCGAGACGTCCGGCAATGGCAAGAGCAATCGTAAGCTCTGGAGATCCGATGAATGCATAGGTGTTCGGATTTCCGTCAGCACGACGTCTGAAATTGCGATTAAACGAAGTGACAATAGAATTGCATCTCTCATTATCATCAGTGTGACGATTCCACTGCCCGATACACGGACCGCAGGCATTCGTCATAATCACAGCTCCAATCTGCTCAAACACATCCAATATTCCATCGCGCCTGGCTGTATATCTGATTTGTTCAGAACCGGGATTTATAATTAATTGGGTTTTCACCGGAATATGCTTTTCTATAGCCTGCCGTGCAACAGATGCAGCCCGGCAAAGATCCTGATATGAAGAATTTGTGCAAGAGCCTACCAATGCTACTTCAACGACCGGCGGAAACTTATCCATCTTCGATTTCATCTGCGACACACGAGTCGCTGCATCAGGAGTGAACGGACCATTCAGATGCGGCTCGATTGTGGATAAATCGAGTTCAATAATCTTATCATAATACTTTTCCGGATCTGCATAGACCTCATCATCCGCACAAAGTTCTGCTCTGTTCTCGCGTGCCATCCTGGCTACATCCTCCCGGTCTGTCCTGCAAAGATACTCATCGGCGTTTCTGTCGAAGGGGAATATTGAACAAGTAGCGCCCAATTCGGCACCCATATTACATATTGTAGCCTTACCGGTGACAGACATGCTGTCCAGTCCATCACCAAAATATTCGAGTATTGAGTTGGTTCCTCCTTTCACTGTAAGTATACCGAGTATCTCCAGAATAACATCCTTAGGCGTAGCCCACCCTTTAAGCCGTCCTGTCAGTTTAACACCTATCAATTCAGGCATTCTCAATTCCCATGGCTGTCCGGTAAGCACGTCAACGGCATCGGCACCACCCACGCCGACAGCCATCATACCCAAGCCTCCGGCGTTAGGTGTATGCGAATCGGTACCGACCATCATTCCTCCCGGAAACGCATAGTTTTCAAATACTACCTGATGAATGATACCGGCACCAGGCTCCCAGAAACCAATATGATATTTGGTGGATACGGAACGGAGGAAATCGTACACTTCCTTATTTGCCCTCATGGCTTCCGGCAAGTCTTTTTCCACACCTACATCTGCACGGATAAGATGATCGCAGTGTACCGATGCAGGAACGGCCACCTTGTTCTTGCCTGCATTCATAAATTGAAGCAATGCCATCTGTGCTGTTGCATCTTGCATAGCTACACGATCGGGACGGAAATCAACATAATCGACACCCCGTTTAAAAACACCAAGTTCATTTGAATTAAACAAATGAGCGAACAAAACTTTTTCAGCATAAGTCAAAGGATGGTTCACAACCCTCCTTGCATCAGCCACTTTTGTTGAGTATTTAGAATAGAATTCTTTCAACATCTCAATATCCAATATCATTCTTGCATCATTTTATTTGTGAAACACTAGAAAGCAGGACCGCTGTCCTTCGGTAAAAGATCTTACCTGACCGACGATTTGCTCCAGACTCTATTCCGGACATCCAAAAGGGTATTTATCAAATCATTATTTGCAAATATAACGATATTCAGTCACATTATCAATAATACGACTATACTATTTTTGAAATAAATCATAGATGTTATTTATAGATATGAAAGATGTCGGTAATGGTTAAGGATTATTCCTGTCTTGAAATTTCTTTTCTTCTTTGGCCACTTCTTGTTTGACAAGTTTGTCATTTTCAAAATAGAATGCGGTTGTTATATCATACCAACCGTTGATATAAAGTTCTTCTTTATAAAGTAGCTTTTTTGTTGTTATATTATCTCTATAAGATATTTCTTGATCATATGGCTTACCATATTTGCTAATAAACTCTTGTAGGGATTCACCCAATTCAACTTGATCTTTTGAAAATTCACTGATGTGTTTGATTGATGAACAACCACATAAAATTGAAAGTAAGATACAGAATATACAGATTTTTTTCATTGTGTAGATTTTAAAAACAACTCATTGGCGAAATTAAAAATTCAATAAATCGACGTCTGAAAAGTTAACATGTAATTGATTAATAGCATATTATAAGCGAACACGCGTTCAATAATAAATCAATGCATGCACAATTCGAATACAATATTCGCTAAACTTCCTGAGATAAACAAACAAAAGGAAATTATTTTATACCTGATGAATAATGTCATCCATCAGGTATTCAAATTTATTAGTTCAAGAAGTATTTATTACATTAAGCCGTGAAATAATTATTTCACATCAGTAAATACTAAAATTACGTCAGTAAATAAGTATTTTACATCAGTATTTAATAAATACCTCCTTATCTCTCCATCTTTTCATTATATCCTGCCAATCTTTTTCATTAGAACAAAGGGGTTATAATAAATATTAAGATCCATTATGTTTGTAATACCGATCTCTTCCACAAATCTATTATCATGAGATATGACTAACAATGTTCCGGTATAATTCTTAATTGTTGATGTTAGTATATTAATGCCCGACAGATCGAGATTATTCGTAGGTTCGTCAAGTATAATAAGATCGGGAATATGATTGGAGATCATCAAACAGCAAAGGTACAGTCTCATTCTTTCGCCTCCGCTGAGCACGTGGCAAGGTTTATCCCACATATCTTTAGTGAATAACGCCCGATGAAGTCGTAACTTTAATTCGTGATCTGGAAGATTATGACTATTATACTCTTGTGCCAATTCCAGCAAAGTTTTCGGGGTCTTGACCTTACTATATTCCTGGTCGAGATATATAAAAGAAAAATCACTTCTTATCACTTCGCCGACACTGGGCAATAACTCGCCGGTCAACAATCTTAATAATGTAGTTTTGCCCGTTCCGTTATCTCCCTTCAAATGTATACGCTCGCCACTACGAATTTCAAAATCAAGAACATTTTGCCAAAGGAATTCCTTTTCCCCATATTTAAAATTCACACTACGGGCTGAAACCAATATTTTACCGTTGTGCAGTAAGGCATTGTCAAAATTCAGTTTCAATTCGCACGTCATATTCTGTTTTTGCCGCAAATCATTTAGTCTCTGGCATTTTTGACTGATTATCTCTGCGTGTTTGTCTTTGAGTTTCGCCTCCGTATTCTCTCCGCTGTTTTTCAAAAATTGCCGCGCAATACGTGGTCCCTGATTTTTATTCTTCTCCCCTTGCCGGGAACGCTTATCCTGCCTTTCATTAACCTCTTGTGCCTTTTTTCGGGCTGATCTCAACGCGGCTTCTTCTGCATCTATCTGCTGATTCAATGCTTGTTGTTCTTCTTCCTTCCGGGTTTTGTAAAAATCATAATTTCCGCCATAAAGAGTTATCCTTCTTGATGACAATTCATAGGTCTCATCAAGTAAATTCAGTAATGTAATATCATGACTTACAATCATGGTAGTAGCATTGCTGTTTGATATAAGCTCATAGAGTTTTTGACGGCTTGTGTGATCAAGATGATTTGTAGGCTCGTCAAGTATAATAACGGAAGGATTGTGAATACTTATTCCAGCAAGGAATAATTTTGTTTTTTCGCCGCCGCTTAAGGAATCTATGGAGGCATCCATTCCGACACCTGATAATCCCCATGCATCCAGAGCTGCACGACAACGGGATTCTATATCCCAGTCATCAGACAGGATGTCGTAGTATTCATACTTATCGCTACCATTACAGATAGCGTGAAAGGCCTCTATTTTATCAGAGACATTTAAAGCCTGACTAACCGTCATTCCGGTGATACCTATTTGTTGGGGTATATAGTAAGGAGTTGATAGACACCGAATACTGCCTTCAAAAACATTCAATTCTCCGGCGATCAGTTTCAGGAGGGTCGATTTTCCTGTTCCGTTATTTCCGACAACAGAGACCTTGCTACCTGAACGAACAGATAGGTTTATGTTCTCAAATAATGGCTGTTGATTATAATAACCGAAAGATACACCACTAAGGATAATACTCATATATGTATATAATTAATATGGGGTCTTGCTACAAGACCATTAAACCGATAATATTGATTACTTGTGCGGTGTCGGTTTAATTTTCAAAAACCGACTATTAATTATTTATATACATCGTAAGTGTTTTTTAATTCGGGTACAAAGTAAGCATATCCATTTTAGTTTACCAAATGTTTCAAAAGATTATTCCGACTTATTGGTTTGGTAATTACAAAACTTAGCTAACTTTGTAAATACATACTAAAAGACAAGCGTATTATTTCAATCTTTGCGAGATATTCAGTCTCAAGAAGGGAAACTCAGTCATATCAATCCTATGCCAACAAACGCTATTGTAAAAGGATCGGTGATGTGGAACTTGTGGCATGGTTGCCACAAGCTAAGCCCCGGATGCAAGCATTGCTACGTCTATCGCGGCGATGCAAAACGCAACATAGACAGTTCGGTGGTAACGCAAACGAAGAGCTTCGATCTGCCTGTACGTAAAAAGCGCAACGGAGAATACAAAGTTCCACCCGGAACGTTGGTCTATACCTGCTTTACATCTGACTTCTTTGTAGAAGATGCAGACACATGGCGTCCTGAGGCCTGGAAAATGATACGGCAACGCAGCGATCTGAATTTTATGATGATCACCAAACGTATTGACCGCTTTGCACAGTGTTTGCCGGAAGATTGGGGCGACGGATACAATAATGTAACGATCTGTTGCACAGTCGAGAATCAAGCATATGCCGACTACCGTCTACCTATATACAAAGCGGCATCCATCAAACATAAGATCATAATATGCGAACCTCTGCTGGAGCGAATAGACCTGCGCTCTTTTAATATCGGTACGTGGATCGAACAAGTGGTTGCAGGTGGAGAGTCAGGCTATGAGGCTCGCCCGTGCGATTTTGACTGGGTAATGGATATACATGGCGTATGCGTAGAACATGATGTTGCTTTTTGGTTTAAACAAACCGGAGCAAAGTTTATCAAGGATGGTAAACTCTACCCTATTATACGACAGCTTCAACATTCGCAAGCCCGCAAAGCCGGGATAAACTTCAAATGATAACCGGATGATTCAATAGAACAGGGGAAAACAAATAAAGTAGCCGCCAATCTATACAAAATTTTTCCAAATATGGTTCATAGATTGTATCCAACAAATAAAGAAACCATAATAGTCTTGTCATTGCCGCTTTTGTTTTGAAACAGGTGTCCTAATGTAGGCAGATAGCTGATAGAACCGCCAATCAAACAGCTGTTCAAATGATAATTGATGCCAATAATGGTCTTTAGTGAATAATTCACTCGTTTCACTCGGTCATAATCGGCAATTTCATTGTCACCAACATTAATAGCCAGTTGGGGTCCAATACCGCCATATAACATCACGTTCTCCCAATCGTATTTTACGTTATACAAGGTATTTGCGGTGATATATTTGACAACTTCACTATGATGACATCGGTATCCTTGGTTTATCGATTCGGCGTACCAATAAGTATATTTTCCTCCTTTCTGAAGAAAACCCAAACTGCTCGACAGAAATGACCAATTCCTATTTAAATAATAAACCCCTGCACTCATCTGATATTTGCAAAGAGTTTCATCATAAAGTCCTTTCAACGAAGAAAATGCTACACCATTTTCTACATAAAGTGGCTGTGCATACACTCCTGTTGATAAGAATAAAACACAAAACAGACAAAATATTTTTTTCATGATCTCATTTTAATTGTTTTTAAAATAAAAACGCTGATAATTTGTTTTTATTGCAGTATTCAAATCAAGATATTAATATAGACTTATTGAAGTCAAATCATAGATTTACACCTATTTTGCGAAAACAAAGAAAACCATAAAACAAAAGGTTTGTCATATATTGCCTGACGCGAGTTGTATACAATTCCTAAAATCCTGATTTAGGTCGGATTTTTATATCCTCTATTTTATGAGTTGTAACAGTTTTGTTTATGCCATAATTGAATTGGTAGGAAAAACGAATCATTAATGGAACGGTGGGCAATTTTAAATTACCGGTATAATGACTTGAAAAATTATACGCTTTAATGTCTGCGCCTTGGTAAACAAATGTTTTTATTAAAGGGAGAGCCGTCACGATACCCAGTTTGATATTTTTCTTAAATGTCTTGTCAATGGATACGAAATAAAGTGCATTACAATAGGCATTATCCTGAATATTATTTTTTGCTGTCGTATATTGAAAAATAGCAGAGAGAGCAAAATCGTGTTTAAATGATAATATGGATGTCAAATTCGATTCAACTATCCATTGTTTTCTGTTTTCTATATTCTTTTGCTCAGCATAATTGTTTGCCCATGTCGTGTGGTTGTACATACGTATTGAAGGCGTAATAGTAAGTCTTCCAAAGGAAAGTGAACTTAAAATCTGCATACCGAGATCATACATTGATCCTAAATTACATTCCTGTGTCCTAAAAATGGAATTTTCATCTAAAAGAGTCAGTTTATTGATGACATTAGACCTGGATTCATAGAATAAACGAGAAGAAATATAATTACTCCTAAACCGTAAGGCATATTCCATGGAAATGGAATTTTGGTATTCAGAATTTAAAAGAGGGTTTCCTGTACGAATATCGTATGGATTGTCCGTATAAGTATAAGGTGTAAGTTCATAGATTGAAGGTCTGCTAATTTTACGACGGTATGAAACGGAGAGTGTATGTTCGCTATTTATATTATAACACAGCGCCGCATAGGGTAAAATTGAAAAATCCGAGTTACTAAAAGTACCTTTGTTTTTTGATTTGGCATTTTCTAGTCTCAATCCACAATTCACATTGAATGATGCTGTTTGATAGGTAGCAGTTCCGTACCAGGCATAAATTTGTTGATGATAATGAAAATCTTCAGATAACTTGTCTTGCATGGATTGAATTTTAATATTTATTCCGGTACTTAACTTCATCTTTTTATTCGCGATAGCTACAAAATCAATTTTCAAGTGATTGTCCTCTTCTCTCGGACATTCTTTGTTTGTCTGAATATCTGTATCGTTTGTATATGTCAGATTATTTTTTGAGTATATATGGATGTTGCTGTATTCGGCAGAAAATTCACTTCCACTGTTGAATGTATGTTTGTAATAGATTGAATTAAAGAAATTAATATTATTGTCTTCCTCTTTCCTTTTTTTATCCCAGTGTTCATTGATATCTCCTGATGTACCCAGAATCACATTTCCATTCTGTTCGGAGGAATAGGGATTAAGAAAACCGTAGAAACTAATTATATTATGATCGGTTGCACGATAATCAACTCCGTAATGAAACTTGTGTGACTTATTATTCTGCCTAACATGTTGAACGGATGAGATAGTAAGTTTGGGATTATATATTTGCCTGTATGTAGCTTCGTCAATATTTTCATAATTAATTTCTCCATTGTAAGAAGTATAAAGATTAACTTTTTTGTGATTATAGTATAAGTTGTATGTCGGAAATGAATACACGATAGCTGAGGTTGTTGGTATTTCAGAGAAAAAATGGCCGCCAAAGCCGATATTACTGTCTTTTTTTAAGATAATATTTATGATGCCTGAAACATCACCTTCGTAATTTGACGGTGGTGTGGCCAAAACTTCTATTTTATCAATTTGTGCAGGATTAAGCTGACTAATATAACTTTTATTCCGTTCTTTTCCTTCTACAAAAATCAGAATATCTTTTTTCCCGTTAATTGAAATGTTTTGTTTTAAATCGACTTGAATACCGGGTATATGTCGTAACATATCAGGAACATTCCCAGATGCTTCAACTATCTTATTATTTATAAAGTAAATGTTTTTCCCATTTTCGGATTTACCTTTTGTACGTTCTGCAGTAACCATTGTTTCGTTGATAAGGAATGTTGAATCCTGAAGAATGAAGGTTCCTACATCCAATGGATTTTTTGATGAGATGTTTATCTTTTTCGTTATCGAAGAGTATCCTATTGAGGATATCCGGAGCATATATTCTCCTCTTTCTATCCGATTGAATTCAAAAGCGCCTTTTTCATTGGTAATTGTTCCTCTAAAAAAATGTGATGTTGTTATAGAATCTTTTATCAAAACAACAGTTGCATATGAAATGGATATACTGTCTTTTGTTAATACCGTTCCTTCTATTGATGATGTAATTTGTTGTGAGTACAGGTTGGAAGCCATAAAGATGAAAAAGAGATACCATTCTGTTTTTCTTCTTACATTATATAAGAAAGTTTCTTTTTTTATTCGTTTCATTGCACTTGTCTTTTTAATAGATGTGCAAATAAAAGAGGTCGTGTGCTTTTTTCCTAATAACAGGGATATATGACTAAGATTTTATACTAAAGGGAAAAAATAGGGATGAATGGCAAGTTTTTGTTATAAATGGATTATTGATATAGTTCGATTAACTGATCGAATTTTGAAATGTTTTGTCTGGAGACCGGTATCGTATCCGATTTGTCTGCAAGTTTTAATCGATATCCAAGTGTATTCCCGCTTTTGGATTTCACTTTCTTCAGATTCACAATATAGGCTCTGTGAACTCGCATAAACCAAGGAATCTTAGTAAATTGTTGTTCGATATTGCTAATGGAATTACGAATGATTACTTCGCGTGGCTTATCTTTGATAAACAAATGAAAAACAATATAATTTCCATGTGATTCCGCATAAATGAATTGATCCGTGTAAAAACTTAATTCTTCTTTTTTCGCCTTTGATGTAATATTAACAAGTAATTCTGCTCCTTCCTGATTTCCTCCGGAAGAAGAAGTATAGTTTTGGAAAATAGGAGGACTGAACAGATAGCGAATATTTATTAAGGTAAACAGAAATATAGGAATAACCCCTAAAAATAAAGCTCTTTGAAAGGAATCTAAAAATGTTTGGAAGTTCCATCGTGAAGATGGCTCTTCAATGACAAAACCTGCAAAATAAACGGATATACTAATTCCAAATAAAATGATGACGTCAAATAGAAGTTCTTTGGAAAATGTCCACGTTTCACAATCAGAAAAAAAACGGAGCTTTTTTAAAATAAACGTTAGTATAAATATAGTTGCCGAAAAAATCAGACAATATAATAATATAGTAAAATGGAAACTGAAAGAACGTGCATTGCGCACATGTAGCGGCTGATATATAATGATAAAGACAAAAATACATACCAAAAATATCAAAGTACCTATAATAGGTCTCTTGATCAAAAAATTCTGCGGATATCTTTCCTTGAATATTTTATTACTCCTTAAAAACATTTTATAGCCACCTATTTATGTAAAGATATACAAAGCATGAGACAGTACTAAGAAAATTTCTTTGTATCTACAACTGTAACCAAGCCGTTTTTGCCTTGCATTTTTGCATCGTCAATAGCAGACTGAAGCAAAGCTTTAGCCTGTCCATAACCCTTATACTGTCCCGATACCCAGAAGCAATTGTATCTATATTTTTTTTGTCAGTGTAATGTACTTCGTTTCCATAATCTAAAATAATTATAAAACCCCTGCTGACATCCCATATATTAATTTATATGACAGGTAATGCCAACGAAAGTATCTTGTCCTCCAAAAAACCTCTTTGATTTTTTTGCTTCTAAAGCTTTAATATACTGAAGTATCTTTTTTATTGTGCCGCCCAACGTTTGAGTTTGGGGAAATATATTTTCATATTCGCTATAGCCTCTTCTTTAGTATAAGTTACTTCAGAATTTTTATTAAACTCATCTACGAATTGCGCACAATGCTCTATCATTTGCTCCATTGTACAATCCATCGTAAATGCTCCGCCCTTAAAACAATAGCAGCAATATTCTTCATTCTTACTTCCGTCTGCATTCGTTCCCAATTCCTCTTGTTTTTGCAGCGGCATTCCGCAACTTTGGCAATACTTGTTTTCCATAAGTGTTCTATTTTATTGATCTACTAACTAATATTTGTAATGTTTTTCTTTGCTGAATGACATACTTGGTCGATATCCGTTCGCTTGATTGTCAGCATTGTTTACTTGCCCTCAAAGTTAATACTTTTTTTCTGAAGCCTTTTCGTTGTTATACAAATCTTATTGATCTGTACATGATCTTATTCAGGTATGCTTCCGAAATCGATTTGCTTTGGAAAAGCCATATCATTAGGAGGCAGACAGTTGACTCCACAATATCAAAGATTCAAAATTATATTTGTTCCTGATGATTTTGATTTGCTTTATATCGTCCCCAGCATTTATAATGCGTCAGAGAAGTTAATGAAATTATTTGTGCTATGAGCTTATTATTTAGAATCCAATGCTGTACACGATATAAAACCAATAAAAGAATGAAAAATATAAGATTGAAAAACAAAAAACGGACTATCCAAGTATTTGGCAGCCAATCTCGGAATAGAAAAGAACCTGTGGTTGATGCCAAAACGATAAGAACAAGCCACAAACCATGCGCCACTTCTATTGCTCTGGAGGGACAGTTATTCATACATTTCATACAACTTTCGCATTTGAAACTCCAAAACGGACGGGCGTTAATCAATCTAATTGCCTGTACAGGGCATTGTTTTATACAAAGATGACAATTATTGCATTTGTTTGAAGCATAATAAGATTTTGCGAGGAAGTATCTGCCAGCTAAATAGTATATTAAAGCAATGGGAGAAATTAATAAATCCTGGATTATATCCTTATTAGAAGCAAAATCAGTTTCTTCCGAGTATAATATTTTAAAATGCTTTTTCACGCGATGATAATTCTTTTCATAAATAAACTCAATAGCCTTTTTGCGGAGTGCAGGGTGTATTGACAGCCAGTTGGACGGCATATCAAAAGGAATTTGTCCGATCGTTTTATACCCCTTCCTCTTTAGAATGGAGGAAGACAGAAAGAATGCAATCCCGGTTAATCCCGGAATAACCATTTTACCGACCTTCATACCCGCTCTGGTGTTCATCAACACTACTGAATTATTTCCTTTTGGAAAACTACGAATAAAATCTAATGTGATTTTCGGATAATTAAATCCATGCACCGGTGATATGAAAACAATAAGAGCGTCAGAATCTATTTCTTTCAAATAAATATATCCTTCTGAAGTAATATCAAAAATCCGACAATATACTTCGTTCTCTATTGCAAACTTTGAGAACCATGAAGCTATCATTCGGGCATTTCCTGTCCCTGAAAAATAGAATATTATTACTTTTTCAAATTTTCCCATATCACTTAGAATCTTATTAATATGTAAATGTAGGTATTCTTCTATTGCTGCATTTTACATTTCTTGCTAACTTTATGGCTATATTATAAAAGTATGGGTAATTTGGAAAAAAGTACAGAAGACTACTTATCAAGAATAAACTCCGTAATTCTCTATATAGAGAAAAACTTGGATAGCGTGTTGGATCTTGAAACTATATCTCGCCATGCAAATTTTTCTCCTTTTCACTTCCATCGAATATTTACTGCTTTGATAGGGGAAACTCCTGCTGATTATATTTTAAGAATACGAACAGAAAAAGCGGCAAGATTACTTCAGGAAGATAAAACTATACCGATTGTAGAGATTGCTTATAGATGTGGATTTACAAATCAAACATCCTTTATCCGTGCATTTAGAAAGTATTTCAGCACGACAGCCCATGAGTTTAGAAAGCAAGAAAAGGCGGTATTTTCCAGGAATAAACAATTCTACAATTCTTTAGGAGAATGTGTTGAAAGAACTAATAATGCTATAAATCATAAACAAACCGATTCCTCTATATTAGAAAAGGACTCCTTCATTCAAAATGCAGATATTCAAATAAAATGGATGCCAAGTTTTTTGGTTGCCTACTTCCCTTATATCGGTGACTTCTATGAAATGGAGAATATTTATGCCACCCTATTTGATTGGGCAAAGCAAAATCAATTATTAAACGCTCCTGATACCAAATTTTTTACTATATACCACAATGATCCTGCGGTGACGAAATTAGGAAAGAGCCGACAGAGTGTGTGCGTTAGCATTCTTCATAATACTAAAGTAAAAGGAAAAATCGGAAAGCTAACAATTTCCGAGGGGAAGTATTTGGTCGGCTATTTTGAATTATTTGATTCAGAATATGAAAAAGCATGGAATACCATGTATTTAAATGTAATAGAAAAAAACTATAAGCTGCGTGACGCCTACCTTTACGAAATGTATGAAGCAAGAGATAACGACTTATTATCTCAACCTTATAAAGTATACATATGCCTTCCGATTGAATGAATAATATGCCCCCCTTACTATCTGTTGAATTCAAACATGTAACCTAAATACACACTTTTGAATTGATGTAAAGGAAGAATGTGAACTTAAGAAGACCACTATTCTTCTAAAAGTAATCTTTGTACAGACGCCCGAATACTTGCTTTTAACCGAATATAAAAACCCATACATTCGGATGCAGCAAGTGTTTCATTCGAATAAAAAATAATTTCTTTCGAATGAAATGGTTCGCGCCTTCGAATGAATTTTGGTAAGCGTCTCCGCGATTCTATATTGTAGTAACTTTCTCTTTTGTTTATTTTTGTTCCATTAAATTCATTTCTACAATTATGGAACATCAAACAGCGTTGAATCGCTACGAACGAACTTGGCTCAGA
>JAQWBH010000532.1 GCA_028707405.1 Parabacteroides sp. | reverse complement strand
CTCGCTCAAGTGCATCCCAATTAATTTCAAATGCCCCGACATTAGATTCGTTAATTAATAATTCTATAAGTCGAAAAATTTTGGATTACTTGCGAGATTATGGGTTGCTGCTTGAATTTATCCCAATTGATGCCGATCCCTTACGACCTGAAGAACCTACTTATCAGTTTGCGTTTGAACCTTTAAACGACTATTTGATTGCCGAAAATGCAGTTAGAGCGATTATTCGGTCTAGATCAAACAATTTACCCCCTGGACTGAAAGGGAAACCTGCTGCTCAATCGTGGGCCTCACTCATCTTACTTTCTGATTACAAAATACTGGTTGGAGAGGACAATTTTTGGGTTAATGATTTGCCGGAGGAGGCAATTGATGAGCTACGCCTTTTTAGCCTTTCGCAGGTAAATAGAGAGGATTTAAATAAGTTTAAGCCATGGGTTGAGGTGAAAATTCGGGAATCAATGCCAACATCCAGAAAATTCATCAATGGTTTAATAGTGAAAGTGGCTCGGATTGATAACCATCCCCTGGGGCCAGAGTTCCTACATGAGGTCTTAATGAGTTTTGAAAATGTGGCGGCCCGTGATCTCATTTTTTCGGGACCCGACTTTTTACTTTCAAATAGTGATGCTGTTTGGGGTGGATGGGGTCAAAATCCGATATATAATCAGAAACTCATTGCTTCTGATTTAGCTTCAGGAATGCCATTATTATTTGCATGGACATTAACATCAGTAGATGAAAAGTTAAGGCATACTTGTCGAAAAGAATTGACCCGATGGGGAGAGAAAAACCCTCAAGAGTTTCTTAAATTACTTCAATTGGCGTTTCAGTCGGATGATCCTCAAATGAGAGAAGATATAGTCCAAGTATCTTC
This sequence comes from Parabacteroides sp., assembly GCA_028707405.1. Classification (GTDB taxonomy): domain Bacteria; phylum Bacteroidota; class Bacteroidia; order Bacteroidales; family Tannerellaceae; genus Parabacteroides. The sequence continues at coordinate 2,284 of JAQWBH010000532.1, read as the reverse complement.
AGCGATAGCGTGCTTGTTAGATCCAAAAGATAAAATCTTAAAAACCTTCGCAGAGTGGGCATTAGATGAAATTTTCCGATCGGAAAAGATAGGCGTTATCCGTGACATCGTGATAAGGCAGGCTGGAAGAATAGTATGTGAAAGGGCATTCCTTGGTGGACATATTAGTTTAAAACAAGTCAAAAGAGCCCGCCCGCCATTTTCAATCACAAGTTCGCAATATCCAGTCGATAGACATGGAATCTTAAAAAACGAAGAACATTCTGTTCCTATCTCATGGGATCTGGCAGAATATGTTTTACCAAGGGCCTACAAAGGCTTTTTTAAGGAAGTTCAGAAAAAAGGGCAAGTCAAAACACAGGCTGAATCTGAGTGGTCAAACGTATCATATGACACGATACAAGAAATTCTGTCGGGGAAGTTTGGTAGAATAAGCATAAAGAAAAGACGTGAATTAGAAGCAATTCTTGAAGAAAAGAGGCTGCGTAAAGAAGCCTTATCAGAGGTACAAATTCACATCATTAACGCAACTCCTGAAGGCGCAAGTGAGAGTAATCGTTGTAAGCAAAAAAAAGAGATCCGGTATTCAAGAAATGCTGAAAAACTATTGAGGAAATATTCAGAGATCCTTGAAGTTAAAGATGTCTCTCCACGACAGTTAACAACTGCCGCTTGCTTCTACTACTTGAACAAAATGGGGTGGAATAAAAAAGAATTTTATGGAGAGCCTAATGGAGGGAAATCTGGGGAAATTCTTGGGGCGGATGTTGCAATAATTAGAGAGTATGGTCCTGCTTCACACGGTGAACGGAGTTCTGTTTCTAGTTTCGCTGAAAAATATGTTTGGTGTTTTGTCCCTGAATTTATAGGTTATTTAGCAGATACATTAGAGTATAGCGAAGATCATCCCGAAAAGAGATATTTTGTCTCTGACTATAGTCACATCTACAATCTTCCACCGAACCCTGCTCAGGAATTACACGAGGTCGAACTCGATTTAAACCGTGAAGATTGTGGTTTCTTTTTGCCGAATAATTTAGCACCTGAAATGAAATTTCGAGGAAAAAATCGATTAAATAACCTAAAAAGATGGATAACTGGTGCTCCAATTCCAGATTTATCTCCTTGGATTTTGCCAACCAAAGAGCATCTTAATCAGATAAACTGCTTCTCTAATAACCCGTGGCTGGCTTTACAGTTATTCACTTCGATCACTGAGCCTACAGTGCAAGGAAGTTCACTCCTCTGGATAAACAGCTTCATCATAAGCAATAAAGAATTTAAATTGTTCAAAAGAGATTGCTCATTAAAGGCCGCACATTCTAGGTCGTTTGTTGAAAGTGCGATTAGTTCGTATGGTCACCTAGAAATCGCAGCAACATATCTGACCCCCTTTGATGTTCTTTGGATGCCGTGGAAAGAAGAATGCCTAGAGGAAACACATTTTTCGTTTCAAAATAACCGTCAGAAACAGTACAAGACGTACCATACTACGGTAGAAGGCTACTATCGTTCAGCGATCAGTGGTGAACGGGGTTATGTTCTCCCCTCAAAAATTATTAGAGAGTTTCTTGAGATTTGTAAAGGAGATGAACTGAAATATTACAGTCTGGAGGATTCGTTAAAGGGATTCTATTTCGAAAGTGGAATTAGATGGAGAGATGGACAAAAAATGATATTCGTCCGAAGGGACGAACTGCTAAGAAAACTGAAAGAGAAGAACTATTCAATCTTCTGGACTATTCGGTTATCTAGAAGGCCATCAATGCATGCCTTGGAGGAATTTCCAGATATGAGAGTTGAAAAGGATATGCATTGGGTCTTTTGGGTAGAGGGCACCAGAACCAAATTATTGGAGATTAGTCAATCTATTTCTTCCTGACCGCATATAGTTACTCGCGCAATAGTTTTGAAGCATACTTCGGACTCAGGAATTTAACCACCCATTTCTCCCAACAACTTCTCTTTGTCACCAGTTTCTTAAACGCCTCTGCAATCGTGGCGGTCAGATGCTCATAGCCTGTGATGAACGTCGCTGCAACCTCTCGCTTGATCGCCCGCCACACCTGTTCGATGGGGCTCTGGTCGGGAGAGTATGGCGGGAAAACATTGAGCACCTCCTCGACCACCCCCGGGTGACGTTCATCGAGGGGAGCATCACCGACCTTGACCTCCTGATGGAGACCTTCCCTGGCGCGGACGGCATCTTCCACCAGGCAGCCATCCCCTCGGTGCCGCGGTCGGTGAAGAACCCTCTTGCCTCGAACGAGGCGAACGTGACCGG
>JAQWBH010000107.1 GCA_028707405.1 Parabacteroides sp. | reverse complement strand
TTCTTGAAGCAGGGCTTTTATTCTGTCGATCATTTTAAACCATTTTATATTGGTGTGCAAATTTACGCCTTTCTGTGGACTTTGCAATCTTTTAGTCACTTTTTTTATTATTTGCATACAAGTTAGACTGTTTAGAGTCTCCATTGTACGAGGAGAATATAAATTCGGTACGTTATAAATTATTGTATTTTGTTTTTCATTATCATATCAAAACTCTCTCCTAGAGATTCCTTCAGGTTGTAGTTGCTTGTTTATTGGACAAGGAATCCAAAAGCGGAAGGATGTCCCCTGCTTGGAATCTGAATCGACTCTTATTTTCCCATTATTTTTGATGATAAGTGCTTTACAAAGAGGAAGACCAATCCCTGGAATGTACTTTGAAGATTTGTCGAAATTATCGAATCGGGAGAAGAGATGGTGTTGGTATTTCTCTTTTATATGAAAGCTTGAATCGGATATGATAACATATAATCCTGAATCTTTTTCTGCATATTTGATATCGATGTCTCCTTTTTTTGTAAAGCCTATCATAAAGTTAAATAGAGATGTTATAATGCGTTCCAGCATAGAAGAATCGAGTGTGACTTTGAAACTTGTATTTTCAGAATGAAGAATTAAATTAATGCCTTGATTTATTGTTTTCTTTACATTTTTAATAAGATATCTAAAGAAGAATTCTATGTCAAATGATAAAGGAATGCAAAGTTGGCGACCAGATTCTATTTCTGCAAACGTAAGGATATCATTTGACATTCGTAGCAGCATGCTACTGTTTTCATTGATAATCTTTTGATATTCGGCTTTGATTTCTTCTGAGTCTTCATCATTCATCAAGTCTGAAAAACCAACAATGGCATTTAATGGTGTTATAATTTTGTATCCAATATTTTCAATAAAATTGGATAGCAGTTTGACCATTTCAGCCATGGTACTTAATTCGGTAATTTGTTCCATCATTACATGGCATTTGTCATTTTTTTGACAAATACCCATATAGCTAATTACTTTGCCACCTTTATCAATTTTATAGGGGATGATATTGGTAATATACCACGCGTATGTTTCAGTTTCTGGAACTCTATATCTATAGTCACAAGAATAATTACCTAATGTTTGATTATTCATATATTCCATGAGTTTTTGAGAAACATCCAAATCTTTCGGAAAAACACGTGTCCAATATTCGTCTAGAGAAAAAGAACGGGGAGGAATATTCTCTTTATCATTCCAGTAAATAAAGCGTTTTTCTTTTACATCGTACTGTATGATGTTCACGTCGTTATTGGGTGTAATGTGCGTCAATTTGAAGCAAAGTGTTTTCAATTCTTTGTTTTTTTTAGTCACAAGTAAATGTGAGATGATCATGTAAATTAATAGAAATAGAAGGAATATGATGATTATGGCATTAATAATCAATAATATACTAATGGTTTTGTTCACTGTCTTTTCTAAAAAAGATAAATAAATGTTGCAGGCAATTACTAACAAGGTAAAAGTGAGCAATATTACAGAAAATATGATGCCTAAGGATTGCTGAGTTGTTTTTTTCTTCATAACAAATAGACAGAATGAATTATTATTTAAAATAAAATTATCAGGTATAAATGTTTAATCATTTCAAAATAGAATAAACTGATTCTTCAAATGTAGCCCAGTGGTCACTTATGAAATATAAATATAGGAGTAATATTTCCTGTATTTTTACACTAAGAAGTAGTACAATTTGTAACATTATATCTATTTTTTGTGGAAGCATTCTGAAATATTGGAGGTGTTACCCTATAAACACCACATATAGTAACAATCAGATGATGCTCGCCTTTTACGTTTGATGCATGCCTCAGCTCCCTTGAAAAATTCCCCTATTACTCGCATGTGTTTCCCCTTGTTGTAGCATATCTTGTCATTATTGAATTATTCCACCTTGTCTGTTTTTGGGTATATTTTCTATATCAAAAACCTTGTTATCAAAAACTTTAAGCGTGTCCCAACATATAATGTTGTTTTGTTTTATCATATAGAAAATGTTTATTGGTGTCATCGCGCTGCCTTAAGTATATACCTTTAACTTCTCCCCGCCATATCTTGATATTTCTATCCTGATACGTGATAATCAGGGTTGATCCTCTTCTTTTTCAAATTGAGAAAATAGGTAAATAGCAGTAATGCCCTTTACCCCTAAATAAATAGTCCACATTCCCGAATTTTCAAATAGAGGCGGTACAACATGAAGCGGTTTTTACGCCTTTCTTCAATTCAGGGAAATTAGTACTTCTCTTATGGAGAGAAAGTTCACTTTACTTAATATTCTCTTCGTTTTTTTTTCTTACAGAGACTTGAGGATTAATTTATTTGCCTTGTCTACGACAGACGTGTCTAGCGAAGCCAAGTATATTCGAGTTGTATTCTCGGAATCATGCCCCATGCCTTCGCTAATGACTGAAATAGGTATGTTTTTACTCTTGGCAATACTTGCCCAAGAATGACGAGCGACATACATAGTTAGTGGGGCTGGAATTTCCAATTTTTCGCCCAGTTGTTTTAGCTTTTTGTTGATGAGGTGCGCTGCATTTTTGTATTGCAATCTTACATTTTTGTTTGTGTCTTTTATGATAGGGAGTAAATACGACGTGCCTCTTGTATCGTACTTTTTTAAGATCTCTTGCATGGGTTTTTCCCATTTAATGAAGAGTTGTTGATTTGTTTTTTGACGACGGTAGGAAAGAGTGCCGTTTTGTAAGTTTTTTTTCTTCAGAAAAGCCATGTCCACGAACGACATCCCACGAGTGTAGAAGGAAAACATAAACATGTCTCTTGCATAATCCATCGTAGGAAATGAAGTGAGATCCATGTCTTTGATTTGGCGTATGTTCGTCATCGAAATTGCTCTTTTTACTGTTTTATCGATGCCGGTATATACGTGTTTGAATGGATTTTGTTGTGTGGTCAGTCCTTTTTCTACAGCGCGGTTGTATATGGCACGGAGGTTGCGCATGTAAAATGATGTAGAGTTCTGACTAAGTCCTTTTGTCTTTAGAAATACTTCATATTTTGTGATTAAGCCAGAATCTATGTCTTTCAATGGAATATCTTCTTCTCCATGGAATCGAATAAAACTATTTAGCACTGTAGTATAGGTCTCCGACGTTCGTCCTTTGCCAATCAGCTTCAGTTGTCTCATAAGGTTTTTGGTAAAGGAAACGAAACCTTTGTTATTGGAAGATGACAGGAAAAGATCCACTATTTTATCGGAGGTATAGGCTTTAGTTGAACGTTCCAAGTGAGATATGATGCTTCCTAAACGCGAGGTATCTTCCTCTACTTTGTCTTTCAATTCGGATAAATACACTTGGCGAGGTTCACTAAATGAAGAAAGTCGTATTTGCGCCAATCGTTTATTCCATTCTGTTGGAAACAACCTGTAGTTGGTGTTTATTTGCCTTACTTCTCGTTCATGGATCACTTGGTAGAATAGTGTGCCTTCTTTCGTGTTGACGGAAGAGGTACGGAATTTGATTTTTATACTTGTCATATATTGATGTTTTTTGATGAACAATAAGTAATATCGGATAATGATATCTCTTTTTTGTATGTCATAAACTGAAATAATTGATTCTTTTGTAATTTAGTTGAAAAGTATGGAGTTGCTAATAATTTTAGTATATGAGTTCTAATACTCAACAGATTTTTTGCTCTGAATTTTAGTAAAAAGGGAGTATGTATAAATAATTCATTTTATTAATAATTAATATATTAGGTGTACTTATAGGGCTTTATCTAGCTAAATAAATAAGTTGAAAGTATACCTAATGGAAGCAAATTTATTAAAGAAGATAGCGTCTACCAAAAAAAACAGCTAATTTTATTAATAGTGATTCACTTCAGTTGTCGATGATTATAAAAACAGAATTGAAGAAATAAGCCCTGTTACTCGGATAATGGATTACAAAATGTTTGTCCGTGTCAAAAATGCTGAAATGCCAGATAGGCTAATATATGGCCTGATAGAGATGTGAGAGGTATGTAAAAATGTAACCGTACATATTCTGAATTTTGGTCTACAATAAACACAAGTTGTTTCAGTAGAACAATAGATCAGTGATTATATACCCTCGTTGATTATATTACCAGTTATATATTTGGTTATCTCAAGAATTTTACAGAATATTGCACATAAGTTGTATATATGATGATTTATTCAGGAATAGATTTTATCTTTGCCTATGAATTAAAAGATAATTTGTAGAATAAATAATTGAATATGATGCATAATTGGTTTGAATGTAAAGTCTCCTACGTAAAAACAATGGAAAATGGGTTGCAGAAGAAGGTCTCTGAGCCATATTTGGTTGATGCAATGTCGTTTACGGAAGCTGAAGCTCGTATTATTGAAGAGATTCAACCTTATATTTCTGGAGAATTTACAGTGGCAGATATTAAGAGAGCACGCTATTCAGAACTATTCTTTAATGAAAAAGGGGATAGGTTCTATAAGTTTAAAGTTTATTTTATCACTTTGGACGAAAAGAGTGGAGCAGAGAAGAAAACGGCTTCGCAGATGTTGGCTCAAGCTACAACATTAGAAGATGCGATCGTTATACTTAATGAAGGGATGAAAGGGACAATGGCTGATTATGTTATTGCTTCGGTTTCAGAAACTATGTTGGTCGACGTATTCCCCTTTGACGCTGGTTCGATCCCGTCTGGAAAGAAATCCGATGAAGAGTTGATGGCTGAGGCTAAGAAGGAGGTGGAAACAGAATAATGACAAATATTTCTCAGAATATTAAGAATTTGAAAGATGAGCTTCCGGTAGACGTCACATTGGTGGCTGTTTCGAAGTTTCATCCGGTAGAAGCTTTGCAAGAAGCATATAATGAGGGACAGCGGATTTTTGGAGAGAGTCGTGCTCAGGAATTGGTAGGTAAAGCGAAATCATTGCCTAAAGATATAGAATGGCATTTTATCGGTCCCTTGCAGACCAATAAAGTGAAGGATATCGCTCCGTATATTTCAATGATACAGAGTATCGATAGCGAGAAATTATTGAAAGAGGTAGAGAAACAGGCGATGCGTCATGAACGGATTATTCGTGTTTTGCTGGAAATACATATTGCGCGTGAAGAAGCCAAGCATGGATTTAGTGCTGATGAGTGTAAGGCTATATTGAAGAATAAGAACCTTGACTCAATGAAGCATATACAGATTTGTGGTTTGATGGGCATGGCTACGAATACCGACGACATGAAACAAGTAGAGGAGGAGTTTCATGGTTTGCATAACCTATTCGAGGAATTGAAAGATATTGAATTCAAGGATCATTCTTCTTTTACTATACTGTCTATGGGAATGAGTCATGATTATCGGGAGGCTGTAAAAGAAGGGACAACGATGGTACGCGTTGGAACGAATATTTTTGGGGAAAGAGAATATTAATAATAATGTAAAACTTAAATAATTAGATCTGAAATGATTGACGTTAAAACACAATATGCAGGGCTTACACTGAGCAGTCCGCTGATTGTAGGAAGTTCGGGTTTGACACGGAATCCCGAAAAAAGTAAGGAGTTCGAGAAAGCCGGTGCCGGTGCTATCGTACTAAAGTCACTCTTTGAAGAGCAGATAGAGTTGCAGAGTGATTCGCTTTCGGTAGGTTCAGACTATCCCGAGGCTGTCGATTATATTCGTGGCTATGTGAAAGCAAATCAACTTAATGATTATCTAGAACTAATTAGGAAGACAAAAGATGTTTGTGCTATTCCTGTGATTTCCAGTATCAACTGTTATAGATCTGGTGCCTGGGTGGAGTTTGCTCATGAAATAGAGAAGGCTGGTGCGGATGCTATTGAGTTGAATATATTCTTTTTGGAAACAGATCTGACGTATAATAGTGATACAACGCGCGATTTGTACGTCAATATTGTTCGTAACGTAAAGAAGGCCGTTTCGATCCCTGTAACGGTAAAGATGAGTAAAAGTCTGGGGAACATTCCTGCTCTTATCAATGATGTAAATGTTAATGGAGCAAATGGTTTTGTGTTATTTAATCGTTACTATCAGCCGGATATTGACATCAATAAAATGCAAATTGTCTCGGGTAATGTGTTCAGTAGTACAACTGATTTGAGTGATACTCTTCGCTGGATAGCTATTACTTCAAGTAAGATACCTGGAATAAGTATTGCGGCTTCGACAGGCGTGCATGACTGGGATGGCGTGATCAAATGCCTTTTGGCCGGTGCTTCCGCCGTAGAGCTTTGCAGTGCAGTTTATTTGCACGGGCCAAGTATTATTTCTCAGATGTTGACTTGCCTTGAAGAATGGATGCATCAGTCCCGTTTTGATTCATTAAAGCAGTTTATTGGGAAGTTGAATATGTCAAATATTCAGGATCCCGCCATGTATGAGCGTTTGCAGTTTATGAAGTATTTCTCCAATAGAGACTAATCTATAATTTATATTTATTCAATCACAGATTACATGAAGATGCAATCTGTGATTTTTGTTTCATTACAAATATTTTCTACTAGAAAATATTTGTAATGAAAAATATATGTATATCTTTGCATCATTAATGAGGAAAGTGAAAAAGAAATGGAATCAATTTGTGCTATAAAGGATATATATAAAACCTTGTATCAGTTTGAGAAAACTTTTGCAGAAGCCAATGGAATCACAATCAATGAAGCGATGTTGCTCTGTTGTTTGAAAGATGGTGAAAATAAATCGGCAGGAATGATTAGTGAATATATCGGGCTTTCAAATTCGCGTGTGTCGAAAGTAATTACAGCTGTTGAAGATAAAAAGTTTATCTGTCGCCATATGAATAAGGATGATAAGAGGCAAATGTTTTTTTCGCTTACTATGGCAGGAAAAGATAAAATTAAACTGATGATGGATGCAAAACTGCGATTTGAAGAATTGTTTGAACAATTAAAACAATGTATGGATAAAATTTGATTTATCAGAAGAAGTATAAAAGTTTAATAATTAATAGTATAATATATGAAGTACTTGATCATCGGTGGAGTTGCAGGTGGAGCGACCGTCGCTGCACGTTTACGCAGAATGGACGAGAAGGCTCAGATCATCTTGTTCGAAAGAGGAAAATATGTTTCGTATGCCAATTGCGGACTACCTTATTATATAGGTGGAGAGATAAGTGATCGGAAAAAACTGTTTGTTCAGACGGTAGAAGGATTTACTCATCGTTTCTTGATAGATATAAGAACGGAGCAAGAGGTTATGGCTATTGACGCAGGTAAGAAAGAGGTAAAAGTAAAGAATTTACTGACACAGGAGTCTTATCAGGAAAGTTATGATAAATTAGTACTTTCACCGGGGGCTGAACCTTTACGCCCTGGGATAAAAGGCATTGACAATAAAAAGATTTTTACGTTACGCAATATTCCAGATACGGATGCTATTAAGCAATATATAGCGTATGAGAAACCGCATCGTTCAGTTGTTATCGGCGGAGGCTTTATTGGGCTGGAAATGGCTGAGAATTTCAGTCTATGCGGAACAAAAGTAGATATTGTTGAGATGGCAGATCAAGTGATGGCTCCGCTGGATTATTCGATGGCAGCTATTATTCATCAACATCTTGTTGATAATGGAGTTACACTACATCTTAAAGATGGCGTGAAGAGTTTTGAAGAAACTTCGTCGGGAATATCCGTGAATTTGCAAAGTGGCGAGATTATTGAGACGGATATGGTTTTGCTTAGTATTGGTATCCGCCCGGAAGTGAAGTTGGCGCGTGAAGCAGGTTTGACGATAGGACAGCTGGGAGGCATTTCCGTGAATGAATTTATGCAAACTTCCAATCCTGATATTTATGCTCTCGGAGATGCTGTAGAAGTGCGTCATCTTGTTACAGGTCTGCCGGCAATGATCCCGTTGGCAGGACCGGCAAACAAACAGGGGCGTATTGTTGCAGATAATATTGCAATGGGAAATAAGGAAACATATCCCGGAACGATGGGTACGTCTGTTGCAAAGGTGTTCGACTTGACAGTAGCTGTTGTTGGTGCTAATGCAAAATTATTAAAAAAGGTAAATATCCCATATATCTCTTCGTATACGCATACAGCATCGCATGCCGGTTATTATCCGGGAGCGATACCTATGTCGATTAAGATTCTCTTTGCTCCTGAAACAGGCCGCTTGTTGGGCGCACAGATTGTCGGGTTCAACGGTGTGGACAAGCGTATCGAGATGATGGCACAAGTGATTCAACGGCAAGGAACTATTTATGATTTGACTACCTTGGAACATGCTTATGCTCCTCCTTATTCTTCGGCTAAGGATCCTGTAAATATTGCTGGATTTGTAGCAGCAAATGTTCTTGAAGGGAAGGTGAAAATTATTCATTGGCGTGAACTGTCCGGATTATCGTCTGAGGCGTTTTGCCTTGATGTCCGTTCGCCACAAGAATTTCAATTGGGATGCATCCCGGGGTTTATCAATATTCCGTTGGACGATTTGCGTGATCATTTGGGTGAGCTGCCAAAGGATAAGCCGATTATTGTGAATTGCGCTGTTGGATTGCGCGGCTATCTAGCGGCCAGAATATTGGTTCAGCATGGTTTTAAAGACGTACGCAATCTGTCAGGTGGGTATAAAACATGGCATGCAGCAACGGCAAGTGTAGGAATTCCGAAAGAATGTAAAAAGAATAATTCTTGCGGTTGTGATCATGGACCTGTAAAAGTAATAGAAGTTGACGCTTGTGGATTGATGTGTCCGGGGCCGATCCTTCAATTGAAAAAGAGTTATGAAAATTTAGAGATTGGGAGTCGGTTACAAATTACAGCGACTGATCAGGCTTTTGCCAAAGATGTGGTGTCATGGTGTAAAATGACAGGTGCTGGATTGATTTCTGTTAAAAATGACAATGGAGTCGTGACAGCTATGATCTGCAAGGAAGAGCCAAAAGAATTATGCCCTGTTCATGGTCGTTCAGCAGATAACAAGACCCTGATAGTGTTTAGTGATGATTTGGATAAAGCATTGGCTTCGTTTGTAATTGCCAATGGCGCTGCATCTACGGGAAAGAAAGTGACAATGTTCTTTACTTTCTGGGGCTTGAATGTGATAAAGAAGCAGAATAAGCCTGATGTTTCGAAAGATATCTTTGGAAAGATGTTTGGGTGGATGCTTCCGTCAGACAGTACAAAGTTGAAGCTTTCGAAAATGAACATGATGGGTATGGGTAGTTGGATGATGCGTTTGATCATGAAGAAGCGTAATATTGACAATCTGGAGAGTTTAATGAAACAAGCTATTGATAACGACATTGAAATGATAGCCTGCACGATGAGCATGGATGTGATGGGCGTCAAAAAGGAAGAACTGAGAGATAATGTAGTATTAGGAGGTGTTGCTACATATTTGGAGCGCGCTGAAGAGGCTAATGTGAATCTTTTTATATAAAGAAATCCCGGTAGACACAAGTATCTCAAGGAGAACTATGAGAGGTCTGCCGGGATATTTTTTAGTCGTATTTTATTTCGCAAGAGAAAGTATTTATTCTTACCTTTGTTCATCAATAATTTGTAATATTTCATGTATGACCTTTCTAAAATGTTTTTCTCTTATGGCGCTGAGTACAATTATGTGCTTTAATGTGAATGCCGAAATTAATCAGTCTGTTATACAACAGACTATTCGTTCTCTTTCAGCGAAAGATGCCAGTAACGACGTTGGAATAGAAAAGGGAGTACGTCAGGCTGCTTCATTATGGCAGGTCGCTGATGGTACCGATAAGGATTTCCAAAAGTTTTGCGAAACAAATTATATAGCCGATCCGATAGAGAAGGAGCATGTGTTCTTAAAGATCAGCGATTATATGGAGGCAATTAACGGCTATTATAATCAAATGACTCTCCGACTGCAACAGAATATGCATTTGACCACTGGTCCGCTTTATCCTATCGATGAAATGTTTGCTTCATACAGTCCGTCGTCACACCTGACTGATGATTTCTTTACAAACAAGATTGCGTTTATTATCATGCTAAATTTTCCACACCTGACACTGGTAGAAAAAGAAGCACTGGGCAATGATCGTAAAGCTTGGGCTTATGCGCGTTTAGGCGATATGTTTACACAGCGTATTCCAGCCGATGTTCTTCAAAAGCAAGGTAATGCCATGAGCGATGCAGAGATGTATATTTCCGCATATAATATTTATATGGGCTATACTACCAATAAGGAGGGAAAGGTCCTTTTTCCAAAAGAAATGGTCCTTCTTTCGCATTGGAACCTACGCGACGAGATCAAGTCGAACTATAATAAGGGGAAAATAGGATTGGATAAACAGCGTACGATATATGCAATAATGAAGCGCATTATTGCTCAGGAAATTCCAGTTGAGGTAATTAATGCGGGGAAGTATATGTGGAATCCTTTTACCAATACAATTATGCTGGACGGCAAGTTCGCTCAGGCTTCGCCCGAATCGACTACGCGTTATCAGAAGATGGTGAATACTTTCAAAGCGATGCAAGGGATCGATAAATATACGGGCGATACTTATATTGACAGAAAGTTTAACGATGAAATGGAAATTTCGCTTAAAGACGCTGAGAGTTTGTTCGATAGTTTTCTTTCTGCTCCGGAATTGAAAATCCTGGCAAAAATGATCAGCAAGCGCTTAGGGCGTAAACTCGAAGCTTATGATATTTGGTATGATGGATTCAAAGCCCGCAGTAATATGGATGAGGTAAAATTGAACGAACAGACACGTTTCTTGTATCCTAATGCGGATGCAATGAAGAACGATCTTCCGAATATTTTGATGAAAGCGGGATTTTCTAAAGATAAAGCAAACTATATTGCAGCTAAGGTTGCTGTTGACCCGGCACGGGGTTCTGGTCATGCCTGGGGATCTGCTATGAAAGGACAACAGTCGCATTTGCGGACACGCATTCCGGCTACAGGAATGGATTATAAAGGTTATAATATTGCTATACATGAGTTTGGGCATAATGTGGAACAAACCATTTCAATGTATGATGTTGATTATTATATGATGAGTGGTGTCCCGAATACGGCCTTTACAGAAGCTTTAGCGTTTGTTTTTCAAAAGCGGGACTTAGAGTTTTTGGGCATTAAGGATAGTGATCCCGAAAAGAAGGCTATGGATGTGCTGGATAAAGTTTGGACTATGTATGAGATTACAGGTGTTTCGATGGTTGATATATCTGTTTGGAAATGGCTTTATGCTCACCCCGATGCAACGGCAGAACAGTTAAAAGAAGCAATGATTAGCATTGCCAAGGAGATCTGGAATAAGTATTATGCACCTGTATTTGGCGTGAAAGATGAGACAATATTGGCCGTCTATTCGCATATGATTGATTCACCGTTGTATTTGTCGGCTTATGCTTTCGGACAGATTATAGAATTCCAACTTAGCCAGTACCTTGAAGGTAAAAACTTCGCAACTGAAGTAGAACGGATCTTCAGCCAGGGACGTTTGACTCCAAATGCATGGATGAAGCAGGCAACAGGCAGTCCACTTAATGTTGAACCTATGTTAGAGGCCGTACGAAAAGTAGTAATTAAAAAGTAAAGATTGAAAATAAATATGCACTTAAATAGGGCAATGGCAATAACTGAAACAGAGGGAATGCCATTGCCCGGTCGTTATTTGGCAATACTGACTATTGCATTAGGAGTTAGCACTTCGGTCATTACAGGGACAATCACTAATGTGGCATTACCTACAATCTCACGCGATTTGTCGACAGATCCATCTATGACTATTTGGGTCGTTAACGCTTTCCAGTTGGCAACGATGGTTGCATTACTTTCATTTTCTTCACTGGGAGAAATTTACGGTTATCGCCGAATTTATCTTTTTGGTCTTGTATTGTTTAGTATCACTTCGTTGTTATGTGCGTTGTCAACGTCTTTTTGGATGCTGACACTTTCGCGCGTTCTGCAAGGTTTTGGTGCTGCGGCTATCAATAGTGTTAATACGGCGTTACTTCGCATTATCTATCCAAAACAACAGTTAGGACGCGGAATGGGAATCAATGCGTTTGTGGTAGCTGTATCTATTGCGGCAGGTCCTACGTTTGCTTCTGCAATCTTATCGCTCGGTTCCTGGCACTGGTTGTTTGCAGTCAATATCCCGTTTGCCGTTGCCGCGTTTATTTTAGGAATTTCTTATCTTCCTCTGAATCCGGCAAAAACTTTGGACCAGAAATTTGATATTACCAATTCGATGATGAACGCATTGACATTTGCTTTGTTGATATTCACGATGGAGAGTATTGCACATGATTGTAGTCGTGCGGTGATTATCGCCTTAGCCTTGGGTTTTATGGTTGTATGCTATTTCTTTGTTCGCCGGCAACTTAGTCAAACATTCCCTATGTTGCCACTCGATTTATTGCGTATACCTATATTTTCACTTTCTATAATCAATTCTATATTCTCTTTTATGGCTCAGATGTTGGCGATGATTTCGTTGCCATTTTTTCTTCAGAATTCACTTGGTCGTAGTGATGTGGCAACAGGATTGCTGTTCACTGCGTGGCCTATAGCCAGTATGGTTGCTGCTCCTGCAGCCGGCTATCTGGTTGAAAAGATTCATCCGGGGATCTTGGGAGCAATAGGAATGTTGACATTTGCGTCCGGGCTATTTTTACTAACAGTTATGCCTTTATGGCCATCGGATATGGACATAATGTGGCGTTTGGCTGTTTGTGGAGCAGGGTTTAGTTTATTTCAGACACCAAATAACAGCACAATTATTTCGTCGGCACCTGTTAATCGTAGTGGGGGAGCAAGCGGAATGTTGAGTATGGCGCGGTTACTGGGACAGACAATAGGAGCAACGCTTGTGTCCATGTTATTTGGTCTGGCTCATGACAATGGTACGCAGATTTGCTTGTATCTGGCTTTTGCATTTGCTATTATAGCTGCAATTATCAGTTGCATACGAATTTCACAACCGGCACCAATGAAAAAGAAATAAAGATTTATGACCTCTTTGTAAAAAAGTATATACTTTTTTAATCACATATAATGATATAAAAAGAGAGGGTATGTAGGATACATACCCTCTCTTTAAATCTCTTTACTCAAGCAGGTTGATTAAAGCTTATCGTTTGAACCAAGTACATTGACAATTTTGTGCTTGTAAAGTTTTTCCATGTTGTCGCGAGCTGGTCCAAGATATTTAC
>JAQWBH010000531.1 GCA_028707405.1 Parabacteroides sp. | reverse complement strand
ATTCCAGTCTATTCTGCATTTAATTCTTCGTACCAATAGAGAGGGAAGCATTGCCCATTAAACATTAATTGCAAATCAGGAATCTTATTTGTGATAATTGTAGAAAAATCCTTACTTGCCCCCATGCCAGAAACACTAATAACTAAATTTTCCGTATCGGTAGTTGGGAAAAGTTGATCAAATTGACCTCTCCTATGAATAAAGTGTTCACCCATATATAGATTGGCTGAGTAGAACGGTCGGTATATAGAGGAAAATATTTTTTCACCTTCATACTTAACAGATATCCCTCTTTGTACTTTGGGTATCAAACTGCTACTCCATGCTATATTGGCACTATCCATATCTATAAACTTCTCAATCTTTTTTATTTCTTCAGATTGAATATTCTGCTTATACGTAGCAACCTGATTGTTATAAAAGTCAATAGTTCGCCTCATATTTACCTGTAATTTCTCTCTTGAAAAATTATATACCCAAGCATCTCTATTAGAGTTTAATCCTAAAGAATACACAGTAAACACAGCCTGTGTTTCTGTATCGAACTTCTTCTCTGGGGCAAGCGGTACAAATTCACCAAATTTATCGTTCCGGTGATTAATCCAATCGTTATGCTCGTTGGGTGAAAGTGTTTGCCAGTTCATTTCAGTATCGGATACACTTTTCATCTTTTTCACAATATCGAGTTTCTCATCGCGACTCAGGTAATCGCCTATGTCGTGATAATGAATCGTTGCTTTCTCTTGATGGTTGGGCTTCTTCACCAGCAGAGTTATGCTGATGGGCGTACGGCTGCCCGAACCGAATATTTTTCCGCCTTCTTTGCGAGATAACTCTCCGCTTGTTCGCTGGTTTCCACGAAGATTGAATACATAAATAGACGAAAATTCCTTTTCGAGACAATGGCGGTAGCCGTCCATTCCATTGCCATCAATCCACGCACCATTGCTCACAAAGCAGATAACTCCTCCGTTCTTCGGGTCAAGACGATCCGATGCCCAACGGAAAGCTTTTATATAGGCATCATATAGTGCTTTAACAGATGTTGCACTACTACCTTTCGCGTAAGTCTCCTCAATTCGCTTTTCCAGTTTCGAATACTTCTGATTCTGAGCATTGTCATTGGCCGATTTCTGACCAATGGAGTACGGCGGATTGCCTATAATAACCCGCAGCGGAGCTTTCTGTTGCTCCTGTACCCGACGAGAGTTCTGCGGAAACATATCGCTGAACAAGTCTTCGCCGTTTTTGGACTCTCCCAATTGAAAGGTATCCGTCAGACAGATACCATTGAAAGGCACATAGGTCTCCGACCTGTTATTCTGTAAATCGTGATAGACGTTCTCTATATTTACCGATGCGATATAATAGGCCAATAAGACAATTTCGTTGGCGTGTATCTCTTTACTGTACTTGCGTTTCAGATCTTCCGGTTTTATCAGTCCGCTTTGCAGCAAACGGGTAATAAACGTTCCAGTCCCGGTAAAAGGGTCGAGGATATGCAGGTTTTCGTCGCTCAGTGTACGTCCGAACTCTTTGTGAAGCACGGCATCGACCGAATGGATAATATAATCGACCACCTCAGTAGGTGTATAGACAATACCCAACCGTTCCACCATCATAGGGAATGCAGTACGGAAAAATTTATCGTATAGCTCTATGATAATTTTCTGCTTGGCTTCGGCATTGTCTATGTCTTTTGCACGTTCGCGAACCGAATCATAGAACTTTTGCAGTGTCTCTGCATCTTTTTCATCTTTATGTTCTTCCAGCAAAGTGAGCATTTTCTCCATCGACTGGGAAATAGGATTATTGCGTACGAAAGAGTAATCTTCAAACAATGCTTCGAATACCGGCTGGGTAATAAGATGTTGTGCCAACATCTCAATAGCATCTTCTTCCGATACCGACGGATTGATATTTTTGTGAAGACCTTTCAGAAACTTCTCAAATTCCCGCTGGTGTTTTTTGTCGTTCTCTACTAATGCCCTAATATTTTCTATCTGCCGCACGGCAATATCTGCCACATCCCTTGCCCATTGCTCCCAGTAGCGGCGTTCGCCCACCTTCTCTACCAGCTTGGCAAAGAGCAAGGATTGCATATTGTCGAATTGGATCGCCATTTGCATGGCTGCTTCTGCTGCTCCTGCACCTGTTCGCTCTGTTCCCTTATTATCGTCCCGTCCGTGCGAAGCACCTCCGATGACAATACCTTCCGGTTTGTTATTGTTCAGCTCTATTTTGTTGATAGTCGCTTTGAACCTGTCGTCGTGAGCCCGCAGTGCATTCAAGACCGTCCAAACCACAGCATATTCCTTGCTATTACTCAGGGCTTTTTCGCCCTGAACATCGGATGGTACAACTATCGGAATGATAATGTAACCGTACTTTTTGCCGGAAGCACGGCGCATAACACGCCCAACCGACTGCACCACATCGACCTGTGAATTTCGGGCGGACAGGAACATCACAGCATCCAACGATGGAACATCGACCCCTTCACTCAAGCAGCGTACATTGGTAAGTATCCGGCATTGCATACAAGCTTTCGGAACCGATTTCATCCACGAGAGTTTTTGTCCGCGTGTGGTAGCTGACATTGTTCCATCTATATGGTCACTTTCCACAACTACCATCTTTTGTTGCTGCTCGTCAGACAACTCCTTGTAATAAAGATCGTTCATTTGATTGAACGTGTTGGTTATCTTCTTAGATACATCTATATTTTGACAAAAAGCTACAGCCGTACACATGGGTTCGGGGTCACTGGCTTTGACCGTACCGTCATCGCCGACAATCTCTTTACTCAGTGCATTAACGCAACCGATCAGTTTATTTACTTCGCCCGCGGGAATTTCAGTCTGACCATTGGCAACCATATTCTGAGCCGAAGTCGTCATGTCATTTTCATTGACTGTTAAAATCAGCACTTTATAGTCTGATAACAATCCTTTGCTGACAGCCTTACCGAACCCTATGTGATAAAATTCTTCGCCATACAACGACGTATCATCCATAGAGCAAAGAATAGTATCATTATCGACCGCTTTTTTCTTTGCATCGTCGTGATAAAGACGCGGCGTGGCAGTCATATACATTCGTTTCCTACCTTGAATGAAGTCGTTATTATGCACTTTTACGAATGCTGATTCGTCTTCATTAGAAAGGGTAACTCCT
>JAQWBH010000530.1 GCA_028707405.1 Parabacteroides sp. | reverse complement strand
ATGTTTACCACCAATGGCTTTGAAACGTACTTGTGGGATGATTTAACTTCTCCGCAGCGTAAGGTGAGTGGAGTCTTCTCCAAAGCCGATCTTGAAAAGCTGATGAACCGAAGGAATGAACGTAAACCTTTGGATGAGATACCGATAGACGATAAAATAACTGATCGTTACTACCAAAAAGAAGCCATCCGGGCAGTATGTGAAAACATTGAAACAGGTCATCGCAAATCATTGCTTGTCATGGCGACCGGTACGGGGAAAACTAGAACCGCTTCCAGTCTAACCGATGTCTTATCCCGGGGTGGATATATAACTAATACCTTATTTTTAGCTGATCGTACTGCCTTGGTCAGGCAGGCTAAGAATGATTTTAAAACTAATTTGCCGGATATGTCCCTATGTAATCTATTAATCAATAAGGAGGACAAAACGGCCCGCATAGTATTTTCAACCTACCCTACTATGCTAAATGCAATTGATTCAGCCAAGAACGAAGATGGGCAGCGGCTGTTTACCCCTGCCCATTTTGATTTAATTATAGTAGATGAAGCCCACCGCAGTATCTTTAAAAAATATCGTGCTATCTTTGAGTATTTTGACAGTATGCTGATTGGTTTAACAGCTACACCCAAGCAAGAAGTGGATCGCAACACCTATGACTTTTTTGAGATGGAAAACGGTGTGCCGACCTATGCTTATGCGTATGAAACTGCTGTAGATAACGATCACGTCTTAGTGCCTTACCACAATATTGAGGTTAGAACCAAGTTCCTGGAAGAGGGCATAACTTACGATGAACTATCCGAGGAAGATAAGGCACGCTATGAAGAAGATTTCACAGATGAAGATGGTGAGATGCCTGATTTTATTCCTTCCCCTGCGGTTAATGAGTTCATCTTTAACCAATGTACAGTAGATATGGTATTGGAAGATTTAATGACCAAAGGAATTAAGGTTGCTGCCGGTGACAGGCTGGGAAAAACCATTATATTTGCACAAAATAAAAAACATGCGGAGTATATCGTTGAGCGTTTTAATAAACTATATCCGCAATATCACGGCAGTTTCGCCAAGCGTGTGGTTTGCGATGACAATTATGTACAAACAATTATCGATGATTTCAAAATTGCTGAAAAAGAGCCCTATATTGCTATATCGGTGGATATGCTGGATACAGGTATAGATGTTCCAGAGCTGGTTAATTTAGTCTTCTTTAAACGTGTCCGCTCTAAAATAAAATTCTGGCAGATGATTGGCCGGGGTACAAGGCTATGCAAAAATCTATTCGGGGATGGACAGGATAAAACCCATTTCCTAATCTTTGATTACCTCGGAAACTTCGAATTTTTCCGCACCAACAAAGACGGCGTGAAAGGCAACGAAACCCAGAGCATTTCGGAAGCGATCTTTGCTAAACGGGTTCGCTTAATTCATCATCTCCAGCAATCGGCTTTTATGGAGGAACCTTATCAGGCCATTCGTACAAATCTTATAGATACTGTCGTACAGCAGATAAACACACTGAATACAGAACTTATATCGGTAAAACTGCAGTTACAATACATTGAGAAATATAAAAAGAGGGATGCTTTCGTATTTCTTTCTGACTTAGACAAACATGACTTAATTGTTCACCTGGCTCCGCTTGTTTACATGGATGATATAGATGAGTTTGCCAAACGATTTGATAACTTTATGTATGGAATTATGATTGCCCAGATAGAGGGCCTATCACAGTTTAAAAAAGGCAAAAAGCAACTTATAAATGTCTGCTGCAGCCTTTCAAAGCGTATTACTATTCCACAAATTAAAGAAAAAATACAGCTTATCACTGATATTGGTACAGATGATTTCTGGCAAAATTCCGATATATTAGATTTTGAGAAGGTACGTATTGAACTCCGTAGCCTTATTAAGTTTATTGTTGATGAAGGTAAGGTTAACCCGATATATACCAATTTGAATGATATTGTTCTTGAGGTTAAAGAAGGAGAAGGGTTGGAACCCGCCTATACCTTTGAAGACTATAAACTAAAGGTAAACCGTTATATTGAAGAAAACCGCGATCATATGGCTATTTATAAGCTTCGAAACAATATTCAGTTGACTGCTTTCGACTATAACAGCTTGGAGCATATCTTCACTGGGGAACTGGGTACCCCAGAAGATTATAAACGGGAATACCAGGATACGCCTTTCGGCCTACTGGTACGTAAAATTGCAAAGATGGAATATGAAGCAGCCTGCGCAGCATTCTCTCAGTTTATAAATGATCAGTCACTAAGCCATGGACAAATTGTTTTTGTAAAAAAGGTTATTGATTATATAGTACAAAATGGCTATATCGAGAATGTATCCGCACTAATGAAGCCACCTTTTGATAAACCTCAGAGTTTTATTAAGCTTTTTGATGGATCAAAACAAAAGCAGATTGTAGAGGCAGTTAACCAGGTTAAGGATAATGCGGTTAAGATAGTAGGATAAGATAGAATACGATTTCAAAAGAAACAATAGGTTATAAAACGCTAGCTCCCAGGAACCCCCATCTTTCCCCCCTCCCCAAAATTTTCATGTCAGATTAAGGCACATTTTGTTTAGCAACCTCATATAGTATAGAGCGCAGAATTTGGAGGTGGTAATTTGTCCTTCCTATTGTGGGCTCTGGCTATTACCGGAATCCTCAAAGGCAGTTTGTGCCTATTTGCCTATCTCAATAACCAGGTTTTCCCCCAGCCGCTTTCCGAAGAGGACGAGCGCAAGTGCTTGCAGGAAATGCAAAGGGGAGGGGAAGAAGCACGGAACATTTTGATTGAACATAACCTTCGCCTGGTGGCTCATGTAGTGAAAAAATATGAAAGTAGTGGAGAAGATCTGGAGGATTTAATCTCCATTGGTACCATTGGTTTGATTAAAGCCATTAGGACCTATAATTTTGAACGGGGGGTAAAACTGGCTACCTATGCCGCTCGCTGTATTGATAACGAAGTCTTAATGCATCTTCGCAGCACCAAGAAACAAAAACAGGAAGTTTCTCTTTACGATC
Source organism: Parabacteroides sp. (assembly GCA_028707405.1). Taxonomy (GTDB): domain Bacteria; phylum Bacteroidota; class Bacteroidia; order Bacteroidales; family Tannerellaceae; genus Parabacteroides. The sequence continues at coordinate 141 of JAQWBH010000530.1, read as the reverse complement.
CCATTGGCCATGACAAGGAAGGGAATGAAATATCCCTGATTGATATTCTCACCAATGACAATGAGATAGTGGATCTGGTAGAAGCTAAAATACAGGAGGAAAAAATAAGGGATAAGATTAATTTACTTTCACGGCGTGAAC
>JAQWBH010000106.1 GCA_028707405.1 Parabacteroides sp. | reverse complement strand
AATGCTGGTATACCTATAATTGGTGCAAATATTATTGAGGCTGGCACCACAAATGGTACTGTGACTGATATTGATGGTAATTTTACTTTGGATATTGCAAATGATGCGGAAATTCAAGTTTCGTATATAGGTTATCTTTCACAAACAATTGGTACTGCCGGACAAAGCAATTTTAATATTGTTTTGCAAGAAGACACTCAGGCATTGGATGAGCTTGTAGTTGTTGGTTATGGTGTTCAGAAAAGAGCTTCGGTAACCGGATCGGTTGCCTCTGTACAATCAAAGGAATTGACAACAGTCAAATCTCCTAGTGTTACTAATACATTGGCCGGTAAATTGCCGGGTTTGCGTGCGGTTCAGCGTAGCGGTGCACCTGGTGACGATGGTGCCGGATTGGATATTCGTGGTTTGGGATCTCCATTGGTAATTGTGGATGGTATCGAACGCGGGTTAGGTCAGATTGACGCCAATGATATTGAATCCATCAGTGTGCTGAAGGATGCTTCGGCAGCTGTATATGGTTTTAAGGGTGCCAATGGTGTTATTTTGGTAACAACCAAGAAAGGTGAAATCGGTAAGCCGAAGATTACTTATAATGGTAATGTCGGTTTCTCTTCTTTCACCCGATTCCCGGAACTGTATAGCCCTTATGAATATGCAACCCTTTACAATGAAGCACAACAAATGCAAGGTATTGATGCTCCGTTCTCTGCCGATCAGTTGGAAGCGTTCAAGAATGGGTCTCAGGGTACCGACTGGTATGATCTGATGATTCGTAAGAGTGCTCCTGTGCATAATCATAACCTAAGTGTATCTGGTGGTAATGATAGGGTGAAGTTCTTCTTCTCTTTGGGTATGATGGATCAGGACGGTATGTATACGGTAGATGAATATAAGTATGGAAGATATAATCTCCGTTCGAACGTCAGTGCCACTATTGTTAAAGGATTTACGGTTGATTTGCAGTTAAGCGGTCGTTTGGATCAGCAGGACAAGCAACAACTCAGTGACAGTGACCTTTTCCGTAGTATCCAGATGGCGCTTCCGATTTATAATCTGTATGCAAATGATAATCCGGACTATTACCAGTTTGCAGGTGATAAGGGTAATCCATGGCAGTTGTCACGTAGAGACGATACCGGATATTACAATCGTGACCGTCGGGAATTTACCGGATCCATTACCTTCAATTGGGAAGTGCCTTGGGTAAAGGGATTAAGTGCGAAGGCCATGTTTGGTTACGATTATAGTAATAACTATACCAATAACTGGACGAAAGAATTCTATGCCTATACGTATGATCCGGTGAACGATGCATATAACAAAGGGCATGCACAATCCATTTCAATACTGAGAGTGGATACAAATAACGACTATAAACCAAGCGGACAAATCTCCTTGAACTACAACAATACATTCGGTAAACATACGGTAGGTGCCTTGGCTTTGTGGGAATTCTACAATGACCGGAATGATTGGGTGAATGCATATAGGGAATTTCAAATCAGTGCCATTGATCAGATTGATTCAGGTAGCAAGAATAACATGAGCAATGGCGGTAGCGCCAGCGAATCGGCGCATCTCGGATTGGTAGGCCGCTTGAATTATTCGTATGCCGACAAGTATTTGGCAGAATTTAGCTTCCGTTACGATGGTTCCTATAAGTTTGCTCCAAGTTCACGTTGGGGATTCTTCCCGGCTGTATCGTTAGGTTGGCGTGTGTCTGAAGAAAATTTCTTCAAGGAAAAATTGCCGATGGTAGAAAACTTCAAGATCAGAGGTTCTTATGGAAAAATTGGAGATGAAAGCAGTGCCGGTGGTTTCCAATTCTTGAGCGCTTATAATTATCCTTCCGGCAGTTATATTCTGGGCTCCGGTGGTATCTCTTCAGGTACTTCTGATGCAGGTATGCCAAATACATTATTGACATGGTATGAAGCGAAGACCATGAACTTCGGTTTTGAGGCCAGTGCATGGAAAGGCTTGTTAAGTGTGGAATTTGATTATTTCAAACGCGAACGTGAAGGTTTGTTGGCTAATCGCTTGACAGTATTGCCTACTACATTCGGTCAATCATTGCCTCAGGAAAATTTGAACTCGGATTTAACCAAGGGATTGGAACTCATTTTGGGTCATCGCAATAAGATAGGTAAGGATTTCAGTTACAATGTGAAAGTGAACTTCTCAACCACCCGTTCTTCTAATGAATATTTGGAACGTGCAGAGTCTGCCAATATGTACAAGAATTGGCGAGACAACGGTTCTTACCGTTATAAGGGTATCCAATGGGGATATATTTCAACAGGTCAGTTCCAAAGTTATGAAGAAATCCTGAACTCACCGATTCAGGATGGTAACGGTAACAAGTCACTGCGTCCGGGCGACATCAAGTTCCAGGATGTGAACAATGACGGTATCATTGACGGTAACGATGAACGTCCGATTGGTAAGGGAGATACCCCTCAGTTCTATTATGGTATCAATATGCAGGCCAACTATAAGAATTTCGATTTGACTTTGTTCTTCCAGGGTGCCGGTGGCCATAATGTGATTTTGGGCGGTGACTTTATGTATCCGTTCATTCAACAAGGTTTGGGTAGTGGCTTTAATTTCTGGCTGGATCATTGGCGCTTGTCTGATCCGACAGATCCATCCAGTGAATGGATTCCGGGTAAGATGCCTTCGTTGCGTGTTGCCGGCGAAAGTAACAATACCAGAACCAGTACATGGACCAGAAACCGTGCCGATTATTTACGCTTGAAGACACTTGAAATCGGTTATACACTACCGAAATCATGGTTGAAGAGAATTGGTATCGAAAATTTACGAGTTTATATGAATGGTTATAATCTTCTTACCTTTACCCGTAACGAAGGTTTGATGGAATATATGGACCCGGAAAACAGTAATACTAGCTTCCGTTATTATCCGCAGACTAAGTCATATAACTTTGGTGTTAATTTAACTTTCTAAACGAATAACATATGAAAAAAATGATATATAAGATTATTGGCTGCGGTTTATTGGCATTGAGCTTATCCGCATGTTCCGACTATTTGGATAAGGAACAGTACAGCAAGATTACTCCGGAACAGGTTTGGAACGAACCGAAACTGATTGATGCAGTATTGGTAAGTCTTTATGATGGATTATATCTTGAAGACTTTGATTATTGGCATAGCGATGCATGGCGTTTGTGTAACCTTACAACCATGTCGGATGACGGTCAAGGTTCTTTCCAAAAGAACGATTTCTTTGATGATTATAATCTAGTAGGAGTGTACCCTGACGACATCTTCAGAATCGGTGTCAGTGATATCTATGGAAGAATCCGTAAATGCAACGATTTTATAGCCCAGTTGAAGACGGCTACTACGCTGTCGGCTGAACAACAAGCTGCCCTTGATGCTGAAACCCGTTTCTTGCGTGCTTGGCATTATTTTGCCATCGTGAAACGTTATGGAGGTATGCCTTTGCTGAAAGAGGCACAACAGTATACAGGTGAAGTTGAGTCGTTGCAAGTTCCTCGTAATACAGAAAAGGAATTGTATGATTTCATTATTTCGGAATGTAAGGCAATTGCTCCGTCTTTACCTTTAACCCGTAGCGATGCTGAAAAATATCGTATCACGCAAGGCGGTGCTTGGGCTTTGTGCTCACGCGCAGCTCTTTATGCCGGTTCTATCGCTAAGTACGGTACCTTGGCTTCTAATAATTTGACTGGTATCCCGGCTTCTGATGCCAATGCTTATTTCAAAACCGCTTTTGATGCATCCAAAGAGGTTATAGACAGTAAAGTGTATACCTTGAAAGACGACGGGGATAAGGTTGACAACTTTACCCAAATCTTTACCAAGACAACCAATGGTAACAATGGGGAATACATTTTCCAAAAGCAATTCAGCCTTGCCGGTGGAAAGGCACACAGTTGGGATAAACGTAATGCACCCTATAATCACCGCGGTGGTGGTTGGGGTTGCGGGGTTGCTCCGACGTTGGAATTGGTAGAAGCTTTTGAATATATCGATGGCTCTGAAGGTACGCTCGCTATTGAAGATGCAAACGGTAATCCTATCCGTTATGACGAACCTATTGATATCTTTGCCAATAAAGACCCACGTCTGTTTGCTTCTGTCTATTTGCCAGGTTCGCCTATCAAGGACACGAAGATTGATTGGTTGAGAGGTATCATCGCTCCGGATGGAAAGAAATACCAGGCGTCAGCCCAACCAGACAATACGGCATCCAATACCGTTGAAATCGGTGGTAAGGCCTATTTGACATCAGGTGTTGACGGTGGTGCCGATGCCGGTGATGCTTCGAAAACCGGATTCTATCAGAAAAAGTTCTTTGATGAAACATTGACCGATGTGAATATGGATAAGTCTGAAACACCTTGGGTCGTATTCCGTTTGGCTGAGATGTATTTGAATTTGGCTGAAGCAGCTGTAGAAATGGGTTCGAATGAATCGGAGGCTTTGACAGCAATAAACGCTATCCGTAGCCGTGCCGGTATTGCTACGCTTACCTCTCTTGATTTGGAAAAGGTACGTCATGAACGTCGTGTGGAATTGGCGTTTGAAAACCATCGTTACTGGGACTTGAAACGTTGGAGAGTTTCTCACCTGGATGTTTCAGAAGGTGGATTGAACGGATTTAGAGGCAGTGCCTTGTATCCATGGCTGGATTTAAAGGACAACAAATATGTCTTTGAAAAGGGTACCCACACTCCAAAACGTCTGCGTCAGTTTACTGAAAAGAATTATTATAATAAGATCAGTTCTACAGATTTGAATGCAAATCCATTGTTGGAACAAAATCCGGGATATACTAACTAAAAAATTATGGTCATGAAAAAAATATTTTTATTAATGATGGCAGTCTGCTCTTTGATATGCTTTGGCAGTTGTATCGATGAGTTGGATAATTATGAAGCTCCTAATGCGGGAATTAAGGGTACAATCCTGGATGCGGAAACCAATCAGCCGATTCCACTTCCGGTTCAGGGTTCCAATGGTGCAGTGGTGAAATTATATGAACAGAACACCGGTGCAACCCAATCGATTGATTTCCGTGCAAAAATGGATGGTACCTATGAAAATTCGCAAGTATTCAATTGTGAATATAAAATTGTAGTGGAAGGCCCTTTTGCGCAGCCTTGTGAAGACATGGTTACCGTACACGGACAAACAGTTAAGGACTTGAAAACCATTCCTTATGCAAGAATTGAAGCTAATGCTTCTGTTTCCGGAAGAGTCGTTACCATTAATTACAACGTGGATCTGACCGATGTAAGTTACAATGTATCGGAAGTTTACGGCTATTGGAACTTTGCTCCGGGAGTAGATGACAATGGTTCTAATCGTGCCGGAAAGGTGACTGTCTCTGACACACAAGGTACCATCACCCTTGATTTGAGCAATGATGCTACATTCCTTGACAATCTGTATAAGATCAAGGCTAATAACAATAAGATTTATGTACGTGTCGGTGCAAAGACAGAAGGTAAGATTAATTATAGTACAATCATAGAATTGACTATTCAGTAAACTAATTTGTGCACGGGTATCCTTTTCACGGAAAGGGTATTCGTGCCTTTTTGTATAGATTATGAAACGATTGATTTTATATTGCTTGCTGTTATTGCAAGTATGCTTGATGCAGGCACAACCCTTGAATCTATATAGGCAGAACCAGCGTATGTATCTGGATTCCAAAGAAGTACATCAAGGTGAATTTGCATGGAGTATGATGAAGGCGGATGAAGTCAAGGCTTCTTCCGGTGAAATATCCCGGATTGGCTTTGATACAAAAAACTGGATGCCGGCAATCGTTCCAGGAACAGTCTTGAATTCATTGGTTCATAATAAGGTTTATCCAGAACCTTATTTCGGATTGAACAATAAGTTGGAACAAAACTTGATTCCTGACTTGTACAAGGCAGGTAGAGACTTTTATACTTATTGGTTCCGGACAGAATTCGATATTCCGGAGAACTATGCCAAGAAAATGATATGGTTACAAGTGGATGGTATCAACTATCGGGCAGAAATATGGGTGAATGGTTTCCTGCTTGGGAACATGGCCGGAATGTTCAAAGAAGATTATATCAATATCACTGATTTCGCTAAGGTAGGACAAAAGAATGCTTTGGCCATTAAAGTATATCCGGTAGATGTTCCTGGTACGATTGCCTATAAGGAATGGGGAGCAGCTAATGGAGAATATCATAATGGTGGTGATGGAAATATAGGTCTGAATACGACCATGTTGATGTCTGCCGGCTGGGATTTTACCTTCAACGATGGTATTCGTGACCGGAATACGGGAATCTGGAAGAGTATCAGTCTTTATACAACAGATAGAGCCGTACTTCGTCATCCTTTCGTTAAGTCAGAATTGGCTAAACCCAACTATGATTTGGCCAAGGAAACCATTAGTGTAGAGGTTACCAACCCGACACAGAGAGATGTCCGTTGTGAGATTAAAGGCGAGATTGTCGGTGAAAATATTACGTTCAGCAAGACGGTCAGCTTATTTAGAGGAGAAACCAAAGAAGTGGTATTTACTTCCGAAGATTTTCCACAGTTGGTTATTAATAACCCGCGTTTATGGTGGCCTATCAATAAAGGAAAGCAGGAACTTTATCAGTTGAAATTGGTGGCCAGTATCCGTAATCAGGTTTCTGACGAAGTGAATGTCCGTTTTGGTATCCGTGAAATCACTTCCGATCAGAAAACTCCGGACAAGTCCCGTCAGTTCTATGTAAATGGTAAAAAGTTGTTTATCCGTGGTACCAATTGGATTCCTGAAGCTATGCTTCGTCATTCGGATGAACGTACTTATGCCGAATTGAGATATACCCAACAAAGTGGTATCAATCTTATCCGAATGTGGGGAGGTGGTATTGCAGAGTCGGATTATTTCTTCCAGCTTTGCGATGAAATGGGCTTGTTGGTATGGCAAGAATTCTGGATGACAGGAGATACCAAGCATCCGCATGACAAAAATTTATATTTAAGCAATGTGGAAGCGACCGTAAAACGTTTACGTAACCATCCGTCATTGGCTTATTATGTATCTTCCAATGAAAGTACCGAGATGCCGGGGGCAAAAGACTTGATTCTGAGTTTGGATAATACCCGTGGTTATCAGATGCAGTCGGAATGTGACGGTATTCATGATGGCAGTCCTTACAAACAAGTGAATCCGATGCAGAATTATGAAAATACGGCATCAGACCGGGGTAGTCGTGTAGATGGCTTCAATCCGGAATATGGTTCACCTACCATCCCTACGGTTGAAACACTGCGTGAAGTCATGGATGAAAAAGACTTGTGGCCTATCAATAAAGAAGTATGGGATTATCATGACGGCGGGGGATTTCATTTGATGACAACCATGTATACGGATTTGACGAACAAATACGGTGAATCGAAGTCCATTGATGAATTTGCCAAGAAAGGACAATTGGTAGGTGCTATGAATTCTAAGTCCATTTGGGAAGTATGGAATTATAACAAGCATGAATATGGTGACCGTTATGCCAGTGGTTTGTTGTTCTGGTATCATAATTGTCCGGCCAGTCAAGTCTGTGCCCGCATGTGGGATTATTCATTGGAACCGACAGCTTCTTTGTATCATACTCAGAATGCGCTTCAACCGCTTCATGCTCAATTTGACTATTTGAAGAATACCGTATCAGTAGTCAATGATTATTATCAGACATTTGAAGGATATAAAGTTTCGGCCGAAGTATATGACATGAATACCAAGAAACGTTGGCAGAAATCCCAAACCGTCAATATTCCGGAAGATGGTGTCGTGAATGATGTCTTTACCATTGATTTCCCGAATGATTTGACACAAGTGCATTTCATCAAGTTACGTTTGTTTGATGAAAAGGGAAAGGAAGTATCCGATGCTTTCTATTGGCGTTCCAATGACAAGTACGAAGGACGTAAGACTTTAACAGGTCCTGCAACTTCCGGATTTGAACCGTTGGCTCAGTTGAAAGAAGTCCAATTGAAGGCTAAAAGTAAATTGACTAAGGATGATAAATGGCAAACGATGGAATTGGAAGTGAAGAATTCCGGCTCATCATTGGCTTTCTTTGTTCAACTGCAATATTTGGATGAACACGGAAAACCGGTCAGACCGAGTTTCTATAGTGACAACTTCTTCTCGTTGTTGCCCGGCGAATCACAAAAGATCAAAATAGAGACATCCGTTGATAATCTACCGTCTGGAGGTCAATTCGTGATAAAAGGATGGAATGTGAAGCCAATAGTTATTTCCTATAAAAATAGTAAGAAATGAGAAAAGGAATTATTTTATTGTTTATGATATGCCTGTGCTTTCCGTGTTTGAAAGCACAAGAAATCGGGATAACCATTGATACTCAAAAAAGCTTGGGTAATATTAATCCCTATGTCTATGGACAGTTCATAGAGTATATGGGTAAGTGTATCGACGGTGGTATCTATGATGAGAACCCGGCTGTTTCTGATGAAAGAGGTTTCCGTAAGGATGTATTGGAAAAGGCTAAGGAATTAGCACCTACCATGCTAAGATTTCCTGGAGGAACGGTTGTCAAAACATTTCATTGGGAAGATGGAGTTGGTCCTAAGGATAAAAGAAAAGCCAAGAAAAACTTGATTTGGGGTGGCATTAATCCTTATCACTTCGGGACATGTGAATTTATTGAATATTGTCGCGAACTGAAATGTGAACCTGTATTGGTGGTGAATATTTCGACCGGAACTCCTGATGAAGCAGCCAATTGGGTAGAATATTGTAATGGAACCGGAGATACCTATTATGCTAACTTGAGACGTTCGCATGGTTATCCTGAACCTTTCAATGTAAAATACTGGGCTTTGGGAAATGAAGAGGCTGCTGAACCCGATGCCGGTAGACATCAGGACCCACATCAGTATGTAAAGGATATGTGGCATTTCATTAAGTTGATGAAGTTGACTGACCCGACAATCGAATTGATTGCCAATGGGGAAAGTAATAATCTTGAATGGACGAAGGTGGCATTGAAAGGATTGGATGGAGCTGTAGATTACATAGCCTATCATGCTTATGTAAGTACGGATGCCGGAAGACCCTATTCTATCTTCAAGAAAATCAGGAGAAGTGAAAATGGCTTGAACAATTATGCCAAGCTAATTAAAGAAACAGTACCTGATGAGGTGAAAGATTGGAAGAAATGGTATCGTTTCCCTCATCGTACCAAACCGGTCAAGATTGCATTGGATGAATGGGGAATTTGGGAACATCAGGAACCTCCCTATGGAACAACCAATACGTATGAATGGAGACATGGGTTGGCTACGGCTTGTTTCTTGAATGTCATCCAGCGTTGTGCAGAACATATCGGTATGGCCAATTGGGCGCAGATGGTCAATATTCTGTCTCCTATCCGTACCAATGAATCTACCTCTGTAAGACAAACTGTCTTTTTCCCGCTGAAAGAGTATCGGGCAAGAGCTTTGGGAGAAAGTGTTTCGGCTGATGTTACTTCGATACTTGTAGATAAGGATCTTCCTGCCATTGATGTTTCGGCAACCATTGACAGGGAAAAGAAATTAATGACTTTGTTTATCGTGAATATCAGTCCTAAGGAGTTGAAGGGTAGGATTGAAATCTTGAATGGTCAAGTGGACAAGTTGTTGGATATGGTTGTACTTTCATCTACATCCATAGATGCCAAGAATGTATTGAGTGAACCTCAGAAGAATGTCGTGTTGACTAATCATAAGTCGGTTAATCGTAAAGTACAAGAATTGAAGTTCCAAGGCGAAAGTATTACGATTTGTCAGTTTAAACTTAAATAGTTACCTATTTAATTGATTCTATCCGTATAAATTTTATATTTATACGGATAGTTTTAACAGGTTATGAAAGGCATACAGAATTATAAATTAGGGGAGACCGGATCTTGGTTCTTAATAGGAATACTGATGTACGTTTTCTTACAAACGAATTTTCGGTATCATTTCTATTACATCGAGCAAAGCCAAATGTTCTTGTTTTCAGAAGCATATTTTAATCAGAAAGTATTTGCGATAGGTGGCTTCTCTGCATGGTTATCTGAATTTTTCGTTCAGTTTTTTATCGTTCCATGTATAGGAGCCTTGGTTGTTTCTGTTTGGTTGGTTGGAATCGGAATCGGTGTGAAGTATATGTTGAATAAACTCGGTGCTACCAATATGCTGGTCGCACTTTTACCTTCATTGGCTTTATTGCCTATGCATTATGATTTCAACTATAGTATGCAGGGAACTGTCGCCTATCTGATAATGATGCTAGCTTTATGTCTTTATGTCCGGATCACGAATGTGGGAATTCGGCTTTTGACCGGTATGATCTTGCTCCCGATAGTTTATGTATTGGCTGGTCCCATAGCCTTATTAATGGCATTCATATTTTGTATATACGAATGGCTTCAAAAATCGATGAAAAGCTATTATGTGTTGATTTATCTTGTTGAAACTTTCATTTTTGGTATAATAGCTGTCTTTAATTTGTGGGTTACTGATTTTCGTATGGCCTTTACTCCTTTCATGTATTATCATCCGATGCTACAGCCGGAATTCGTTTCCTTTTATGCTTGGATTGTTTTTCCGGCCGTTATTCTTCTGACTTATTTATTCCGTCATTTCAGATTCCACACATGTTGGGTGAAATCAGGATGGTTGGGAGATGCGATCATATTTTTATTATTCTCTTTTCTCTTGTATGTAGGAATGAAAACATATAGTAATGAGAATATCCGAAAATTACAAAAATTGGATTATTTAACCCGTACAAGCCAATGGGATCTGTCGATAGAAGAATGTGAAAAGGGGATGGGAAATTTAATTTTTCAAAACCATTATCATTTAGCTTTAGCTCATAAAGGTGAATTGTCTTCTAGGGTTTTGTTAGCTAATGGAGCCGGAATTCAGAGTTTGTTTGTGCCATGGAACAAATCGGATAATATATCCACATTATTAAGTGATATTTATTTTTCGATAGGCGCAGTTGCCTTGGCGCAGCATATGGCTTTTGAAAGTTATGTGATGGCTATGGGAAAAGCAAATCCTCGAATGTTACAAAGATTGGTACAGACAAATTTGATTTATGGTGAATATGCTGTTGCTGAAAAATATATTTCATTGTTGGAGAAAACGTATTATTATAAAGAATGGGCAACAGATCATCGCCGGTTTTTGAACAATGATTTGGCGGTAGAGAACGATTCTTTATTGGGGTGTCTAAGGAAAGGGCTTCCGACGTCTAATATGCTTATAAATCGATCTGATATTTCCAAGGACTTACAACTGATTGTAAATGAATGTCCGGAGAATTCAATTGCAGTACAATATTTAAGTGTAACTTATTTGTTAAATAAAGATTTGGATGCTTTCGGGGAGCTCCTGGAAATGGATATATACAAAGAACGTGTATTACCGGTCCATTTGCAGGAAGCCGTCATTGTTCTTCATGAATCAGAACCGCATAGGTGGGAAAAATATAGGGTATCAGCATCTGTAATAAAAAGATTCTCTGAATTTCGTGAGGTTGTGTTGGCCAATGCTGGAGTTAATACTTCATTAGGACGACTAAAAAGAGAATTTGGTGATACCTATTGGTATTATTATATGATTAAGTAATTGGGAATTATGAGAATAATAATAGGTCTAGTTTTATTTTTGGTTGCAACTTCCTGTTCTCGACAAGTAGAAGTAAGCACCTATAGTGATGAGATACCGGTAATATTCCCCGATTATGCGGATGTGGTTATACCTCCCAATATAGCACCATTGAATTTTAGCTTGGAAGTTGAAGCCGAGGAAACCCGTGCCTTGTTTAAGTCTGAAGATGCATATGAATTCGAAATAGCAGGAAAGAATGGCTCTTTTAATATTCCTCTTTCAAAATGGAAAAATCTATTGAAAGAGTCTATGGGAGGGAATGTTTCTGTGACCATAAAAGTTAAGAATGAAGATGGATGGACGGCCTATAAACCATTCTTTCTACATGTAGCGAAAGAACGTATTGATTCTTATCTCGCATATAGATTAATTGCACCGGGCTATGAACTTTGGAATGGAATGGGCATTTATCAACGGGACTTGGAAAATTTTACTCAGGAATCCATCCTGGAGAATAAGGTTATGGAACATAATTGTATAAATTGTCATTCATTCTGTATGCAGCAAGCAAACAAGATGCTTTTCCACATGAGAGGTAAGATTGCTGGTACGATGTTGTTTAATAATGGTAAATATGAAAAGTTGAATACAAAAACGAATAGGACAATTTCACCATTAGTCTATCCTTCATGGCATCCTTCAGGAAAATATATCGCTTTTTCTGTCAACAAAACCAATCAGAATTTTCATCTGAATCATAGAAATCGTATTGAAGTCTATGATGAAGCTTCGGATGTTGTTATTTATGATATAGAAAAGCATGAACTTTTGACATCATCATCAATCTTTTCGGAAGAATCGTTTGAGACGTTTCCTGCTTTCTCTCCAGACGGTAATATGCTTTATTTTTGTTCTGCAAAAGCGTGTTCAATTCCGGAAGAGTATGATAAGGTGAAGTATAATCTATGTGCCGTTTCATTTAATCCTCAGACTCGTGAGTTCGGTACAAAAGTTGATACGCTCTTTTGTGCAGATCGGGAAAATAAAAGTGCTTCTTTTCCTAGAGTTTCTCCGGATGGTAGGTGGCTAATGTACACGGCTTCCGGATATGGTAATTTTTCCATTTGGCATAAGGATGCAGATTTACATTTGATAGATCTATTAACGGGAACAAGTAAAGTTTTAACCGAAGTAAATAGTGAGGATGTGGAGAGCTATCATTCTTGGAGCAGTAATAGCCGTTGGTTTGTCTTTAGCAGTAGACGGTTGGATGGCCTATATACTCATCCATATATAGCCTATGTAGATGAAAAAGGGATTATTGGGAAACCTTTTGTTTTACCTCAACAGGATGCTTGTTTTTATGATTCTTTTATGTGGTCTTTTAATATTCCGGAATTTGTAACATCGAAAATTGCAGATTGGGATTATGGATTAGTAATGAAAGTAAAGGAAGATAGAGGTATTGATATCAAGTTTGAATAAGATAATCTATATTTTTCCGCCAAAAGTGTATGCTAGTGTATTATTACACTTTTGGCGGAAATCGTGTTGATTACTTTAAACGTTTTGATTATTTTTATCACTGGTGTCCCGTTAAAATAATGTTTGTTGTTTGTAAATCTTTTATATTTAGCAATATATACTCTGAATTTCTTGTACACGATTTGAATTGGTTACTTTTACGTTTCCCTTCAAATAGCGTAC